>JABDHA010000155.1 GCA_013285705.1 Acidobacteriota bacterium
CCATTTCAGGTCGATCCGGCCAAACAGGTGCTGCTGCGCGAGAATCAGCCTGTCGCGATTCCTCCCATGGTTTTTGAAACGCTGCTGATCCTGGTTCGACACAGCCGCGACGTTGTGACCAAAGACGACCTTATCAAAGGGGTATGGCCGGATTCCTTTGTGGAGGAGTCGAACCTGAGCCAGAACATCTTTGTGCTGCGCAAGACCCTTGGAGACACCCCGGAAGACCGGCGCTACATTGCGACGATTCCGGGAAGGGGCTACCGGTTTGTGGCGGAGGTGCGGACGGTCGCGCAGGATGGCGATGACGTACTGATCTCGAGCAGCTTTCGTTCACAAATGGTGGTAGAGCATCCAGTTGCGGCGCCGACACTGTCAGTGCCGGCAGATGGCTTACGCCCGAAAGCGATTGAGAGATATGGATGGACGGTTGCCGCCGTGATGGTAGTGCTGGTTGGCGGCGCGGTCCTGTTTTTGAGCAGGCATAGGCAAAAGCCGATCAGCCTAGGTAAGACAGACTCGGTGTTGCTTGCCGATTTCACCAATACGACGGGTGATCGTGTGTTTGATGGGGCTCTGCAGCAAGGGTTGGAGATTCAACTGAAGCAATCGCCGTTTTTGAGCCTTGTGTCAGAAGAGCGCGTAGGGCGGACCCTGAGCATGATGGGGCAGCCGGCCGATGCGCGCCTTACGCAGGAGATTGCGCGTGAGGTGTGCGAGAGGACCGCAAGTGCGGCTGTGCTGGACGGGTCAATTGCAAAGCTGGGCAGCCAGTATGTGCTGGGTTTGCGCGCGAAAAACTGCCGCACCGGAGAGGTGCTAGCCGATGAGCAAGCACAGGCGGCGCGGAAAGAAGACGTGCTGAATGCGCTCAGCGAAATTGCCAGCAAATTCAGGGCTCGTTTCGGCGAATCCCTGACGACCGTTGAAAAATACGACACGCCCCTCGCCGAAGCCACGACGCCTTCACTCGAAGCCCTGAAGGACTACAGCATGGGGGTGAAGGTTGGTACCACAGGGAGTGAGGAGGCCGCTGAGCCCTTTTTCAAAGACGCCATTGGGATCGACCCCAAATTTGCAATGGCGTATGCGTTTCTCGGGCTCTATTATGGTTCCTCCGGAGAATCGGCACTCGGTACGGAGAACATCAGCAAAGCCTGGCAGTTGCGGGATCGCGCCAGTGACTATGAGAAGTTTTTTATCACCGCTTATTATGATGGGCGGGCAACAGGAAACCAGGAAAAGGCTCAGGTGACCTGCGAGACGTGGGCTCAAGCGTATCCGCGTGATCCGATTCCCCACGCGATGTTGGCGGGGTTTATTTACCCTGCATTCGGCAAATATGAAGAGGCGGCTGAAGCAGGGGAGAAAGCTATCCAGCTCAATCCGGACTTTGCCTTCGGGTACGTGAATCTGGGTCACGCCTATCTTCACCTTGGCCGTCCAGCTGAAGCCGAAAAGGTCCTTCGGAGAGCTTCCGACCGCAAAATTGAAGCGCCTTACCTTTCACTCTTGCGCTACGACGTCGCTTTTTTGAAAGATGACAAAGCGGGAATGGAGCGGGAAGCAGCTCTGTCCAAAGGAAAATCTGGAACGCAGGATTGGATTTTCGACCACGCGGCTTTTGTGATGGCATATGCCGGTCACTTGCAAGAGGCCAGGAGGATGTCACAACGCGCCGTGGACTTCGCACAGGAGGCCGGCCACCGGGAAAAGGCGGCGGTATTCGAAACCAGGGTGGCGTTGAGGGAAGCCTTTTTCGGGAATGCGCCCGCGGCAAAGCGTAGCGCGATGGAAGCCCTTGCGCTTGCTCAAGACCGGGAGGTACAGTTCGGCGCGGCCTTTGCACTGGCACTCTCGGGGGATTCTTACCAGGCACAGACACTCGCCAATGACCTCGAAAAAAACTTTCCCGAAGATACTGCCGTTCGATTCAATTACATGCCATCGGTTCGTGCGCTTCTTGCGCTGAACCATGGCGAGCCTGCAAAAGCGACAGAACTGCTGCAAACCGCTGTACCGAATGAACTGGGCCAACCACGCAGCGCCGTCAATGGATACTTCGGAGCCTTCTATCCAATTTATGTGCGTGGCCTGGCGTATTTGGCTTTACATCAGGGCACCCAGGCCGCCGGAGAGTTCCAGAAAATTCTCGATCACCGCGGGGCCGTGATCGTTGATCCCATCAGCGTGCTGGCACAATTGCAATTGGGAAGAGCCTACGCGCTGTCGGGAAACGAGACCAAGGCAAAATCCGCCTATAAGGATTTCGTGATCCTCTGGAAGGATGCCGACTCCGACATCCCTATCCTCAAGCAGGCAAAAGCCGAGTACGCCAATCTTCCCTAACGCAGTGCCTCATTCTTCTTTCACGGCCAAAGAACAGTCGTTGACATCAGTGACCTGCTCATAGAAAGTCGGCCCCTTTATGCGCTTGATTCCACATGTCCGAGAAACCGGCTATCCACGCCGATCGAAACCGCTCAGAAGACCGCAGCGAAGAAGAAGACGGCTAAGAAGCAAGTTGCAGCCTAACCCGCAACGGCTCCCGCTTTTTCCTCAAAAGGAGGAGATCATGTTTCAGTTCAACTACAAACTCAAGGTCGCCGAGCGGGTAAAGGCGGGGTGCAACCGGCACCCGCGTTACAACCCGGAGCGAGAAGGACGCGGCGGAATCAAGAGTGGGTGCTCCACATGCTTCTCTCTCTCTTTGATCTACATCAGGCGAGGTTATCTCTGGACGCTGCTCACAGGGAGTTTCTAAGAAGAGCATTGCCCTGGACACGGGTTCGACGATCCCTAGCCGCAGTCAAACAAGCAGGACGAACCACCCATCAAAAATACGAGCCCGTTCAGAGCCGCAATAATGGACATCCTTGCGGCTTACGAAGCTTTGATGGTTCAATAAAGTCATTGCGTAGACTGCTCTCCATCTTGTTGCTGGTCGCGTTTGGCCTTCCGGTTGTCTCTCCATTGCTCGCAATGGAGAGAATGGATCAAACGCGCCTTCCAGCGTGTTGCCGCAGGGATGGTAAGCACCATTGCATGGCAAGCATGTCAGATCGAAATAGCCTGAGCAAGACCACGCGAGCATTCAGCACTCCTACAGAAAAGTGCCCTTACTGCCCCTCAGCGATCATTGCGGGACACACGGACCTCTTAGCACTTCCGACCGCAAAAGCGGTATTTGCCTCCTTGGTCAGCCATACCTCCGGGATTGCTCAGACCGAATCGCTGCGCCGCATTTCTCGCGATCGTTCTCGTCAAAAGCGCGGTCCACCAACTCTCCTTCAAAGCTAATCGCATTTAGCATCCTCTGGTATTCGGCGGAGACTTCGTCTTTGCGCCGTGCAGCCTATTTGCGAAGTGAGGCTTCGGGTTCAACTCCTCCTCTGCTGATCTGGGCAGCGCATAGCATCTACGCGCGAAGTTCAGGTAGCGCCGCATCCTGGTTGTTATCTGGTAAGTAATTGCGTACGCGCGGAGCCCAGTCCGATGCAGGGGGAAACCGTACAAACTCGTAACCAAGGAAACGAACCACGCTTGCGCAAGCTGTTGTCCATTCTTTTGCTGGCCGTGTTGAGCCTCACGGTCGTCGCGCCGCTCCCCTCATTCGGGAGACTTGACGACTCGTCCGTGCTGGCCTGCTGCAGAAAAGGTGGGCGTCATCATTGCCTGATCACTATAGGCGAACGATCTGGTGCCAACGATCATGCAACACAGATTGATGGCCCTATCGAAAAATGCCCATACTGCCCCGGTGCAATTCCTGCTGTACACCCGAACGTCTTTGGCCCGCCGACGTCTGCGGCCGTCTTCGCTTCGCTGATCAGCCATCCTGCTGGGGTAGCACAGACAGAGTCAAAACGGCGCATCTCTGGCGACCGCTCGCGCCAGATGCGCGGCCCTCCTGCTCTTCCTCTCCTCTAAATCGCATTCTCGTCTTTTCAGCCGGTCTATCCGGCGCTGCAAATACTGACGTCGCGGATACATATGCGTTCATCCGCGACCATCGGTTTTTGCTCTGGAGTCTCTCGAGAGGGTTCATGCATCACTTTAGAAAGTTTGTTCCTTGCCTGTGCGCAGTCGTGTCTTTATCCGCGCATATATTCGCCCAGAACTTTGCTACAGCCGTTACCGGACAGGTCCTGGATCATAGCGGCGCAGCTGTCGTCGGAGCTCGCATCGAAGCAAAACAACTCGATGGCTCGTCCGACTTCAACTTTGTCTCCGACCAAGAAGGACGATTTTCCATCCGCAACCTTCCGGCAGGCCGCTACCGAATTCATGTGGATCACGCCGGATTTAGGGATGCGGAACAGGAGGTTCAGATTGAGAATGGCACGAACGCGCCACTGAGCCTTACCCAGGATGTCTCCTCTCTTGCTGAGACCGTTACTGTGAACGCACAATCTCCCGCCGTCACAGATTCTCCAGCAGGTCAAACGCAGACCTCGATCAGCCGTGAAGATTTCAAGAACACCCCGGCATTTACGATTGGGCAGCTTCTCGATCTGACTCCCGGCGTAACCATCAAACAGGGTAACGGTCCTCGGGACATATCCATCTCGATTCGCGGTTCGAATGATCGGCAGACGTTTGCCATTCGTAATGTTCAGATCTTCGAAGATGGCTTTCCTGTGACACAACCTGACGGCACATCACGCACCGATCTGATAGATCCACATGCGTACAGCCGAATCGACGTTGTCGAAGGGCCGTCATCAGCGCTCTATGGGAACTACGCTACTGGCGGAGCCATCAACTTCCACACGCGCCCGGGAGGCGACGTACAAGGCATTGAGGTTGGTACAGATGTTGGCAGTTTTGGTTATTTAAACAACTACATCACTGCCGGAAACCAGGGCGAGCACTATCAGTACACGATCTTTGCCAGCAACGTCCGAGCTAAGCAGTATACCCAACACTCGGCTTTCAACACGATTACTGCCAACCTCCTGGCGACTTATGAATTCACTCCGAAGGATCGTGTCACATTGAAATTCATTGACAACGACCTAGACACGGCACTGTCGGTTCGTCTCTCTCTGAATCAGTATCTGGCAAATCCGTATCAGAAGGGCTGCGCGAGCCTGATGGCAGCGGGCTGTGGAAGTGTCAGTCTCTTCACGAACGGATTCAACGGCTCCAAACAATCGCTCAGTGCCGACCAGGCAGGCCTGGGACGTCATGACCGTCGCACCATTGTTGGGGCTCGCTGGGAACACGATCTAAGCAGCGACACCACATGGAGAACCCAGTTTGTCTTCGACGATCGGAATATCAGTCAGCCGACCAGCTCGACCAGCGCCGTTGGACCGACCCCATCGTTCAATCTGATGAGCGATGTTGCGCATCATGGAACGTTATGGGGGCACCAATCCACCTCATACGCCGGTGTCTTCTTCAATAACGAAGACATCAACTCCTACACTTACAACCTCACTCCCGCCGGGAACGCTTCTCTCGGTGGTGTTACTCAGACCGTTTTTGGCGAACATCTCAACACGGGCCTTCGAGGCCGCGAAGAATTCAGATTTGATGAGAAGTGGATGGGTATCGTCGGTCTGGGTGCTGAATATACGAATCTGACGGCACAAGAGACAAACTACTCCTATCCTGTATCCGCCGCTCCTGTCCTCACACATATCTCTGCTGACAGAACATTCTTCAACGTCGCCCCTGAGGTGTCCCTTGTCTACAGGCCCAACCAAGCGTGGCAATTCCATGGGCGGTTAGGCACGGGCTATGGAACTCCTCAGGCGAGCAATCTGTTCGTGACTCCACAAGGCACCTTCGGCAACAACACCCAACTCAAGACACAGCGGAATACAGGCGTCGATCTGGGTGCGGACTTGTCGCTCTCCTCAAATCTAAGCCTGAGCGTCGCCGGGTTTTATGAGTGGTTTCATAATGAGTTCGTTTCGCAGTCGCCGGGCGTCAATTTGCAAAGCTATACCTTCAATGCCCCTGCCTCCGCGCATCGCGGCATGCAGGTTGGAGTGAATGCGAGGCCATTGCCTGGTACTCTCCGAGGGATTCGTTTTCTGGCTTCATATCTGCTCGATGCCCAGGTCTATTCGAACTACTCCGAACTGCTGACAGCCGGGACTTCCGCTGTCGCCTTCAATCGAGCTGGCAATCGCATTCCGGGTGTGATCCCTAGCTCCTTCAATGGGCGTGTCATCTACGATCAGC
>JABDHA010000156.1 GCA_013285705.1 Acidobacteriota bacterium
ATGTACCGGGCGGCGCTGGAGCACACTGGTTACGATCTGTACGAAGCCAACTCCGGCGAGGCGGCATTGGACCGGTGCGTGGAGCGTAAATACGACGCGCTGATTATCGGTCTCCAATCTTCAGACATGGATGGATTCGATTTGCTGGAATCCATGTATGAACGCGACATCAGAACTCCAGCCGTACTTGTAATGGAGGATGGAGACGTTCCGAATCCCGTGCGCGCCATGGAACTTGGAGCAATAGACTTTCTGCCCAAGCCGCCCCCCGCCGAGCAATTGCGCCAGGTTGTAAATGATATCCTCATCCGCCACATACCAGACCCGCGCGTCCCGGATGTCCGCGACTGCGGCTGGTACCTCGGTTTGGCCAAGCGTTCCATCAATCTGCGCGACTTTAACAGCGCGAAAGCACATCTGATCAAGGCCCTGGATATGGACCCGCATTCAATCCAGGCCATTCACCTCGTTGGCGTCATGCTCGAGATGCGCGAGGAGCATGAGCAGTCGATCTCGGTGGGCAGGAGATAACGGTCGATCACGAGCCGGCTCTCCGAGCTTTCGCGCACGAATTTCTATGACAAAGCCGAGGTCTGATAACCGGCTCGTGACATTGCATATTGCAAAGGGGAAAAATCAGGAATCATGCATAATGCATTTCGGTTTCGTTGCGGTACGTTTGGTCCTCGCAGCGCAAATGGCACGGATGCTGGCACATGCAATCTCCGCTCCGCAGGCGGCACGGCGGAAGCTAGAGGGACTGCCTGTGTAGAGAATCTGCTGATAGTGCAAGGGTGTTGGATTAAGACTCTGCAATCTTTTTGTGCGCATTCTGATCATCGATGACCAAAAGAATATCCGCACCGCACTGACTGCGGCGTTGGAGGCGATGAATCATCAGGTCAAGTCGGCCGCCAATGGTGCGCTCGGTTTGCATGCGCTCCGCACCGGCTCTTTTGACATCGTCCTGCTGGATCTGCGGCTCAGCGAGGAGAGCGGGCTTGAGCTGGTGGAAGAGATCGTTGCCATTTCCCCGAGGATCGCCATCATCCTCGTCACTGTTTTCGCCTCGGTGGAGACCGCGGTGGAGGCGATCAAGCGCGGCGCATTCGATTATCTACCAAAGCCGTGCACTCCGGAGCAGTTGCGCGAGGTGCTCGACAAGGTGGAACAGACGCGGAAGCTGGAGAACCGCGTTGCCGAGCTCGAGTCGGTTTCCCATTCCAACTCACTCGACTACATTCTCAATAGCGAGTCGCCAAAGATGCAACGGGCCCTCGACCTCGCATTCAAGGCGGCCGCAAGCGACGCAACCATTCTCCTGCTGGGCGAGAGCGGGACGGGCAAGAGCGTGTTGGCAAAGACGATTCACCGGCGCAGCCCGCGGGCAATCGCCGCCTTTGTTACCATCGGTTGTCCCAGCCTTTCGCGGGAGCTACTGGAAAGCGATCTATTCGGGCACGCCAGGGGCGCTTTCACCGGTGCTATCGCGGAAAAGTGGGGCAAGGTCACCGCCGCGGAGGGAGGCACGCTCTTCCTGGATGAGATAGGCGAGCTGCCGCTCGATATTCAGGCGAAGCTATTGCGGCTATTGCAGGAGCGCGAGTACGAGCGAGTAGGCGAAACCACTTCTCATAAGTCAAACGTGCGCCTCATCGCCGCCACAAATCGAAATTTGGGCGAGCAGGTCGCGAAGGGAGAATTTTCAATAAACGCCCTCGCTTTGCATTCTGCAACGTTTGCCTGTTTCTATACATGCAGATTGCCGGATCTGGAGATTCGCCGCAATGGTTTGGGTGGTCTCGAGCGGACCTTTTGGACGTGAGATCGATTGGTCGGATATTTGATCCGGGCTCAGTTCCCGTCACTTGTCCTGCCTGCGCCGGGTATTGCACTATGCATGTAGAGGATTGCGGAATGCAATGAGACGTCACTTCAAAATGTCCGCCAATGTGATGCGAAGCAATTGAAGCTTATGTACCTCCGCGCGAAGCGGTATCACTTGCAAGTTGCAATCCAAAGCAATCCAAACGGTGCCGGCTTTACCTTTGGAAACACTTCCCAGCATAGGATCGAACAGCGATCTCTACATGCAGCGAGTAAAACTTTGTAAGCCGGGGTAATTGCACTTCAAACGGAAATCCTTGCGTTTTGCAGGACGGAAAAAATGAAGATAAAAGTGCCATGTCGTATTTTGTACCTTATGGCTAAAGTATCGCAGACCAAGAAAAGTGGAGCAATCCGTTGCTCGCTATTCTAAGCCGCTTGTTAACAGCCTCTTCTGATGTAGTAATTTGGGTTGGCATAGTGGGTGCTAAAGGGGGTCCACGATTTTCCAGCGGGGTGTGACATCCTGTCTGGAATCTAAAATACAGGGATTAAAACAAAATGAATCTAATGATCTGGCTTCCGAGCCTATTCGCCGCGGGCATCGTTTCAATGGCCGGGGTTTACCTATTCCTCATTGCCTGCGAGCACATCTAATCGAACGGATACACCACCATGATATATCTAACAGCAGCCATCTCGTTGTTCCTCTTCATTTACCTTTGGGTGGCCATGATCCGGCCCGAATGGTTCTGAGGCCTGCACTTTGACCCCATCTTAGAAAGACCAACCTTATGCCCACTTTCATTCAGATTTGGCTTATTCCCGCATTGATGCTGATTATCACGACTCTCCTGGCGATCCCGCTGAGCAGATACCTTTCATGGATCATGAACGGATCCTACAAGGCACCCGGCGCCTTTAGGTTCTTCGAGCGCCGCCTGGACAGCGGTCCGATGAACTGGAAGCAATACACTGCGGCGATGTTGATTTTCAACACCGCTCTCTTTGTCTTTGGCTTTATAATCCTGACGATCCAGCCCTGGATGCCGCTGAACGATCTGGGCCGTGGCGCGATAGCTCCCACGACCATCTTCCACTCGGTGATCTCGTTCATGACGAACACCGATCTTCAGCATTATTCGGGAGACCAGGTATTTTCTAATTTCAGCCAGATCTTCTTTTGCCTGAGTAATTTCTTTCTCTCTGCATCGATTGGTTTCTGCGGCCTCACGGCGATCATCCGCGCGTTCCGCGGAGACGGGGACGTGGGGAACTTCTTCGTCGATATGTGGCGTGTGGTTATCTACATGTTCCTGCCAATCTCGTTCCTCTTTGCGATTGTCTTCCTGCAGCAGGGAAGCCCGATGACGTTGCAGTGCGCGCACATCGTCTCGACGCTCGAGAATGGGGCGATGGGGTTGACGAATGGAGTGGCGAATCAACAGACAATCGTGCTTGGGCCGCTGGCGGCCTTCGTGCCGATGAAGCAACTGGGGACCAACGGCGGCGGATTCTTCGGGATGAACTCCTGCCATCCGTTCGAGAACCCGACTGCGCTTACCAATTTCCTCTCCTGCGTGATGATGATGCTCTTCCCCTACTCGCTCGTCCTGATGTACGGGCGGATGTTGAAACGGATCGGGCATGGGTGGGTGATCTTCAGCGTGATGATGGTCATGATGATCGGAACGGTGGTCTGGGCAGTCTGTTTCGATTCGCTCCAGCCGAATCCGGGTCTGACCGCGCACCCCGTTGCCAGGTCCTATGATATGGCCAGCGCCACGGCGCCTGGGGGCAAACGGACGGTAACGTTGCCGGCAGTACCGGGCCTGCCCGTGGATCAGCACCTAGGCAACCTGGAAGGCAAGGAAATGCGTTTCGGCACCTCGGCTGGCCCGACGTTTGCCGCGTTGACGGTGGACGTGACCGATGGCGGGATCAATTGTGAGCACGACAGCTTAAATCCCATCGCCGCGCTTTCGCCGATGGTGGGAATGTGGATCAACTGCATCTTCGGCGGGAAGGGAGTCGGCATGATCAACCTGCTGTTGTTCATGGTGGTCGGTATCTTCATCGCCGGCCAGATGGTCGGGCGCACGCCTGAGTACCTGGGCAAAAAGATCGGCGGCCGCGAGATGAAACTGGCGATGATCGCGCTGCTCGTGCACCCGATCATGGTCCTGTTCCCGACGGGGCTCTTTGCCGCGACGACGTGGGGCACGGCAGCCACGAGCAATCCGGGGCCGCACGGCTTCTCGCAGATCATGTACCAGTTCTCGTCGGCATCGGCCAACAATGGCTCCGCCTTTGACGGGCTGGGCGTGGCCTATGGCCTGAACAGTAACTCCAACCCCGCGCCGCAGGCGGTCGCATGGGATCTCGCGACCTCACTGGTTATCATCATCAGCCGCTTCCTACCGATCGTGGCGCCGATTGCGATGGCGGGTTATCTCGGCGCGAAGAAGGCTGCTCCATTTGGCCTTGGAACGCTGCGAGATAACACACCGACATTCGCGTGCCTGCTGCTCGCGACCATTGTCATCATCCAGGCGCTGCTATTCCTGCCGGTGGCGGTGCTTGGACCAATCGCGGAGCATTTGGGACCCATTCCGTTTGGCGGATGACCCGAGGTTGCAACCAGAAACACAACTCAACTTAGAATTTAATAGAAACCGTAGCCATGAGTACAGCATTGACCTCTAATATCAGCCTACCGCCGAGCCAGGGCCGCCCCATGCGCCGGCCGAAGGCGCTCTTCACGCTGAAAACCTGCATGCCGGCGTTCAAGCAGGCATTCGTAATGTTGCGGCCCGATATCCAGTGGAAGAATCCTGTGATGTTCGTGGTGGAGATCGGCGCCTTTCTCACGCTTCTGTACGTGATAAAGGCGGCCATGGGGCAGTCGGCGAGCCAGGTATCGATCAATTACTTCATCGCCCTGGACGCGTGGCTGTTTGCCACGGTGCTTTTCGCGAACTTTGCGACGGCGCTGGCGGAGGTCCATGGGAAGGCGCAGGCCGAGTCGCTGCGCCGCACGCGTCGCGATACCATTGCCCGCCGGCTGCGGCCGGGTGGCACGACAGAGGAGGTCCCTTCGACCCAGTTGAAGGTAGGTGATAACGTGGTCGTCGAGGCAGGGCAGACGATACCCGGCGACGGCGAAATCATCGAGGGCATCGCGTCGATCGACGAATCGGCGATCACCGGCGAATCAGCGCCGGTCATTCGTGAGGCAGGCGGCGACCGCTCGGGCGTCACCGGCGGCACGGTGGTAGTCTCCGACCGGATCATCATCCGCATTACTGCAGGCGCAGGGGAATCGTTCCTCGACCGGATGATCGCGCTCGTCGAGGGGGCGATCCGTCAACGCACTCCGAATGAGATTGCGCTGACCCTGGTACTGACTGCCTTTACGCTGATCTTCCTCATCGTCGTCATTCCGCTCTGGCCGATGGCTTACAACGCGGAGCAATATATGATGGGCTATCTCGGCGTAACCGATCAGCTCAACAGCCTGGGCACGGATGTACCCACCCTGGTAGCGCTGCTCGTGTGCCTGATCCCCACAACGATCGGCGCATTGCTGGCGGCAATCGGCATCGCGGGGATGGATCGCGCATTGCAGCACAATATCATGGCAAAGAGCGGCAAGGCCGTGGAAGTGGCGGGCGACGTGGATATCGTGCTCCTGGACAAGACGGGCACCATCACGATTGGCAACAGGCACGCGACGCAATTCCTGCCGGTGGGTACTTACACCGCGGCGGATGTCGGCAAGTTTGCCGCCCTGGCATCGGCGGCCGATGAGACCCCCGAAGGCAAGAGCATCGTAAAGGCTTTTGACGCGCTCGGCGTGACATCTTTCTCTGTTCCTCCGCTGGCCGAGTTTGTGCCATTCACCGCGCAGACACGGATGAGCGGAGTCGATCTCCCGGGCGGGCGCCACATCAGGAAGGGCTCCTCGGATGCGATCGTGAAATTTGTCGAGGGCGAGGGGAAGAGGGCGCCGAGTGAACTTGGCCCGCTGGTGGATGGCGTGGCATCGAAAGGCGCCACACCGCTCGTTGTAGCCGATGGCGGCCAGGTCATCGGCGTGGTGGTCCTGGAGGACGTGCTGAAGCCGATGATGAAGGAGCGCTTTGACCGGCTGCGGAAGATGGGGCTGCGCACGGTGATGGTCACCGGCGACAATCCGCTTACGGCCGCAGCGATTGCCAAACAGGCGGGCGTGGACGACTTCGTGGCGCAAGCCACGCCGGAGACCAAGCTGGCCTATCTGCGCAAGCAGCACGCAGAGGGGAAACTGGTCGCAATGATGGGCGACGGCACCAACGACGCGCCGGCGCTGGCACAGGCGG
>JABDHA010000157.1:0-1669 GCA_013285705.1 Acidobacteriota bacterium
TCCCGTCTGATGACAACTCATGCAAATGTTGTCCGCCAGATATGGAGTGAGCCGCGCCGGGTTCACAATTTGAAGAGATTTTGAGCTCTCCTTACTCGGACTTCTCATCGCCGCGACGTGAGCTGCTCCCGGACCATGGCAGTTTTCGCAGCCAATCGAAGTTTCGGAAAATGGCGTACTTTCGAACTGACCATTCGTATTGGCGATCGGTCGCGCCCGTCCGCTGTGGCAAAAAATGCAACCCGCCTGGATAGGACGATTGAAGCCAAGATCAATCGATTCATAACCCGGCGAAGGCCCCCATGTCTTTGGCTTTGAGTAGAAAGATTGCGGCGCCTGAAAGAGGTAGCCATCTCGCCGCACAATCGCGCCGAATCCATTCGTCCCCGCACCGATGATCCACTCGATTTCACGCGTATCGCGGAAGATCTCTGCTCCATCCGCAGCCTTCTGATATTCGCTCTGATAGAGCTTTCCATCCTGCGAAAAAATATCGAAATGCCGATCCATCTGCTCGTTGAAGGGGCGAGCAGGCACGGAAATACTCTGCAAAAAAGCCGGCGTAAGACTGGACGGTGTTACATGCAGCATGGATTTGCCCATGCTGCTTTCCATGTAGTGCCGGTAAATGTCGTGATGACATTCGGCGCAGCTCTCAGAACCAACATAGCTACCGCGAGTATCTGCATTCTGCGTTGCGTGAGACGAGGATCGGGCCTGTCCCCCGCCCCCGGCTACAGCCAACTGCAGTGAAAATCCCAGGACGGCCAGCCACCCGATACCAGTCCTTCGCATGATGGGAAACGCGCAGAGGCACAGAAATCTCACGCGGCCCCATCCACGTATATCGATGAAGTTACGTTAAGAAAACAGACAAGCCGATTCAGGTCTGGATGCCTCGTCGTCAACGATTGAATTCCTGGTCTCACGACCTCATACGGTATCCTGCCGGTCGCCTGCGCGCCAAGCACAAACGGGCCGGACAGCCCGCACCGCGCACCAGAATGACCGGACAAACAGCAGCTCCGATCAAGCTGATGCTGCTGAAGTTACCCTACGCGCACAAAGTAGTCCAGATCTCTTTTAGACGCTCAAACCTATGCTCGGCAAGAATGAAATGCAAACCTTCTTCGCCGGAATTTCAGGTAATTAACATCATTTATCAAAATTATTGACATCGATAGGAGGGAGTGATTATCGTCGCTAACACAAATTTGAGCGCTTATAAATCGCTCTCAAGGAAAAACGCGAGGCACACACGCGACCGCTCAAAACGATCCGCGATTTGAAATGTGAAAGTTAGGTTCTATTTATGAAATTTACCTTGACAGTCATTCTTTAGGTTGAGTACAAGGTTCAAACTGATTCAAATGTCGGAGCGAATGCAAAGCTATCGACACACATGAGACATGGCTGGTCCACCCAAGGGGTGTATGGGTGATTGTTTTCGGGAGGTTTATATGCGGTGTACGACAAGGGTTCCACATTCACCCGGGATTTTGGCACGGGTATGCCTGTTCTTCAGCATCCTTTCAGTAGCCAGCGCTGGACTGGCGCAGCTCTCGACTGCTTCGCTCAGTGGATCGGTCCGCGATTCAAGCGGCGCACTCGTTACGAATGCCACGATCGTGCTGCACAGCGTCGACACTTCGGTCGAGCGCACCTCGGT
>JABDHA010000157.1:1692-6099 GCA_013285705.1 Acidobacteriota bacterium
CTACCGGGTTCACCGAGGAGCAGATTTCCGAGTTCACCCTCACCGTCGGCCAGACCGCGACGATGAACTTCGCGCTCGGAGTCGGAACGCAAACGCAGGTGGTAACGGTGGAAGCAGGCGCCCAGCAGCTGGATCTGCGCGGTGCAGATCTTGGCACGGTGATTGCGACGAAGCAGGTCAATGAGCTTCCGCTGAACGGACGCAACTTTACCCAGCTCCTGCAGCTGACTCCAGGCGTCGTGCCGATCATGACCGGACAGGCAGCCGGCATGCAGAACAGCGGCGGCTTTGGCGCTCCCGTCACCATCGGCGCCGACTACAGCTTTCCTGCCGTCAACGGGCAGACAAATCGCAGCAATATGTACCTGATGGACGGATTAAACAACTACGGCACAATTGAAAGCACCTATGCCGTCCCGCCTATCGTCGATGCCATTCAGGAATTCAAGGTCGTCTCGCATACAGACAGCGCAGAGTTCGGCTCCGTGCTCGGCGGCGTCGTAAACGTCGTGACCAAAAGCGGCTCAAACGACTTTCACGGAACGGCATGGGAATATCTGCGCAACAATGCCTTCGATGCCCGTCCATATTTCCTGCAACAAGGACTGGCAAATCCGGCGTATCACGAGAACCAGTTTGGGGCTTCTATCGGTGGTCCAGTTTGGATTCCCAAGCTCTATAACGGCAAAAACAAAACCTTCTTTTTCGGTGCCTACCAGGGCTTCCGCTACAACAAGGTACAGGATTAAAACTTGATTGTGCCTACTGCAGCGCAGTTGGCCGGCGATGAAAGCGGAGCCCCTCCGATCTACAACCCATACACCACGACATGCGTTCAATTCGATAGCAATGGCAATTGCACAAACTTTACCCGCCAACAATTTGTAAATAATCAGATTCCGCAGAACCTGATTGATCCGCAAATGGTCGCCTACGCCAAGTTCGTCTTCCCGCAAGCTAACTCCAATGTTCCATTCACGCAGAATGCGGTTGATCCGACGCCATTGATTCAAAATCAGAACGAATTTGATGTTCGTGTAGATCAGAACTTCGGCGCAAAGGATTCGGCGTGGTTTCGCTATAGCTTTATTAATAGCCAGGTAACGACATCCGGAGGTCTTCCAGCTCTAAACAACATCCATCCGATCCAGGCGCGCGACTGGGGTGGCAACTATGTACATGTCTTCAGCCCGAGCCTGATTCTGCAGGGACAGTATGCACGTATCACGGTGCTCGACAACTCCGCGACCCGCTTTACAAGCTCTACCAGCAGCATCTACAGCCAGGTTGGATTCAACGATGCTTTCGCGAATGGCTTTGCTGGCGCGAACGGCGGAGCATTGATCCCGGGCCCTGGAATTAATGGCTTGTCGAATGGTGGTGAAAGCATCTCTGATACGCCTAAAGCTACTGACAGTCACGAGTTTCGCGGTACCCTCACAAAAATCATCGGGAACCACGAATTAAAGTTCGGTGGTGGATATACCTCGAATAACTTCGAAAGTCCTCTTTCTCAGATAGGCTTGAATTTCGATCCTATTAGTACAGCAGACACAAATGTGAACAACCCGAATGCCGGATCGACCGGAGACGGCATGTCGGCATTCCTTCTGAATGTTCCACACCAGGCCAACCGGAGAAACGTGAATGAAACCACGCGGCCGGGTGGAGTCATGAGTTTCTTTGGTCAGGATTCATGGAAGGTAACGCCAAAACTCTCTCTCAACTTTGGTCTGCGCTATGACTACACCTTCATTCCGCCATACGGAAAAGAGTCGACAATTGGCGAACAGGGTGGAATCGAAACCGGCGACATGGATTTCGTCACTGGAAACTATATCGTGCAGAAACTGCCGCCTCCATGCAGCGTCCGTGGACATGCGCCTTGCATCCCGGGCGACGGAACATTGCCGGATCACGTCATCGTTGATCCGCGAGGCAAGATCGCCTATAACGTCGGCACAAACTTCGGACCGCGATTTGGCTTCGCCTATGCGGTCGATGATAAGACCGTGGTTCGCGGCGGCTTCGGCATTGTCTACGACAACTGGGCAGCCGTTACGCAAATGGCTCAGAACATCGAAGGCGCATGGCCTGACATTGGACAACAGATTCAGAACCATCTGAATGAGCCGACCTCTGCCGCGCCGACACCCACAGTCCAGGCCCAGAATCCTCTCGTGGCCAGCGGAGGAGGTAGCAGCAGCGCACTCTTCCCGCCGGCAACACCGTTCACGAACAACACCTGGTTCTACGATCCACATATCAAGAACCCTTATTCGGAGCAATGGAACTTCGGTGTGCAACGGCAGATCAATTCCTCCACTGCCATTACCGTCAATTACGTTGGCTCTGGCTCGCATCGCACCAATGTCGGAGGCTTGTACAACACATCGCCTCCTGGACCCGGCGACCAACAGGCCCGCGCTCCATTTCCTTATGCCATTCCCATGTACTGGGATCGCAGTGCTGGCTTCGCCGATTACAACGCGCTTCAGGTGGAGTTGAACAAGCGCTTTACCAGCGGCTTCTCCTATCAGGTCTCCTACACCTATTCAAAGGCTATGAGTGAAGACGATGGCTGGTTTGGCGTGGAAGGCACGAACGTGCAGAACCCATACGATCCGGCCGCTTCGCGCTCCGTTTCCGGCTTCGATCTTCCGCACGTGCTTTCTATCAATTCGCTCTATGAGATTCCAGTCGGTAAGGGCAAAAGATTCTCTACGGGCAACCGTTTTGCCGATTACGTTCTCGGCAACTGGCAGCTCAACAACCTGATTACAGGCCGCTCCGGACAGGCATTTACACCAATCTTGAACAATCCGCCGTTGCTCAATACGGGCAACACATTTGTCTATCTGAATAAGGTTGGAGATCCAGGCCTGTCCAAACAAACTCCAGCGGAATGGTTTAATACTTCAGCCTATGCTGCTCCTCCGGCATATGAGTACGGAAACGCTGGCCGCAACTCATTACGTTCACAACGATACTGGGATCTCACTTCTTCTGTAATTCGCCAATTCCCCTTCTGGGGAGAGCGAAGGTTCGAATTCAGGGCTGAGGGCTTTAATCTATTCAATCACCCTGTCTTCGCAACACCTGTGAACGATCTAAGTAATCCAAACTTCGGCCAGGTCACACCGCAACAAGGGAGCCAGGGCATGGCTAACTACGCTCGTGAGTTGCAAATGAGCCTCAAGATCATCTTCTAACCCGGTCATGTAAGAGCAGAGTGAATAAAGCAAAGTTCATGGCAAAGTCCGCAGGCAAGATCGCACTCCACGCGATCTTGCCTGTTTTACTATCCACGCCAAACTCGGCATCCTCATTTACATGTGACCTTACAGTGTCTACTCGATTCTCAGCGCCTCCATCGGCTCAATCGAAGCAGCATGGCGTGCAGGAAATAGTCCGGCGATAAGCGCACATACACACAAAACACCAGTTGCTCCACCCAGTACCAGCGGATCGAACTTCCCTACCCCGTAAAGCTGATGCGCCAGATACCGCCCGCAAAGAATGGCAAGCGGTATACCAATGCAAAGGCCGATGCCAACCTGATAGAACGCCCCGCGCAGAACCATACTCACAACGTTACCCCGATTAGCGCCGAGGGCCATGCGGATGCCGATCTCCCCTGTACGGCGCGTGACGTTGTACGCGGTAACTCCATACAATCCGACAGAGGCAAGTAGCAGTGCAAGCAGGCTGAAGAGACCGGTCAGTCGAGCGATCAGCCTCTCCTGATTGAACTGCATAGCCACCTGTTCCCCGTAGCTCTTGATCGTAACCGGCGACAAGTTAGGATCGATGCTGGCCAGAGCCTCGCGGAACGAGCTCACATAGCTCTCCGGAGCTCCCGCTACGCTGAGCTGAATGGATTGGGCATAGAGCGTACCCGTTTCCAGGCGATCCTCGCCGTTGAGTGCAGACTTTGTTGTCTGCGTAAACGGCAGGAAGAACATGGGCCTCGGCACCGAGCCTGGATTTCTGTATGTGGTATTTCTCACCACGCCAACAATTTCATAGTCATATCCGTGGCCCGGCTCTGACCTTCCGAAGTGTTTGCCGATAGCATCTTCGCCAGGAAAGAACGTGCGCGCAAAGGTTTCATCAACGACAGCCACATGCTGTGACGTCTGGGTGTCGTGCTCCGTGATAGTACGGCCACGCAACAGTGGCGTACCGATCGTCTCGAAATAGTGCGGACTGACGCGGCTTACAGCGGTATCGACATCTCCAATCCAAGCCTCGGACCGACCGCCAATGGAAATATCAATGGTCACGCAGCAAAGGTTCTGTGGACTATTAAGCGAAACGCTCGCGCTGCGCACCCCTGGAACCGCCCATACAGCTCCGGAAGCGGATCCGGCTGATAACCGGCAGCTTTGAAATTGATGTTTGCCA
>JABDHA010000158.1 GCA_013285705.1 Acidobacteriota bacterium
ACGCAAAACTCCAGAGGAGAGCTATGAGGGAATCAAGGCCCACGTTCAGCGTGCGCTCTCGCACGTTGCATCGGGAATTGCGTTCTCATTCCCGCCACCCGCAATTCCGGGTGTCGGCACATCGGGAGGCGCCACCTTCATTCTTGAGGACAGGTCGGGCGGCTCGATCGATTTTCTCGCGAAGAACACGCAGATTTTTATGGCCGAGGCGCGCAAGCGTCCGGAGTTAGCGGGGCTCTTGACGACGGCCCTGTTCGGTGTCCCGCAGGTCGGAGTGAAGGTAGACAATGCCAAGGCGATGACACAGCAGATCCAGTTGGCCGACTTGTATCAGACGGTGCAGACGTTTATGGGCGGCTCGCTGATTAACTTCTTCAACCGATTCGGACTGCAATGGCAGGTCTATGTTCAGGCGGACGGCGACTACCGCACCAGGGCAGAGAATCTCGGCAAGTTCTACGTCAGGAACATATCTGGCGACATGGTTCCTCTGAGCACGCTGACTTCAACCTACCCGCGCAGCGGCGCCGAGTTCGTCATGCGCTACAACCTGTTCAACTGCGTGCAGATCAATGCATCAGCTGCGCCCGGCTACAGTTCCGGGCAGGTCATGGCAGCCCTGGAAGATGTCTTTCACAAGACGATGCCGAGCCAGATGGGTTTCGATTATTCCGGCATGTCGTACCAGGAGCAGAAGGCGGCGCAAGGCGTTTCGCCCGCCATTATTTTTGGTATGGCCTTGTTTGTGGTGTTCCTCATCATGGCCGCGCAATATGAGAGCTGGACACTGCCCTTCAGCGTATTACTGGGACTTCCCATTGCCATCTTCGGCGCGTTCTTAACGCTTTACCTTCGCCGGTTCGACAATAACGTGTACGCCCAGATTGGAATGGTCATGCTGATCGGGCTGTCGTCCAAGAATGCCATTCTCATCGTGGAATTTGCCAAGCTTGAGTATGACAGTGGCAAGCCGCTCATCGAGGCGACCTTGACCGGCGCCAGGCTGAGACTGCGGCCCATCCTGATGACTGCATTTGCCTTCATCCTGGGATGTGTGCCACTGTGGACAGCCGCTGGAGCCGGTGCCATTTCGCGCCGAGTGCTGGGAACGACGGTCATCGGCGGTATGCTCGCGTCCACCGTCATCGCCATTTTCTTCGTTCCTGTCTCGTTCGATGTAGTGGAGCGCTTCGGCAACCTCTTCAAGAAAAAGAAAGAGCCGCCGCCAGCTACGTTGCCAGCCGTCTCTCACACGGAGGGGGACTAGTCATGATCGGCCGACGCGAGTTGATTGCAATGGCGTTGATGCTGCTGACTGGCTGCACAGTCGGGCCTAACTATAAACGTCCATCGATTCAAGCTCCCGATGCCTATCGCGGGCTTGATCCGGACGCTGCGCCGCAGACGACGGCGTCCATTGCGGATGAGAAGTGGTGGACTGTTTTTAACGATCCGCAATTACAAGCCTTGATTCGGAAGGCCATCGCTCAGAATTATGACGTGCGGATTGCCGCATCACGCGTGCTGCAGGCTCAGGCGGCGTTAGGCATTACTCGCGCGGATCAGTTCCCGGCGGTTTTCGGCGGAGCAAGCGCATTGAACCAGCGCAATCCTCAGACGAGCCTATCGCGGGCTTTCGATACGAGCGCAAACCAGCTGAATCTCTCGCTGTCGTGGGAGATTGATTTCTGGGGTAAGTTTCGCAGAGCAACAGAGTCTGCACGCGCAAGTCTACTGGCGACAGAGTGGGGCCAGAAAGCGGTGATCTGGAGCCTGGTGAGTAATGTCGCTTCGGCGTATTTCCAGCTGCTGGAACTGGATTCTGAGATGCAGATCTCTCGAGATACACTCACCTCCCGCGACGAGTCGTTGCGCCTAGTGCGGATACGGGAAACCGGCGGAACGACCTCCATGCTCGATGTTCGTCAGTCTGAACAACTGGTCTACGCTGCGGCGGAGAACATTCCTGCCCTGGAGCGGAGCATTGAGCAGCAGGAAAACCTCATAAGCATTCTTTTAGGCGATAATCCGGAGCCCATTACGCGCGGAAAACCTCTTGTTGAAAACCATTTTCCTCCGGTCGTTCCTGCGGGCTTGCCTTCCTCGCTGCTGGAGCGGCGACCCGATCTGCAATCGGCCGAACAACAACTGGTCGCCGCCAATGCGCAGATTGGAGTGGCGAAGGCGGCGTATTTTCCCGAGATTACTCTCACTGCAATCGCTGGATATCAGAGTTCAGCGCTCACGAGCCTGTTTACTGGACCGGCGGGTTTCTGGAGCTTCGGCGGCCAGCTGGCTCAGCCCATTTTTACTGCGGGAAGACTGCGAGCCAATGTGCGGCTGACCGAGGCTCAACAGCAGGAGGCAGTTCTGTTCTATCAGCAGTCCATCCAGCAGGCATTTCAAGAAGTTTCGAACTCGTTGATAGCTTACCGGAAGGATCAGGAGTTCCGTGAGCAACAGGAATTGCTGACTGTGTCGGCGAAAGACGCGATTCGGCTCGCGAATCTTCAATATAACGGAGGCGTAACAAGCTATCTTGAAGTCCTCGATAGTGATACGCGTTACTTCAACGCTGAAATTGCTCTGGCGCAGGCACAACTCAGCGAGCGGCTTGCTCTGGTACAGCTTTACAATGCGCTCGGTGGCGGTTGGCAGCAATAACTTCAGTTCACGGATGAGTGACCATCTTGAAGTGGCTTATCGCCGTGATCGTTAGTAAAGACGTCGTGTTCTTGGATTAGGAATATGCTAGTCCGGCAAACTAAGCTCATCAGATGCTGGATGCCCTTCTTGGATGGAGAGAAGAAAGTGATCAGAAATATCCTGAAACAGCTCTTATCGGCGACGCTATCGTTCCTGCTGGTCATCAACGCCGTGCCCTTTGCAGTCGAAGGTCAGCAACCGGCGCAGGTACCGCCGCCACCACCAGCAGATAATGGATATTCGGGACAAGGCGCGCCTCTCTCTGCGGGTGATTTGCAGAAACTGGTAGCGCCCATCGCACTGTATCCTGATGCGCTGGTTGCCCAGATTCTTGGAGCCGCAACCTTTCCCGACCAGGTTGCTGCCGCCGTCGGGTGGCTTCAGCAGAACAAGAGTCTGACGGGTACAGCTCTAAACCAGGCCGTCGATAAGCAGGAGTGGGATCCCAGCGTGAAAGCGCTCACGCAGTTTCCTTCGGTTCTCGACAACCTGGCAGAGAATCTCAGTTGGACCTCCGCACTGGGAGAGGCATACCACACGCAGGCCGCCGATGTGATGACAGCGATTCAGACCTTGCGTGCCCAGGCAAAAGCTGCCGGCAATCTCAAATCCGGCTCACAGATCACGGTGGTGCAACAGGCGCCGCAAACGATCGTGATTCAGCCTACCAATCCGCAGGTAGTATACGTCCCGCAGTACAACCCCACGGTTGTCTATGGCACTCCGTATGTGACGCCGGGGTACAGCACCGCAGCCGTAGTGACAACCGCTGTGCTCGCGTTCGGAATCGGTATCGCAGTTGGGGCTGCGATCAATAATTCTTGTTGCGGATGGGGCTACAGCTACTGGAACTGCAACTGGCATGGCGGCGCGGTTGTCTACAGGAGCAACGTCTACTACGGAAACAACGCATGGCACGGCGGCGCCTACGGTTCTAGCGTGACCGCATATGGACCGAACGGCGTCGCCCGCGCTGGGAATGCCTATAACCCGAACACGGGGACGTATGCCCGGGGCGCATCGACCACGACTGCTTACGGGACTCAAAAAGTCGGTCAGGCGTATAACCCGAATACCGGCGCATATGCCGCCACGCACCAGGCTTCGAACGCCTATGGCAACTATGGAAGTTCGGTCGTTTCCAAGAACGGCAACACCGCCTACACCCAACACCAAACCACCGCGCAAGGTTCCGTGGGAACAGTACAGACTTCGAACGGCGGCCGAGGAGCTGCCGCGACGGGCGCGTACGGCAATAGCGGTGCCGTGGGACAAACTGCAAATGGCAACAAGTATGCGGCGGCGAACGGGAATGTCTACAAGAACACGGGAAGTGGCTGGAATCAGACCCAGGGCACTCCTCGGCCAACCCCCAACTCCGCTGCTGCTCGCGGTTATGGATCGCAGGAGCGGCCCAGCGGATCGGCCTTTGGCGGAGGCGGGAGTGGTTGGCAATCACGGGAGGCCAGTGCACGTGGTTCGGCGAGTCGCGGCGGTGGTGGCGGCTGGGGCGGTCGCAGATGAAGCCGACGGTGCGGCGCAAACGAAGTGAACTCTTATAGCCCAAAGTTTTGGAGGCTGTGATGTCGCTCAAACCCCGCAGAATGGCGCTTAGCGCCTGGTTACTGCTTCTGACGCTCATTATTCCCTTTGCTTCTTGTAACAGATCCGAGAAGCCTTCGATCAGAGTGTTTGCTTCCCCGGACGACGCGAGTAATGCGCTGCAGGCGGCGGCCAAGTCAGAGGATCAAAACGCGCTGCTGGCTATCTTCGGTCCGGATTCGAAAGAAGTCATCTTCTCCGGCGATCCAGTGCAGGACAAAAATGCGGCAGCTGCCTTCGCGGCAGGCTACGCGGTGATGCACCGTTGGCGCAACATGGCCGATGGTGCTCAGATGCTGCTAGTCGGAGCTGACAATTTCCCCTTTCCGATCCCACTGAAACAGAATGCGGGCGGGCAGTGGTTCTTCGATACGGCCGCAGGCAAGGATGAGGTTCTGAATCGCCGTATTGGTAGAAATGAACTGGCAGTCATCGAAGTTTGTGGAGCAGTGGCGGACGCACAGGCCGAGTACTTTTCGCAGTTTCATGATGGGGACAAGACGAAACAGTTCGCGACGAAGTTCATCAGTGATCCGGGCAGGCAGAACGGCTTGTACTGGAAATCGGCGGAAGGGCAGCCTGCGAGCCCGCTCGGGCCATTAGCGGCGTTCGCCACCGCTGAAGGATATAACGTAAAGCCCGATGCGCACGCGGCATTCCACGGCTACTACTTCCACATGCTGAAGGGGCAAAGCAATAACGCGCCGGGCGGTGCGAGGGACTACATAGTCAATGGGAAGATGACCGGTGGATTTGCCTTCGTCGCCTATCCGGTGGAATACGGCAATTCGGGCGTAATGACCTTCATCATCAACCAGGACGGCGTGTTGCTCCAAAAGGATCTGGGGAAGAGCACGACAGAAACGGCAATTGCAATGAGTGCGTTCAATCCCGACCCAAGCTGGACCATCGTAGAGCCCGGGGGCTGATGAGTGGTATCAGGTAGTCCTAGTTACAGCAACAGAAAAGAGGATGAAGGTCATGAAAGTACGAGTTCTAGGAATGTTGGCTGTCTTGTCAGTAGCGTCCGGCATGCTGGCCCAAACCACAACGCCCCAATCGGGCTCGGGCATTGATAGTGATATCGCATTGTTACGATCGGATGTTCAAACACAAAAGACTGATGTCATTGCGCACACCATGCAATTTACGGATGCTCAAAGCCAGGCGTTCTGGCCTCTATACCGCGAGTATGCCGGTAAACAGCAGACCATCGGAGATCAACGGGTGAGCTTGATTAAGGATTACGCTGACAGCTACAACACTCTTGATGACGCCAAAGCCGACGAATTAGCAGGCCGCATGATTAAGTTCGAAGAAGCGAGAACCAAACTTAAGGCTGAGTACTTTCCGAAATTCAAGAAAGCAATTGGAGCGAAGCAGGCCGCCAAGTTCCTCCAGGTAGACAACCGGTTAACTCTATTAGTCGATTTGCAGGTCGCAACCGACGTACCAATCATTCAATAAATCGGCGTTCGAGCCACCCAAATACGAACGAGAGCCTGGCGGCGAGAAATACTGATCTTGAAGATCCCGTGACTGGG
>JABDHA010000159.1 GCA_013285705.1 Acidobacteriota bacterium
TGGTGTTCTGGGCGGTATCGGTAACGGTCCGGCACCCGTCGTAAAGGCTGCCGCGCCAAAGAAGATTGCCGTTTCGTCCGGCGTCATGCAGGGCAACCTGCTGGTGAAGACGATGCCGCAATATCCCGCCATCGCCAAGGCAGCCCGCATCCAAGGAACAGTCGTGTTGCAGGCAACGATTTCCAAGAGCGGCACTATCGAAAATCTTCACGTCGTCAGCGGGCCGCCGATGCTTCAGCAGGCAGCTATGGACGCAGTGAGATCCTGGCGGTATAAACCCTACTTGCTCAACGGCGATCCGGTAGAGGTGGAAACCCAGGTGAACGTGGTCTTCAACCTCGGCGGTTGATGCCCGTAATTGATCATCCGGCCTCTCCAGCAGAGCACCAGGCTGGAGAGGTAAACCGCAGGTAGCCACGCGTGTTCTTTGCGCAGGTTTTTTCCTAAAGAAGAAAACTCCTCAGGAGGAAAGATTCAAGTGATTCTCGCTCATCTCACACAAGCAGTTATTCACCCCGCTTCTCTGGCATTTTTCCAGGAGCAGACAGTCGGCTTCAGCCCCCTCGATCTCTGGAACAACATGGGTTCGCTCGCCAAGGGTGTGGTCATCATTTTGTTCATCATGTCGATCTGGTCACTGGCTGTGATGATCGACCGCTGGCTCTACTTCAGCGCAGCCCGTAAGCAGTCGCGTGAGTTTGCTCCGCGCGTGGCCGGTGCCCTGAAGGAAGGCAAGCTGGACGAAGCCATCAAGGTTGCTGACCGGAACAAGAAGTCGCATCTGGCCGAAGTGGTCACTGCCGGTCTGCAGGAGTTCCGCAACTACGGCAGTGGCGGCGCAGTTACCGAGGACCAGATCGAGTCTTCCAAGCGCGCTCTTGAGCGCTCCGAAGCCATTGTCCACGCGAAGCTGAAGCGCGGGTTGGGCGGTCTGGCCACGATTGGTTCGACGGCTCCGTTTATCGGACTGTTCGGGACAGTTATCGGTATCTTGAACGCATTCCGTCAGATCGCTACGCAGAAGACCTCGGGCATCGGCGCAGTCGCCGGTGGTATCTCGGAAGCGCTGGTTACCACCGCTTTCGGTCTGCTGGTCGCCATCCCGGCCGTTATGACGTTCAACTACTTCACCAATAAGGTGGAAGCGTTCGACGTCGAAATGGACAACTCCTCGAGCGAACTGATCGACTACTTCCTCAAGCAGGGCAACCGCCGCTAAGCGGCGTGTGCGCACTCAATAGCGGGAATCCTGTGTTCTGGAGTGGGGCGGATAAAACGCCGCCCTGCTCCAGTGATTTACAAGGCAAGCCCGCAGCAATAGAGGGGAAGCCCGATCTGACAGTCTGGTCTAAAGTCGGGTCAGGTGCCCGATTCAGGGAGCATAGGAATGGCAATAGCGAAGAGAGACGAAGGCTCAAAGGTCAACTCCAACATTAACGTCACGCCGATGGTGGACGTCATGCTGGTGCTGCTGATCATTTTCATGGTCATCACGCCCATGCTCCAGAATAAGGTGAACGTGGAGCTGGCGCAGACGGATAATCCGACGGCGATGCCGGACGCCGATCACGAAGATGCAGTCGTCGTGGCAGTGACCCGTGACGGCAAGATTTTTCTGGGGCAGGATCAGGTTTCGCTCGCGGACCTGGGTGCGAAAGTCGGCGATATGCTCCAGAACAAGACAAATAAGGAAGTATTTTTCCGTTCCGATGCGCGCGCGCATTATGGCACGGTGATGGACGCGATTGATGCAGTGCGCACCACAGGTGTAGAGCAGGTCGCGTTGCTGACCGAACAACGTCAGGGCGCGGAAAATCATCAGCCGCCGCCTGCCACTGGCGGCGGAGAGTAATTCCTGGTGGAAATGTCGCAACGCATCGTAGAAATGAGGAACTGACTTATGGCTATGGGAAGTGGCAGCGGTCCGGGTGGACTGAATGCCAATATCAACGTTACCCCTCTGATCGACGTGCTGCTGGTGCTGTTGATCATCTTCATGGTCATCGTGCCGGTTACGCCGAAGGGCTTGGATGCGCTGGTTCCGCAGCCTCCGAAGAACCCGAACCAGCAGCAGCCGAATGATCGCACGATTGTGGTTTCTGTCTTATCCAGCCCCGGCGGCACTCCGTCCTACAAGATCAACCAGGACGACGTTGCGAAGAACGATCTGCGCAACCGGCTGGACGCAATTTACGCGTCACGCGCCGAAAAGGTGATGTTCATCAAGGGCGATCCTGATCTGAACTTCACTACGGTCGCCGAAGTTGTGGACATGGCGCATGGCGTGGGCGTGGATCACATCGGTTTGATCACACCAAAAATTGAGGCGGGCCAGTAGGCTCGCCTTTTTACGGCCCGATTTGCGGTTCCTCTCGTCGGATGTCTGCCATACGGGCTTGCCATACGGCAGAAACCAATTACAATCACTGCGCAGATACTTTTTTTGATGCATCCCAATGCTATACGCGGTATGTCGGGCGTAAGCTGGCGATTAGGCGATCAAAGGAGATGAGAGACAGAATGAATCGAATCGCACGTTTTCCGGTAATGGCGGCCGCATTCCTGGCGATGCTGACCATGATGACCGGGTGCAGCCGCCTCCAGGCCCGCGACCAACTAAATAAAGGGGTGGCGGCCTATAAAAATGCCAAGTACGAAGAGGCAATCAACCACTTCCAGAATGCGGTAAATCTCGATCCCACCCTGCCGATGGCGCGCCTTTATCTCGCGACCGCCTACGCGCAGCAGGTGGTTCCCGATTTGACCACGCCCGATAACATGAAGAACGCGAATCTGGCGATTCAGGGGTTTCAGTCAGTTCTGGACAAAGACCCGAAGGACATCGGCAGCCTCAAGGGTATTGCCGGTCTCTACTTCCAGATCGACAAGTTTGATGAAGCGAAGCAGTGGCAGCAGAAGGTGCTTGCCGTCGATCCGCAGGATGCGGAAGCTGCCTACACCATCGGCGTAATTGATTGGGGCGTTGCACACAAGAATGCCGTGCAAGCGCTGGCCGGGGTGGGGATGCAGGACAACGGCGATGGCAACCCAAAGATGCCGAAGCCGGCATGCCAGAAGCTGCAGGAGCAGAATACTCCGCTCGTCAATGAAGGCTTGCAATATCTGCAGAAGGCACTTGAAATCCGGCCCAATTACGACGACGCCATGGCTTACATGAACCTCATGTACCGCCGTAAGGCAGACCTGGAATGTGGCAACGATTCGGCGCGTAAGGAAGACCTGGATCAAGCGGGACAGTGGCGCGACAAGGCCATGGGCACGCGCAAGGCCAACGAAGAGAAGAAGAACAACACGCCTGGCGGCATCGTGATGGATGGCTCCGGCAACATGAAGTAGTCTTCGTTCAACACTCACAGAAGCCCCCGTTAATTCGGGGGCTTCACCATTTAGAATCCTTTCTTGCCGTGGCGAATAGTCGAACAGTGTTCCGGAAAATTCTGATTGCCAATCGTGGCGAAATCGCGCTTCGCGTTATGCGAGGCTGCCGTGAGCTTGGCATCAGCACGGTTGCTGTTTACTCGGATGCGGACCGCGCCGCGCTTCATGTGCTTGAGGCGGACGAGGCATATCGGCTGGGGCCTGCTCCGGCAACAGAGTCGTATCTGCGCGGTGATCTGATTCTAGAGGTCGCGCAGCGTTCCGGAGCGCAGGCAATTCATCCCGGCTATGGGTTTCTCTCCGAAAACGCGAGCTTTGCCGAAGCCTGTGAACAGGCTGGAGTGAAGTTTATCGGACCTACGGCAGCCGCAATGCGCGCGCTGGGTTCGAAAACCCGCGCCCGGCAAGCGGCCGATGCGGCGGGTATGCCACGTACACCCGGATCGGTGACGGGCCTGGCTTCGCTCGATGAGGCTTACGCCGTTGCCGCAGAGATTGGCTACCCGGTGATGCTGAAAGCGGCGGCGGGCGGAGGGGGCAAGGGAATGCGCGCCGTCTTTTCGAAGAAAGAACTGGGAACGGCATTCACCTCGGCGGCTAGCGAGGCCGAGCGAGCCTTTGGCTCAGGCGAAGTCTATCTGGAAAAATTGATCGAGCGACCCCGGCATATTGAAATCCAGATATTGGCGGACGAGCACGGGAATTGTGTTTCGCTGGGCGAGCGAGAGTGCTCGGTGCAACGGCGACACCAAAAGGTCATCGAGGAAGCGCCGTCTGCCTTTGTCGATGAAGAGCTGCGGCGACGGATGGGCGAGGCGGCGGTGCGCCTTGCGAAATCGGCGGGATATACAAATGCCGGTACGGTCGAATTTCTGGTGGACGAGGACCACAATTTCTACTTCCTTGAAATGAACACGCGCCTACAGGTGGAGCATCCGGTTACGGAACTGGTGACGGGACACGATCTGGTCCATTTGCAGATCCGGATTGCGCAGGGCGAGGTGCTGCCGTTCAAGCAGGAGGAGATTCGTCTGCGCGGACATGCGATGGAATGCCGCGTCTACGCAGAAGATCCGGACAATGGCTTTTTCCCGTCGCCGGGAAAGATCACGCGGCTGCTGCAACCCGGAGGGCCGGGGATTCGGGAAGACTCTGGCATCTACGAAGGCTGGGTGGTGCCGCTTGACTATGATCCGATGCTCTCAAAGCTGATCGCATATGCGCCGACGCGCGATGCGGCGATTGCGCGCCTGCTGCGGGCTCTCGACGAGTATGTGATCGGCGGCATCCGTTCGAATCTCGGGCTCTTTCGTCGCATTTTGCATGATGCCGACTTTCAGGCGGCGCGCATCGACACCGGCTATCTTGACCGGCTGCTGGCTGGGAATGGTGAAGCTGCTGAATCTGAGGACGCGGATTCGGAGACGGTTGCGACCATTGCGGCCGCTGTTTTTGAAAGCATGCGGCCCGCGAACGGCAATGGCCGCAATGCCGCCGCAAACCATTCCGAAGACAGCGCATGGAAGCGCACGGCGCGACGCGAGGGCCTGCGCGCATGAAACTTCAGATTGAAGCAGGCGGTGAGCTGCACGAGATTGAACTGGAGCGAGGCGAGACTGCCGGGCAGTATCGCGTCAGCGTGGATGGGGTTTCGAGCACAGATGTTGAAGCGTATCTGCTAAGGCCGGGAGTGCTTTCACTGCATACAGGCGGGAAGGCGTATCGCTGCGTGCTCGAAGAAAGCGCTGAGGGTGCGGTCATTCATCTTGCGGGAAAGCGACATCCATATCGTGTCGACGATCCGCGCTCGTTGAAGTCACGCCGCAGCCGTCATGCGGGAACCGATGGGCCTAAGTCCGTGACGGCGTCCATGCCAGGCCGCGTGGTGCGGGTGCTGGCCAAGGTGGGCGATCTAGTAGAAGCGCACCAGGGCATTGTCGTCATCGAGGCGATGAAGATGCAGAACGAGCTGAAATCTCCCAAAGCAGGCAAAGTGGTTCAGGTCCGCGCAGAGCCGGGTGACACGGTTGTTGCCGGCGATGTTCTTGCGGTTATCGAGTAAATCGCCGCAGCATCCGGATATCTACTTCACAGGAAAGCAGTCGAGGTCGTTGGCAAACGTTAACGGGCCCGCATAGCGTTTCCTGATCTCCGACTGGGTCTGGTCTTCCTTTCCCAGAGTTCGCAACATCCGATGCGACAGAACCAGGTTCTTGACTTTGGCATCTGCCGCGATTTGCCCGATCACGGATGGAGGCATGTGCAGGCGTCTCTCGATCCCGACCGCTCCTTCGGGCACAGCATTGTGTGCGACAAACAAATCGGCATTCATCGCTAATCGGACAAGGCCTTCGCCCTCGCCGTTGGTGTCTCCGCTAAACACGATA
>JABDHA010000160.1:0-5606 GCA_013285705.1 Acidobacteriota bacterium
CGAGTGCCGAACTCTTCGTCCCAGGTGATGACAGGCTGCATCGTCTGAGGCGCGACGTTGTAATGCGGTGCGAGTTCTAGGTGCAGACCATCAACGTTGCCAAGTTGAAATGCCTCGGCAATCTTTTGTTTGTCGCTGCGTCTTTGGTAGCGGCCACACATTCAGCGATTTCTCAATTGATCTTTTTTTCTGTTGGCTTGGTTCGCACGCCGAGCGCGTCGTCGTAATTCCAACTATCGTCACGCATCAAACGTGCGTGATCCGTGCCCTTGGCTTCGAACGCTGCAACAGCCCTCGTCATTATGCTACGCACGTAGTCATGGTCGTTGATCCCATCAGGCCGGGGATAATCCGCTTTCCCCATTTCAAGTTCAAACAGAAGTTCCTGAAACGGAGTGGCCAGCTTGCCGAACGGCTCATTAAAAATCTCCTGCAGGACTTCATCCCAGACACTTGCTGGAACACCCAACTGTTTTAGAGGCTCATAGACCTCTGGATACATCTCGACAGTCCCACGTTTGCGCTCATCCATAGTTAAAACTCCACAGAGTCATCTCCCGATAGCTCAAGGTTGGCTTCTTTCCAGCCTCGCTGCCATGATTCGCTGGCATCCTCCCGGTAGGGAACATCGCGCCAGGGATCATCATATCCTTGCTCAAATTGTGTCTCCGCTTGTCCGATTAGATCGATATTCTCTTGCGTCCTTTCCGTCCCTTCTGCCTATCCTATAGCTGATGAGCGAACTGAACGACGTACAAATTGGCGACTGGCTAATGATAGTCAGCACCGTAAAGGGTTCAAGTTTCATTCTGCAACAAGTGAACTCAATAACCAGTGGGCTGGTGAAGACGCGGAACTACACGTTTCGTAGAGATGGACGCTCATTCTCAATCAAACAGAAGAGTGTCACGGCACGTCCGGCCACCTCGACCGAGATTGAGAACTGGCTGGCAGGTCGGAAGAAGCTAGAGACGCATAAGGGAACGGAGCCGGGTGAAGAAGTCATACTGGCTAGGTATCTGGCGTCTGTGAGCGCAGAAGAGTGGGCACGACTGGGTCTGGCTCTGTTGAGGAAGATAAGAGCAGCGTTGAATGAGAGGACTGGGGCAATTTAGTTCCTACGATGTTGTAGTTACCGATAACCTCGGCGGTCTCAACCGGTCGGTGCAACACCATCTGATATGAATTCATTTTCTAAAGGTGGTGTTTATGGCACAAGGAAAACGGAACAGGCTTTCCACTGAGCAGCGGATCGACATGTGGCGCCGTTGGAAGGCGGGCGAGTCGTTACATGACATTGGGCGCGCCTTCGGTAAGGGGCATGGTTCTATTCGGTTCCTGTTGACGCAGCGCGGAGGTATAGTTCCTGCTGCTCGTCGGCGTTCACCGCGAACGCTGACGCTGGCTGAGCGGGAAGACATCTCACGAGGGATTGCTTCCGGTTCGTCGATTCGGGAGATAGCCAACGGGTTGCAACGGGCTGTGTCGACGGTGAGCCGGGAGGTGTCGCGTCACGGTGGCCGGCCACTCTATCGAGCCAGCGAAGCCGATCATCAGGCATGGAACTCAGCTCTGCGACCCAAGGTGTGCCTTCTTGCTATCGAAGAGAAGTTGCGGACGATCGTGGCCAGTAAACTGATCCTGGACTGGTCGCCGGAACAGATTTCGAAATGGCTGAAGGTCCACTATTCCAACAACGAGAGCATGCGCGTGTCCCACGAAACCATCTACCGCAGCTTATTCATTCAGGCCCGGGGAGTGCTGAAAAAAGAGCTGGTTGAGCACCTCAGGTCCAAACGCTTTATACGTCGCTCACGGCACTCGCGCGCTGCGGGACAGTATCGAGGTCAGATCGTCGATGCCATCTCTATTAGCGAAAGACCTGCGGAGGTTGAAGACCGCGCTATTCCCGGTCATTGGGAGGGGGATCTGCTCGCAGGCAGCAAAAATAGTCATATCGCAACCCTGGTGGAACGACACTCGCGTTTTACCATGCTCATCAAAGTGCCCAGCAAAGACACTACGACGGTCGTCGCCGCGCTGAGCAAGCACGTGCTTACACTCCCTGCGACGCTGCGGCGCTCGTTGACCTGGGACCGAGGGCACGAGATGGCCAAACACAAGAGCTTCACGGTAGACACGAATGTAAAGGTCTACTTCTGTGATCCGCAGAGCCCTTGGCAGCGCGGCACCAATGAAAATACCAACGGCCTATTAAGACAGTACTTCCCCAAGAAGACCGACTTGTCCGTCCACTCGCAAGGCGATCTCAACAAGGTAGCTCTGCGCCTCAATCAACGCCCGCGAAAAACCTTGGGCTTTGAAACTCCGGCGAGTAAACTCCAAGCCAGTGTTGCATCGACCGGTTGAGCCCGCCTCGTTTTCCAGGAACTCTGTTTTAACTCTCGGAAAAACCACTGGTCCGAGATGCCGACTATTCGGCATCTTGCCTTGATCGCATTTGTCAATGAGTGAGTTGGTGATTTAGGGCTTATTGACCCATATAGGCGTTTCAGTCCTACTAAGCCTTTGTGAGACATTGGCGATGTTCTTTTGTCGCTCGGCACTACTTCATATGTTCATCGCCGCATTCCAGCGCGCCAGCCGCTGTATGCCGATCGCTATGTCAGCTAATCTCTTGCTGGAGTCTGGTGACTCACGCTCAATGCTGAGCAAGCCCCGGTAGTTCATTTTCTTTAGCTGCTTTAAAAAAGCCGGGAAATCAACCTCACCGTCCCCGAGCGTGCACTCTTCGCCTAGTAGGTCAACGGTCCCCGGTGTGGGAGATTTTGCATCCTTACAATGAACGGAGATCACATGAGGGCTCAAAAGTTCCAGCGCGGCCATAGGGTCTCTATAGCCATACATGATCATGTTGGCGGGATCGAAGTTCACTTTTAGATTCTTTCGGTCGACGTCTGCGATAAATCCAAGCAGAACCTCCGCTGATTCCTGGCCTGTTTCCAAAGCAAAGTCCTGGCCAGATTCGCCGCAGGCATCACAGATAGCTCGCGTTAAGTCGCGTAGCTCCAGATAGAGCGTTACATTTCGGCTACCCGGAATAAACCCGATGTGGCACGAAAGCGCATGAATTCCCAAAGCGGCAGCGAATTTAGAAACCTCAATTGTTCTAGCAATCCGCTCCTCTCTGAGAACCGCGTTTGTGAACCCCACCGTTCGATGAATCACTTCCAAATTCGAATAATCTTCACCCGAATACGAACAGACGGCGCTCGGAACCGCCACTTTCCACTCGTCCAGGCCGCGCGCCCAATCATCCAGTGCCGCGTCACAGCGGAGATGCGGAGGCACGCCCAGTTGCCCAGCGTGGATACCGAGAGTATCAAGCTGACGCAAAGTGGAATCAACATCTTGCTCGGCCCAGAAGACCAGACCTATTTCCATCGGTTTGGGTGTTAACACGATAATTCCTTTCCGTTGCCGTCCCTTGATGCGCGAAGAAGATTTGCAATTCTTACTGCTTCCGCGGATTCAGCCGGCGGACAGAGCTCAGGAGCGATTTGTTTCTCGCAGCATTCTATGAAGTAGCGCATCTGTTCTGTGTACTCTTCTTCAGCAGGAGTCTCGACCAGCTGATCTTTGCCTGAGGCAATGAGACGAAGCTTTCCGGCTTCTAACTTGAGCTCAGCACCGTTGCCATAAATCTCGAAACCAGCAGAAAATGGCCTCCCTGCCTCATACCAACCGCCTACAAGTCCAACCTCAAGGCCATTGGAATAGCGCAGATGCCCCTTCATGGTGTCGATCTCCCCATCACTAATCGCGCGAACGGTGTCCGGCTTGCCAAATAGTTTGAGGGCCTGGTCAATGTCGTGAATAAGCAGATCAAGGATCGCTCCGCCGCTGCATTCTTCGCGGCCTAACCATTCCCCCCACTTTGGATAACCGGTTTTCCGTTGCATCGTGCATGAAAGCACCGAGGCATGCAAAGTTGAAACAAGAAAGGATGCGGCATAACGATACGACGATACGAAGCGAAGCACATGCGCGACCATAAAGACACGGCCACTCTCAGCGGCGGCATCGAGCATTTCTTCACAATCGGCAAAGGTCAACGCCATCGGCTTTTCACATAGGACATGCTTGCCCTGAGCAAACGCGCTCAAGGCGACTTCCTTGTGAAGGTGCGTGGGCAGACAGATATCCACCGCGTCCACTTCAGGGTCTGAAATCAGTTGCCGCCAATCGCCATACCACCGGGCATCGGCAGGCAGAGCGCCGGTCTTCTGATGAGGAAGATCTCCTCGCAGCGGTTGACCGGGTGTTGGCTGCGTACGCGACGATATCGCCGTCAGGGTTACATTGGCCAAACTTTCGATTGCGGAAAGATGAGCTCCGCCCATAAAGCCGAGCCCTAATAGTCCAATCCTCATAGATTCCAGTGATGGCTCCGGTGTTTGAATCAGTTGGAACTCTTCGAAAGATCGCGGATCCACAGATCTTTGAACTCCATGTTCCCCTGACCTCCGGCATGGAGTTGCAAAGCGATCTTGCCATCAAACGAGCTCGGCTTTGGATCGGTGAAATCCACCATCGTTACGCCATTTAATCGGGATTTATAGTGATTGCCCACCACCTCAACCAGGTAGTCATTCCAATCACCCATTCGCACCACGCCTTCGTTCTCCGGCGCCGGCCAAACAACCCAGCCTCTCCCATCTTCCCCATAAACGCCGCCGGTGTGGTGCATCATGTTGCAGTCGATCTCAAACTGCATTCCTTGGGTCGTATCTACAGAACCAGGCTTAAACCCGGTGTGAAAAAATACCCCGCTGTTCCCATCGCCAACGCACTTGAATCGTAATGAAAGTTGAAAGTCCCTATAGTCTCTGTCGGTTTGAAGGTAGCCATATGCCGCAGTGAGACCTTTGCCATGAATGACCTTGTCCTCGACCGTCCAGCTTTCCGCTCCGACCTTGGACCAACCTGTAAGGTCCTCTCCGTTGAAGAGTGAAACCCAATCCTCACCGGGCAATTTACTTTTCTGGGCCGACAGGCAAAGCCCTCCTGCAAGCAGGACGGCCAGACAGAGGGCTACCGATTTTTTACTCAGTACAACACAAAGGCCCATATGCCTCCCTTAATTTGGCAGAGCGTAACCTCTGGGAAACCATCAAACCATAGAATAACCAAGCGCCTGCGGAATCGGTTTGAGTTAGATCTCAGACGTTCAGCGACTTCAGGTAAGGCACGCTTGGCGGCATCAACGCGGGGTCTTCTTCAAGCTCAACGAAGTAGTTCTTCACGCCACCCGATTTTGCGGCAGTAAAGACTGTCTTCCAATCCACGAGCCCTTTGCCTAAGGGAACCTGGCGGAAGCCCGACTTGGTGGAAGAGTCCTTCACCCAATCCTGGCAGTGCATCGATAAGAATCGGCCCGGATACTTGTTGAAATACGTCACAGGGTCATAGCCAAACTGCATGGCAGAGACCTGAAACTGCAGCTTGGTGGTAGCCGGGTTGAGTTCAGCGATCATCATGTCGTAGACCGGTTTCCCATCTATGTATTCGGAGACGAAACCTTCATTGTGCAGCAATGCAACGATGCCCGCGGCGTGCGCCCTTTCGGCGAAGGTGTTAAAGGG
>JABDHA010000160.1:5616-5734 GCA_013285705.1 Acidobacteriota bacterium
ATAACGCTTCACGTCATCGGGCGTCTCCGTGGTCCTCGGCTTCCACGGCCCAAGCGCGGCGATCGCCATCTGTGTCATACCGAATTCCTTCGCATACTCGATGCTCTTATCTGGTGTT
>JABDHA010000161.1 GCA_013285705.1 Acidobacteriota bacterium
TAACGCTGAGTTTGCGACGGAAGAGCTATTTACTAAGGCTTGTCGGTAGTCAGGCGGACTGCTGGGAGAATGCTGCCCGTGCACAGCAGGGATTCGTAATGAAGAATCCAAGTTCTTGGCAATCTAGGGTGCTGAACAGGGTGCCGAGACAATGCAGGACGCTATTGATCAATAAAAACGCGTTTCTCAGGACCGATTGGGCCACGGTCGAACGTGAAGAGGTCGGAAGTATTGAATCAAACGCGAGTGTTTAATCGTCAGCCGGGCGTCGAGTTTGCCTGGCGGTCGCGTCGAGAGCGACTCCTGAACGAAATGCCACGTCGAGTGTAATCATCAATCGTTTCAGATCTGGCTCCATGGAGTAGCCTGCCTTCGCAGCAGCCTCTACGTGGGCTGGATACGCGTAGACGGTGACGGCATCGCGCACGACCGCTGCGGCCGCTTCGATGTCGTCGATCTTGTATTCCTTTTTACGGACGCCATCGGTAAGAATCGCCGCAATCAGATTTGTCATGCGCACGGAATAGTCCTGGATGATGTCCGGGCGCTCTTCGATGATGCGTCGATAGAGCTGGTAGACCTCTGGATCGGTTGTGAAGCGTTCCAGCTTGCGCCTGTGCAGGGCGAGCACGAAGCCCTCGAGCCGCTTTGACGCAGGACCCTTCGCGTCTACGAAGGTTCGCGCAAGCTCTTCTTCGTCTCGCATGGCGGTAACGACGAGGGCGTCGAAGACCTCTGCCTTGGAGCGGAAGTGGCGATAGATGGTGGTGTGCGACGTCCCCAGTGCGCGAGCGATGTCCATCACGTTGGTTTTCGCTTCGCCGAAACGGCGCACCTGCTCCCGTGCGACGTCCAGAATCTTCTCTGAAGTCAGTGTTTCGTCGGCAATGGCTTTCTCGCTCTGCATGCTTCTCGTTGTCCTTATTGGAGAATATGCCATCGAACAACTTACGTTTTTTGAATCTTGTTACATTGAACATTCGTCCAATCACTGGATTGCTTGAAGGGAGAGCGTGATGGTTGAGCAAACAGGAGCGCGGAAGGCGTTTGTGACGGGCGGATCGGGTTTTGTCGGCGGGAGGCTCATCGAGGCATTGATCGCGCAGGGTTGGGAGGTACGAGCTTTGGCGCGCGGCGAGAAGACAGTGGTGAAGATAAAGTCTCTGGGTGCAATGCCTGTTGTGGGAGAACTTACAGACCGTGCCGTACTGTCGCGTGCGATGACCGGTTGCCAGATGGTGTTCCATGCTGCGGCGCATTTCAAGATGTGGGGAAGCCGGAAGGAGTTCAACGACGTGAATGTGAACGGTACGCGCGCCATTGTGGAGGCCGCGATCGGCACTGCATCCGTCCGCAAAGTCGTGATGGTCAGCGCAGGTGCCGTGGTGCAGGGCGACCCGAAGCCGCTGGTGAACATCGATGAGCACACACCGGTTCAGGAACCGAAGTTCGCGCCCTACAGTGCCTCGAAGGCTGCGGCAGAGAAGATTCTGCTTTCGGGCGACGGCCGGCGCACAGGCTTCCAGACGATTGCCATACGGCCACCGATGATCTGGGGCGCGGGCATGCCGATGCTCGACCAGATGGTAGCTGTGATGCAGTCGGGCTGCTGGCAATGGCCGGATGGCGGCACTCAGGCGGTATCTACCTGCCACATCGACAATCTCGTCGATGCGCTGTTACTCGCAGTGGACCGCGGCCAGGGAGCGTACTTTGTAGCGGATGCGGAACAAGGAACGTTGAAGGGCGTGATTGGCGATCTTCTTGCGACGCGCGGCGTCAAAGCGGGTGACAAGTCAGTCCCGTTTGGAGTGGCCTGGATGCTGGCGGGGACTATGGGTTTCTTCTGGAAGTTGTTGCGGCTTAAGGGAGAACCACCCATTACCCGGCAGATGCTTGGACTTATTGGTAAGCCGTTCACGCTCAATATTCAGAAGGCTGAGCGGGAGCTTGGCTATGTACCGCATGTGACGTGGAAGCAAGGCATCGCAGAGATGCGGCCGGATGCATGAAGCTGTGGCCGGCACGGTGAAAGCCTCACGTAATTCTTTTCCACGCTGGCTTCATTCCGTGCGAGTAACGACAAGTCAGCTTGTCGGTAGTCAGGCGGACGGCTGGTGAGAATGCTGCCCTTCTCGCGGGGCAGAGGTTTTGCGCAGAAGTCCTAATTTAGTCGAGGTTGAGGGTGCTGAAAAGGGTGCTGAGATTGCACAATGCTCTCCTCCGCACACGTCAACAGAAGTGGACGGCTCAAGACTGAACCGCCAGTCGGTGAGTGCCTTGGCGATTATGCGCCTATTGACGACTGGCGGGAGATCGTAGTACCAATCCCGTTTCCCATTATTTTATTGTCGATTTGCGCCCGAATGGGTGTAGGCCGACAGGAAGCCCTAGTTCATTGAGATTTCCTACGCAACCCAGGACGACCTTTGGGAGAAGAGAGCTCTTGGTTCATCCGCACTCCGAGCAGGACCTGATCAATCAGGTCATTGCCATACTTCTCCGTCAAAGGCGCGAAGCGAAGCAGGAGCCGGTAATACACGGGTGCGAAAATTGCATCGACCAGTAGCTCGGCATCCGTATCAGTGGAGAACTCACCTGTTGCCTTGCCTCGCTCAATTTCCGCAACAGCGGACGCTCTCCGCAGACTGACGTGCCGCTCATAGAATTCCCGCAGGATATCCGGATCGCTTTGACCTTCTGCGATAAGCTCGCCCACTACTTTTCCAAAGAGGCCGTTAACCACCTTAATAAGCCTTCGCATCCTTGCGCGGATTGCCTCTTCTGCCGTTACCGTGACTGGGATCTCTAAAGGTTGGTCAAGCCTCTCATGGAACATGGCCATAATGAGCGCGGCTTTGGATGGCCACCATTTATATAAGGTCGGCTTACCTACATTTGCCCGCTTCGCGACCGCTTCCATCGTGAGCTCACGTGCAGGCTTCTCCTGCAGCAACTCATAGACGGCATCCATGATCGCTGCGTGGGAGACAGCCGCTTCGCCGCGTGGCCTGCCGACACGCATAGATTTATGGGCTGATCCGGACACGCCTTTATCTTACCTGAACGGAAAGACAAATAAATTTGCATCTAAAGTATTTCCTTTACGTCTAGTAAATATAAGGAGCGATTCGTGGAGAGCGAACCGCGCGGGAGAAATGCCCATGAACACGACAATTCAAGAGAATCGCACCTGGTCAACCACCCATCGGATCAGTGCGGAAGATAAAACTGCGATGTCCGCCATGCGGGTTATCGTTGAACCCCACAAAGGGCGACTGCAAGGAACGGGCGCTCGCGTCCCCTTCGACGCCATCATGGAGCGGGTAGCCGCGCCGCCTGGCGTTACCTACGAGGCGGCAACCGTGGGAGGCGTCTCTGGCTGGTGGTGCCGACCGGAAGATCCTAAGTCCGGCGAAGCCATCCTGCACGTCCATGGCGGTTGGTTCAATTGGGGTTCGGCGCAGGCCTTCCGGCATCTCGTTGGCCATATGGCTGCTCGCATTGGTGTGGCAGCATTCGTGCCGGACTATCGGCTCGCCCCGGAGCATCCCTTTCCGGCAGCTTCAGAAGATGTCCGCGCAACGTACTTCGGTCTGGTCGAACGCGGCTATTCGAAGATTGCCGTCATGGGCGACTCGGCCGGGGGAAATCTCGCCCTTGGCCTTCTTGTTTATCTCTCGGCCAACAGCCCCTCAGGCACAGTGGCGCCCGTAGGAGCAGTCGTGCTCTCGCCCGTGACTGATCTGGCCCTGACTGGAGCGAGCTGGGAAACACGCGCCTCGGCCGATCCTTACTTCCTCCGATCGCAGGCGGCCGAGCTTGTACGCTCCTATCTGGGCGGTCATGACCCGGCTGATCCATTGGCCTCTCCGCTGTATGGCAAACTCGCCGGGCTACCTCCGATCCGCGTCCATGTCGGCGACGATGAGGTGCTGCTTGATGACTCGCTTCGTTATGTTGAGCGGGCTGTTGCGGCCGGGGTGGATGCTCGCGTTGACGTGTGGGAAGGCATGCCGCACGGGTTTCCGTTCGGCATTGGTATGCTGGCCGCCTCCAAGGAGGCACTCGATGAGATCGGCCGGTTTCTGGCCGATCGCCTGAATCTGGTGAAACTCGGCTGATCGCGGCAATCAATTGAATGGCAAACTCATTCGCAATTCCAACCGAAAAAGGAGATTCGTCATGAAAGTAGGGTTTATAGGTGCTGGTAAAGTAACAGGTACTTTCGGTCGTCACTTGATCAACGCTGGTCACACCATTGTTGTATCCAATTCCAGAGGTCCGGAGACACTGGCTGATTTTGTCGATGATCTTGGTACGTGCGCCATCGCCGGCACGAAGCAGCAGGCAGCCGAGTGCGATGTCGTCATTCTTGCCACACATTGGGTCAGAGTAGCTGACGCTCTCAAGGGTATTGATTGGCGAGGCCGCATCCTGATCAAATCTGACTATGTCTTCGGCAAGTGGCCGATAAACCGGCTATCCGGAGAAGTGCTTGTGACATTAGTCGTAGATCCAGCTTGTGAACATGGTCGCTTCCATCGCTACTGTCCACGGCTGAGGAAGTAAACGCATCCACTCGTCTAAACTCTGTCGCGTGGCAGGAACTGTACCCTCTCGCAACACCTTCCCACTGGGGTCCTTCATGCAATAGCTGATCGTCTTCTTGTGAATGTCTAAACCGATGAAGCGCATACTGGCCATCGTGGAGCCTCCTTGGATGTCTCTACATCAGCCGCTTCAGCTGAGTTCAGTACTTGTACACCAAGCACTCCTCATCGCAGCGACTTATACATCCAAACATGTGCCAGATGTCACCCAACCTCTGGGTTGGTCTTAGCTCGTTCAGAGCATCATGTTATCCGCTGAAGGCATAGCAGCATGACATCCCAGCGCAATCATATTCACGACAGCGTCGCGTCGGAGGCTCAGAGGAAGGTCCGGAGTTTGGAGCGAGCCCTGGCCAAACGTGACATCACTGTCCCTGTGGGGCAGTCTAAGAGGTTGGCGATCTCCTGATAGGTCAACTCTTCAAACTCGCGCAACAGGATTATTTCGCGAAACTCCGAGGAAAGCTGCTGGATCGCTTCGCGCACACGTTCGCGCTCCGTCGTCCCAACATCATGTGCATATGGGTCTGGATATGTCTCTATAGCTATGTCCGTCTTGCCTTCGTCGGCGTCGACTTCAATAAATTTAGGCGCGATGCGTTGCTGCCTCAGCTGATTGAGCCGGATATTTCGCAGGATAGTGAAGAGCCAATACTTCACATTACTTCCAGCCGGCAGACTTTCCGCCCCCCGGATAGCGCGAACATAAGTCTCCTGCACTAGGTCTTCCGCATCGGCCTGGTTGCGGGTGAGTGCCATAGCATAGCCGTAAAGCCCATCTATGTAATGCAATAAGTTCGTGTCCTGCATCCTTGTGATCGCCTCGATCGTCAAGCTTCCTCGTCCTTCAACGCCACGCGACAAGCAAAAGTACTAGTAGGCAGACGAGTCCCTGCAATTTCCGTCGGGAGTGGCGAACCACAACAAGCGAGCCGAGGGAGAGCGGAAGCAACAGCAGGCCGATGCCGCGCCCCCAGAACGAAGACACAGCCACTGCATTTGCCGTGATTGTCAACGACGCCGTGCTCTGCCCTCCAGCTGTGAGCGTCAATTGTGCCGGGTTGAA
>JABDHA010000162.1:0-133 GCA_013285705.1 Acidobacteriota bacterium
GCCCCGGAAGTTCTTGTGGAAGACGTCGTAAATTATTTGCGTCAAAAAGGTTTTGGCAGCGTCGAAGAAGTAGAAGTCATGCCAGAAAACGTGCGCTTCGGCCTTCCTCCGGAAATTGTGCAGGCCATCGCAT
>JABDHA010000162.1:143-3411 GCA_013285705.1 Acidobacteriota bacterium
ACATGCAGGGCTGCATACGGAAAGTCGGCTCCGACGCCGGCGCCAGCTTCTGTATAAATGAGCGAAACCAATTGGCAGTGAACGCAATCAGAAACTATAGAAGTGGCAATCCAGCCCCTCAGTGAAGGACTTTTTTGCACTCTGATTCGAAATGGAAGGCAACTTCAAATTCTTATCAGGAATAGTAGAGTTTTAGCGACCGCATGAATCCATCTTCCGGAACAGCACGACGCGCCACCCCAAAGTTTGGCAGGATCGACGCCGCTTTGGAGTCAGTAGAGGCTGCGATTGCACGTTCCCGCGATTACATCTTTTCCATCCAGCACCCTGAAGGCTACTGGTGCGGCGAGCTCGAAGCCGACTCCATGCTTGAGGCTGACTACATCTTCGTCCATCGCTTTCTTGGTACCGGAGACGAAGGTAAGATGCAGCGCGCGCTTACCGAAATGCTGCGCTTCCAGAACGAGGATGGCAGCTGGAGTATTTACCCCGGCGCACCGGGCAATATCAGCCTTACCGTCAAGTGCTACTTCGCCTGCAAGCTCATGGGCTGGTCGCAGGATGAGCCGATCCTCGTCAAAGCGCGCGAGTGGATTCTAGCCCACGGCGGCGTCGTCGAGTGCAACACCTTCACCAAGATTTACCTCTGCGCCCTTGGGCAGTATGAATATGACGCCGTTCCGGCAGTGCCGCCGGAGATTGTGCTCTTCCCCAAGTGGTTCTATTTCAATATTTACGAAATCTCATCCTGGTCGCGCGCGATCCTCGTTCCGCTTTCGATCGCCTACGCAAAAAAGCCGTTTAAGAAAATCCCGCACGAGCAGGGAATTGATGAGCTTTTTGTAGGCGGACGCGAGAACGCGAATCTGCACCTCAAGTGGGATAACAAAAACTGGATCAGCTGGCGCAACTTCTTCCTTATGTGGGATCGCATTGCCCACTGGGCTGAGCGCATCCACATTCGCCCACTGCGTAAGATCGCTCTGAAAAAAGCTGAAAAGTGGATGCTTGAGCGCTTTGAGATGTCTGACGGTCTCGGTGCCATTTACCCGGCAATGCTCAACGCCATCGTCGCACTGCGCTGCCTCGGCTATTCGCTCGACGATCCGCAGGTGATCCGCGCCATGGATGAGTTCGAGAAGCTTGGCATCGACGAGCCAATGGGCACGCCAGACTATCCTGAGCCGACTTTCCGTATGCAGCCCTGCATGTCTCCCGTGTGGGATACAGCGCAGGCCATCTTCGCCCTCGGCGAAGCCGGCGTGCCGCGCAACGATGCGCGCATGCTTCGCGCAGCCGACTGGATGCTCTCCAAGGAAGTCCGCCATAAAGGCGACTGGGCGATGAAGGTTCGCAACGCCGAGCCAGGTGGATGGTATTTTGAGTTCAACAACGAGTTTTACCCGGATGTCGATGATACGGCGCAAGTTCTGCTTGCCCTGAATAAAGTGGACAATCCCCGGGAGCGCTACCAGTATGACGTATGTCTGCGCGCTATCGACTGGGTCTTCTCCATGCAGTGCAGGAACGGCGGATGGGCCAGCTTCGACAAAGACAATACGAAGATGATCTTCCAGTACATCCCGTTTGCCGACCACAACGCGATGCTCGACCCGCCGACCGTCGACATCACAGGTCGCATTCTGGAGATGCTGGCCCTTTACGGTTACACGCGCAAAGACAAGCGCGTTGAGAAGGCCATCAAGTTCATCTATGACGAGCAGGAGCCGGACGGCAGCTGGTTCGGCCGCTGGGGCGTCAACTACATCTACGGCACTTTTCTCGTGCTGCGCGGACTTGAAGCCATTGGCGTCTGGAACCATGAGCCGCAGATTCAGCAGGCCGCCGAGTGGATTCGTATGGTGCAAAACTCCGACGGTGGATGGGGAGAAAGCTGCGGCAGCTACGACGATCCGACTACGCGCGGTGTCGGCGTCAGCACCCCTTCACAGACCGCATGGGCGATTCTCGGATTGCTCTCCGCTGGCGACAATCGCAGTGACAGTGTCGCGAAGGGCGTCCGCTGGCTGCTCGATCATCAGCAGAAGGACGGCGGCTGGGACGAGAGCATGGGCGAAGGAGTCGGCCGTCAGGCAATTTACACCGGCACAGGTTTTCCGCGAGTCTTTTATCTCGCCTATCACCAGTACCGAAATTATTTCCCACTCCTGGCGCTTACAAATTACAAGCGCGCCATGGAACGCACCGCATAGCTATAAGGATTGTCATCCCGACCGGAGCCCGCAAAGCGGGCATAGCGGAGGGACCTGCAGTAGCTGGAAATGAAAGACCGGCGCAAAGCGCCGAAACAGATTTAAAGGTAGAAGCCCCGGGCTTTAGCCCGGGGAAAGAAGATCGAAGAAGAAGGGCCTTCAGGCCCGGGCATTGCCAATGCCCCTCAAGGAGGAAAATGGCTGTACCGATTTCCCAGGCATGGACCGTAGCGAGCTACGTCCTTAAGCAGAAAATCAAGGGCCGCAAGCGCTATCCGCTTGTCCTTATGCTGGAGCCGCTCTTCCGCTGCAATCTGGCCTGTGCCGGATGCGGCAAAATCCAATACCCGGCCCACATCCTCAAGCAGGACCTGACCCCGGAAGAATGCTTCCGCGCGGTCGATGAATGCGGTGCTCCGATGGTTTCCATCCCCGGCGGCGAGCCCCTCCTGCATCCGCAGATGCCGGAGATCGTAGCCGGACTGGTCGCGCGCAAGAAGTACGTGTACATGTGCACGAACGCGCTGCTTCTTAAAGAAAAACTTCACCTTTTCAAGCCCAGTAAATACCTGTCGTTCTCGGTCCACGTAGACGGCCAGCGTGAGCACCACGACTTCTCCGTCTGCCGCGAGGGTGGATACGACATTGCCATGGAAGGCATCCATGCCGCCGTGGCCGCAGGCTTTCGCGTCACCACCAACACCACGCTCTTCGACGGCGCCGATCCGAACTCAGTGCGTGCCCACTTTGACGAGTTGATGGCCGCAGGCGTCGAGAGCATGATGGTCTCGCCTGGCTACACCTACGACAAGGCGCCAGACCAGAACCACTTCCTCGGTAAGGCAAGATCGCGCAAGCTCTTCCGCGCCATCCTTTCCAACCGCAAAAAGAGCTGGGAGTTCAATACCCATCCATTGTTCTCAGAATTTCTGATGGGCAAGCAGCATTTCGAGTGCACGCCCTGGGGCATGCCCACGTTCTCCATCTTCGGCTGGCAGAAGCCCTGCTACCTGCTTCAGGACGGTTACGCCGACACCTTCGAGGAGCTGATGGAG
>JABDHA010000162.1:3426-5590 GCA_013285705.1 Acidobacteriota bacterium
CAACTGGGAGAACTACGGCGCGAAGAGCGGCAACCCGCGCTGCGCCAACTGCATGGTGCACTCCGGCCACGAAGCCAGCGCCGTCGATTACAACTTCAGCTCGCTGAAAGGTTTCCTGGTCACAGCGAAGAAGTACATGTTCCCGTCCCTCTATACCGATCCGGACGCGCAGAAGCTCCTGAATGAGTGGAAGCCGGAGCATACAAATCCTCTGGTGCAGATAGAGTCGCCTGCCGCTACATCGGACAAAAACCTGCAGACCGTTTCAGGAGATTAAGAGCCATGGCGACCGAGCAGCAGGAGCACCTGAAAATCGAACAACTTCGTCACCAGAGCGCCGACGAGCTGGAACACATTGCAGGGCGCGAGAAAGAAAATCTCGAAGGCTGGGTGCCGGCTTTGGCCTCCGATGCTGAAGTTTTCGAGGCACTCGAGAAGGCCTTCGACTATCGCGGCGATATCACCATCACCCGCAAGGACGGCTCCCAGGTCACCGGCTATCTCTTCGATCGCCGCACAGGAACCTCGCTTGCCGACTCAGCCGTGCGCATCATTCCATCGACCGAGCGCACCAAGCTCACCATCCCATACTCCGAAATCGCGGCCCTCGCTTTCACCGGACGCGATACCGCCGCGGGAAAGACCTTCGAAGCCTGGGTAAAGAAGTACTGGGAAAAGAAGGCGGCAGGCGAAAAGAACATCGCTATCCAGCCCGAGTCTCTGGATTAGAAAAGAGTCTGCATGACGACGATCAAAGTTCAGGAGTGCGGCTGCATCGCTCTGCCAGAAGAGATCGTCATGAAGCTCTCACTCTATCCCGGCGCAATGCTCAATATTGTCGTTGCAGCCGATGGCAAAACCATCCAACTCACTCCTCTCACCACCACGTCGCGACCATCGCATCCGCCGGAAGGCATGACCTGCGTCTGAACAGGTAGCGCAGTGGGTGCCCCAGGTTCGCGGAGCTAACCTGGGAGGGAATCAATATTCCGCTCGCTGAATGATTCCTGTCTTAAGAAAACATCTCACCACAAGGTAAACCAGCGACCCCACCCACAAGACCAGCATCCCTTCCCGCAGATACGTAGCGGCCAAAACAGAAGCACCCGCACCTGTCACAACCGCGATGTAAGCCGCAATGCACATCGGACACTTCGGCATCAGCACAAGCAGCGTGCCGGAAAGTACGCTCCCCGATGCTCCTCGCCAAAAGCTGCGGCGTGGAGCTGCGGCCTTGCGGCCGCAGCAGGCATGCGCGCTCATGAATGGCTCTCGCAACCACATGCGGAAGTCTCTTTTTTCGCCTCCACATATCGTCCCTGCTCATTCACTGAACCTTTCGCATCGTATCGATCGTGGTGCCGGACCCAATCCGTCAGGTTATGGCGAGGGCCATTCTCGTTGCGGCCTTTGGGCGTGATGTCGAGATACATGTACGTCGACACAAACTGTTCGTCACCGCGTCCATGCGTTGAGTAGGTATGGAAGACGTCGCCGCTCGAATCTTTGTAAAAGACACTGTCGCCGGAAAGCTCTTCGCTCAGAAAATCCTGCAGGGCATAGTTGTAGAAGACCTTGCCATTCGCAGCTTCCTCCGGACTGAACGACACGTGGAAGTCGTAATTGAAGTCGCTGCCGAACGATGACACCCACTTGAACTTCCATCCCATGCGTTTCTTGAACGCTTCGATTTCCTCCAGAGGCGCACGCGAAACAGAGACGAGGCTCACGTCATGATGTTCAAGGTGAGCCAGCGTCCCATCGATGTGGTCTGACTTGAACGAGCAGCCTACACAACCTTCCTTCCATCCGGGACCCAACATAAAGTGCTGGACGATCAACTGACTCCGTCCGGCGAAGAGATCGGCCAGTGTCTCCTTGCCATTGGGACCGTCGAAGACGTAGTTTTTCTCGACCCGGACCCACGGCAGCTCGCGCCGCTGGCGGTTCAACTCATCGCGTTCCCGGGTCAGTTCTTTCTCCCTTGTGAGCAGATTCTTCCGCGCTGCCAGCCATTCTTTTTCCGATACGATCTTGTGGCTTACACTCATCGTGCTCATTCCCGATTCTCCTTTTCATTTAGATCGAAGGGTAGACGCCCTGGGCTTTAGCCTAGGGCGTTTCAGGTCGCAAAGACCGATGGGCCTTCAGGCCCGGAATGGTC
>JABDHA010000163.1 GCA_013285705.1 Acidobacteriota bacterium
CAGCTATGTGATCGGCGTGAATCCAATTTACTCGATTGTGGGAGATTTCAACAACGACGGCACTCCAGATCTTGCCTTCTTGAACTACGGTTACGATTACAAACCACCAGCAATTGAGGTACTGCTTCACAAATAAGCTCCGCCATTCTCAGGCGCGAATAGATGCTGTGGTTACCGACGGCCTAATTGACGGGAGTCGTTTCGCTCATGCTGGGCCCGATCGGGAACTAGCCCACGAGAATAAATCATTCCCCGCCGAACCCAATTTTCTTGCTGAGCTCCGGCGTCATCCGCCTATTTTTATCACCGACGATTCCAGTTCTAACCTGTGTTTCTTGGGGGAACACAACGTAGTCGAAGGCTACTCGTAGTAGCCGGGGGCCTTCTTCAGCTGATTGAAATGCGCGAGGTCGTGCTCGATCCATAGCTGCGCGCCGGTCTTCTTGACGAAGGCCTCCATCGCAGCCCGGCTCGCGAGCGATTGGTCTCGGTCGAAGTCAAAGGTCGGGGTCTTGTCCGTGTTGCGTTCTTCTTGATAATGATACAAATCTCCGGCCAGCAGGATCGGCCCAGTTTTTCCGAGCTTCAGATACACCACCTGATGGCCGGGCGTGTGCCCGTACGCAGCCTTGATGACCACCGTGCCGTCACCGAACACGTCATAATCCTGGCCATTTAGAATTTTGGTCTTGCTCTCCTTCAGCGCAATGTATTTCGCACGCTGTGTAGTCGGGGCACCACCCTTCTCCGCAAACATTGCGTCGCGCTCCGGCTGCTGGACCAGCCAAGTGGAGCCAGCAAAGTCGCTGGCGTTCGCTATGTGATCGACGTGGTAATGCGAGAGGGCGAAATAGGTGATGTCCTTCGGTGTGTAGCCCACAGATGCCAACTGCGACTTCAACGTCTTGGTTGCCGTAAACCGTTCCTGCGTCACAGGACTGCCATCGGCTTTCAAGTCCGCGTCGGGAATCGCCCCGCTGTCCCACATCAGAGTGCCCTTGGGATGCACGATCAAGTACGAGCACACGACCATATCGGTCGTGGCAAGCTCTTCCTTTTTGAAATGGAAAATCGCGGGATCCAGTCCCTTGATCACGCCGTTGTCAAAGACGTATAGCCGGACAGATTTCGGGGGCTTTGGACGCGTCTGTGAAAACAGGAAGGGAGCTAACGCCAGGAACACAGCCACGGCCTGGAGTATCGTCGCGAGGAGTTTGCGAGAGCACATGCCTGCAAGCATATAACGAAGCAGCCTCAAGTTGTACACAGGGAAAATAGTATGGCGGAGAGGGTGGGACAGTCTGCCAGACATTGAAAACACAGGGGATAAATCTGCGGCATTAGCCGAGTTACTATCGAGGTGAACCCTCAAGGCTTATGGTTAGACGCGTGACACTCAGAACAATCCAGCACACTATGAAATTGAGAAGAGCTGTGATCGCAAGGGTCCCGACAAACGCGCCCGCAAGACCGCCCCAAGGGTGTCCCACAAGCAATTCCCCATAACCTCCCGATATTTCGGAAAGCACGAGCGCCACAACCAACGACACAGGCGTAAATACTCCGAACGCTGTCGCAATCGCCCGTGCTTCGCGCCTTGTATATAGAGCACTAAGTTTGTGAAACATCCACCAGATTGCGAGGCCAAACGCACCGAGCCAGACCGCTGCCATTAGCACGTCCACGAGTTTATTATCCAGCTCTTTGAAGCCTATAGAGACAGCGATGAATGGGACGGCATAACCTCCGGTTGAAACCAGCAGAGCTGATTGGCCTGTCGTGAAAGACAATTGAAGCGGGAATTCCATTTTTGTGCTTCCGACTGCAGATGAGTATACACCGCAAATTTAGCACCGAAGTCTTATAGGTTTCCGCCCCTACCCGGTACATGTTTTAGGTACGAAAGGCTATGAAAGGGTACGAAACGCCGCTATGTTTTATGGAGACAAACGAGAAACGAGCTAATTCCCAATGATTTTAAGGTATGGCGGAGAGGGTGGGATTTGAACCCACGAGCCCGGTTTTGCCAGGCTACCCGCTTTCGAGGCGGGCTCTTTCAACCGCTCAGACACCTCTCCGACGGGGAATTTTAGCGAAGCCGCATGCTTTCAGCAATCCGCGCGATCCGCTATCGGCGCAGCGCAAAAAATGCCTGCATCGCCCTCGCGCATTCGTTCGCTAGCACGCCGCCCAGAACTTCGACGCGATGATTCAGCGCAGGATGGCTGAAAATTTCAAAGCAGCTCTGCACGGCGCCACCCTTCGGATCGTCGCACCCGTACACCAGACGCGCGATTCGCGCCTGAATCATCGCTCCTGCGCACATCGCGCACGGCTCGACCGTAACGTAAACAGTCGCGCCGCTTAAACGGTAATTCCCAATTGTTTTGGCGGCAGCCCGCAACGCCACGATCTCTGCGTGAGCGCTTGGATCGCATGCAGAAATTGTCTCGTTTCCAGCGCATGCCACTACGCGGTCCTCAAGCGAGATGACACATCCGACCGGCACCTCGCCCTTTTCTGCCGCGGCTCGTGCTTCGGCGAGTGCCATTCTCATGTAGGCAAGGTCATCCATCCGACATTGGCAAAATCATTCGGCTCCAGAAACCGCCGGCAGAAGATATTCAACAACGGTAACATCCCGCAAACGACTGCCGTGGCGGGCATGTCTTTCGTGAACGCCTACCACCCGCCATCCTGTGGCTTTGCAGAGTCGCAAACTATCCTCGTTATCAGAAAGGACCCGCCCGATGAGTTTGCGATATCCCAACCTGGCCGCCTCTGTTTGAGCTACGCGCATCAGTTGGCGGCCAACCCCATAGCTCCGAAAGGAGCGTCGCACAAATATGACAATTTCGGCGATCTCGCCGTAGTGGAGTCGTTCTTCGCAAGCCTCAACGGAAACGAGGCCACAAACCAAATTCCGCACTTCAGCGACCAGCAAAGGACGCTTCGCATCCTGCCCCGCCGTGGCAATCAAGCGTTTTTGATCTTCGATTGAACGCAAGCCATTATCGAAAGTAGCCAGTCCATCTTCGACAGCATCATTACAGATTTCGCGAAGAGCCGGTGCGTCATCCTCACGTGCGGGGCGGATGTTCAGATGAGGACGCTGTTCGGGAGTGACCATCGCGTGATTTTAACATCGGAACTGCGCTAATGATGATGGAGTCGCTATCACAGCCTGGGCCTGTCTTCCAAACGGGTGGAGTTGCGATAAGTTGCGATTGAAACGTTACGAGGGTAGCCTTCCAGCTCCGCTCCGCCTTGACAAACCCGTACTGGGGCCACAGACTAAAGCACTGATGAACGAAATCCTTCGCCGCATGTTTATGGTGGACTTCTGGAAGGGTCTACTGCTTACCTTCCGGTCGCAAAATCCAAAGTACATCTATACCGAGCAATATCCCCTGGAGAGGCCGATGGTTGCGGAACGCTATCGCGGCGCACCGCGGCTTAACAACAATCCGGAAACAAGCGAAACACTATGTATTGCCTGCAATCTTTGTGCGTTAGCCTGCCCGGAAAATCTGATTGTGGTCGGATGGCAGCGCGACGACGCCACCCGGCGCAAAGTCTTGACCACCTTTACCTACGACACATCGCGCTGCATGTTTTGCGGCCTTTGTGAGGATGCCTGTCCCACCGATTGTCTGGAACTCACGCAGGATTTCGAGATGGCCACCTACACCCGTGAAGGAGCCATTTGGGACCGCCATCGGCTGGAGGAAGGACCTACGCCGGCAAGATATGTCCGCTAATGTCGCTGGGTTCGGCGCTTACACCGGCTCCTGCATCCTTGCGTCTCCCAAGGACCCGGCGTTATAAATAATGTGCACGGCCTTTCGCTCGGCGTTTAAATTCCCGTATGGAACTTCGTAAGGACCCGATCACGCGCAGTTGGGTACGTGTGGGCCATCGTGAAGATTCGGTCGCCCCGGAAGGTTGTCCCCTCTGCCCAAATCATTCGCAAAGCGTAAAGCCTTTATTGGAGCTCCCCGCGAATGGCTTGGCCCAAGTTCGCGTCATTCCCCATTTTCAGCCGCTTTATCGTATTGAAGGCGAGCCGGGCCGAATGCCCGATGGGATTTACGATCGCATGAGGCCACTCGGTGCGCACGAAATCATCATTGAATCGCCCGATCACCAATTGACCCTTGCTCGAATGAGCGACGAACAAATCGAACGCGTCTTGCAGGCCTATGCGTTGCGCATTGCCGATTTGAAGCGCGATTTGCGTTTCAAATACGTCACGGTATTTGAAAACAGGGGCGCTTTATCCGGTGGAGAATGGGAGCACCCGCATTCACAGGTGACAGCAACGGCCTTTGTGCCCCGCCGCGTTCTCTATGAGCTCCGCTCTGCCATGGCTTGGTTCGAAGAGAAAGAGAGATGTGTTTTCTGCGACATCCTTCGCCAGGAAGAAAAGCAGGCGCGCCGCATCGTCGATTCCCAGGGCGATTACGTCGCTTTTTGCCCGTATGCTTCGCGCGTGCCGTTTGAAATATGGTTGATCTGGCGAAAGCACAGCCATCTGTTTGAACAACCCACCGCAGCGTCGAATATGAGGCATTTGGCCGCGCTTCTGGGCCGTACACTTCGTCGTCTTACACAGCTTTCGGGATCCTACCACCTGGTGGTTCACACGGCGCCAAACACCATCCATCCAAAGGGGCAGCTCGCCTCGTATTGGCGTACGCTAGCCGACGATTTCCATTGGCATATCGAAATTCTTCCCATCGTTCAGCAGAGCAGCAAGTCCTATAGCATCAAGGAAGTCTACTTTAACGCGCTCATGCCAGAGCAAGCCGCCGAGCGGCTCCGTCAGCTTGACCCGAACAAATGAGCCGCGGCCAGCACGGCGGCATCATCTTCCGCCTGCTGGCTCTTCTGATGCTTTGCCTGTTTGCAGGCATAATTTATCTTGCGCGAACTCCTTTGCTCCGCGCCGCTGGTGGATTTTGGATCGTCCAAGACCGCATGGAACCCGCCGACGTCATAATCGTCATTGGGGACGACGACTTTACTGCTGATCGGGCTACCGAAGCAGCAGCGCTCTTTCACGGAGGCTGGGCTCCCTTAATGGTGGTCAGCGGCCGCATGCTGCGGCCGTATTCCACGATCGCGGATCTGATGACGCAAGATTTGGAATCCCGCGGCGTTCCCGCCAAGGCGATCGTGCGTTTTTCCCATAGAGCCAACAACACGCTCGAGGAAGCAAAAGATCTGCAAGTTCTGATAGCCCAAAACGGCTGGCGTCGAATTCTTCTGGTGACCTCGAATTATCACACCCGTCGCTCCCGATATATCTTTCGGAAAGTGTTGCCAGCCAATGTCAGTTTAGAGGTGGTCGGCGCTTTCGATCCCGAATTCGAACCGGCCACTTGGTGGCAATCGCGACAAGGCAGAAAGACATTTCTTCTGGAAACGGTGGGATACCTCGTGGCCGTCTGGGAGCTGCGCGAGCGGCCCGCCGCATCGTCTCCTGGCGGTGCGGTCCTCCGGCTCATGTCCCCGTCGGCATATTGACTGCCAGGTCACCTAAATGCACGAATAATCAGTCACGTTTCAGTTTAC
>JABDHA010000164.1 GCA_013285705.1 Acidobacteriota bacterium
CGCGAGCGTAAGCCACAGATTGCCCTAGATGCTCATGTGCATCGCTAACCAGGATGTAGATCACGTCGCCGGCGTTTGCCTGAGGACCAAGTTTCGGCAGCAGTCTCGCGAAGTCGGCGTTGCTCATGCCGTTGATCGCCTTCTGCGTGAACTCCCACGACTTGTTCAACTCCTCCACGATCCGCGCTTTATCGGTCGTCGATTTCTCAAAGGTCTTGCCGTCGAATCCAGATGGAGGCGCAGTTCCCATCAGCCCCAGAATCCCATAGCGCTCGCCCGCCACATGCAGAAACACTTCCGCGAAAGATCGCGAGTCCTGCGATGGACGCCAGGTCAATTTATCAGCTGGAACAGCATTGGCCAGGTCCACAAACTTCTTCTGCACCGCTTCGAGATCCAACAGAGCCTGCCCCTTCATATCGTAGCTGGGGGCGGTGTGATCCGCGGAAGCCGGCGAGTCCGAACTCCGCGCCGACGCACGAGTCGTTCCCATGCCGATGCCCGCCAAAAGTACCAATACAGATAAAAACACTCGCTTCATGTTCGATCGTGTCATGTTCGATTGTTTCATGTTCGATCCTCCTCAGATGGCTGCTGCTCACCTTAGACGGACGAAGCAAGAAATGGCTCTCACCGTCGGCGCAAGTTTTTTCTCTCGACAATCCAAACCGTCCAGCCCGGGACTCGATCGTGCCACCACAAGCGAGGGGGTGGCGCTTTTGATTCCGCAAGCTGCTAGAGTCTTCCATGTCCCATGTCCCACCCCATCCTCCTCTACGACGGCGTCTGCGGACTCTGCAACCGCTTCGTCCAATTCATCCTCCACCGCGATCGCAACGCCATCTTCCGCTTCGCCTCGCTGCAAAGCGCTCTAGCTGCCGGCATCCTAACCCGCCACAACATCAGCCCCACCGATCTGGATACGGTCTACGTTGTCCTAAACCATGAACTCCCCGACGAGTCCCTGCTCTCCCGCTCCGCAGCCGTCGTCTTCGTCCTAAAGCAACTACCAGGGCTCGGGCGCCCAGCCGCATCCCTCCTGCAACTCCTCCCCAAATTCCTCCGCGATGCCGCCTACAACACCGTAGCCCGCCACCGCTACCGCATCTTCGGCCGCTCCGAAACCTGCACCGTGCCGGCTGATCAGGATCGCCCCCGCTTCCTCGACGTCTAGGTCTTAAACTCTGTCATCCTGAGCGGAGGTTGTGCTTCGCGAAACGCGAAGCACAACCGCAGTCGAAGGATCCCTCGCCTGCCCGCGCCCCCGCCGGCCCGGCAAGGCACTTCTACCGCCGGCCGCTCTTCTTTTCCGATCGTCAGAGCCTTGCTCCAACCCTCCCTAGTAGTAGAATGTCGCGGGTACGTTTCTCCACGCTGAGGCGGTCCATCCATGTCCACGAAAGCATTAGCCGATCTCCAGGCCAGCAGCATCGACTCCATTCTGCAAGAAGACCGAAAATTCGACCCCCCCGCCGAATTCAGCCGCCACGCCCAAATCCAGAGCCTCGAAGAATACGAAGACCTCTACAAGGAATCGATCGCCGACCCCGACAAATTCTGGAGCCGCATCGCCAGCGAGCTGCACTGGTTCAAGAAATGGGACAAGGTCATCGAGTGGAACACCCCCTGGGCCAAATGGTTCGTCGGCGGCCAGATCAATCTCTCCTACAACTGCCTCGACCGCCACGTCCTCACCGCGCGCAAAAACAAAGCCGCCATCATCTGGGAAAGTGAACCCGGCGAAGTCCGCACTCTCACCTACCAGCAGCTCCATCGTGAAGTCCAGAAGTTTTCCAATGTCCTGAAGGCCCTTGGGGTGAAGAAGAATGACCGCGTCGCCATCTACATGGGCATGACTCCCGAGCTGCCCATCGCCATGTTGGCCTGTGCCCGCATCGGCGCACCTCACACCGTAGTCTTCGGAGGATTCTCCTCCAACGCCCTAATCGACCGCATCCACGACTGCCAGGCCACCGCCGTCATCACTCAGGATGGCTCCTACCGCCGCGGCGCCGAAGTCAAACTTTTTCCCGCCGTAGAAGAAGCTCTCAAGTCCTGCCCAACAGTAAAGAACGTAGTCATCTACAAACGCACCGGCACGCCCATCAACCTGCGGTCCGGCCGTGATCACTGGTGGCACGATCTGATGGCGAGAGCCTCTGACGTCTGCCCCGCCGAGCCCTTAGACGCCGAGCATCCTCTTTATATCCTTTACACCTCCGGCACCACCGGCAAACCCAAAGGCGTAGTTCACACCACCGGCGGATATTCCGTCGGCACCTACATCACCACAAAATGGGTCTTCGATCTAAAAGAAGAAGACACGTATTGGTGCACCGCCGACATCGGATGGGTCACCGGCCACAGCTACATCGTCTACGGTCCGCTGCAAAACGGCGCCACCAGCCTCATGTACGAAGGCGCTCCCAATCACCCCGAGCCCGACCGCTTCTGGTCCATCATCGCGCGTCACCAGGTCAACATCTTCTACACCGCCCCCACCGCCATCCGCACCTTCCTCAAGTGGGGCGATCAGTGGCCGAAAAAACACGACATGTCCAGCCTCAGACTTCTAGGCACCGTAGGCGAACCCATCAACCCCGAAGCCTGGATGTGGTACCGCGAAGTAATCGGCAACAACCGCTGCCCCATCGTCGATACCTGGTGGCAGACCGAGACTGGGCACATGATGCTGACGCCGCTTCCGGGCGCGATCGCAACCAAGCCGGGATCGGCTACGCGGCCTTTTCCCGGCGTAGCGGCGGATATCGTTACCATGGACGGGAAACCGGTTCCTCTAGGTTCTGGAGGATTTCTTGTCATCACCAAGCCCTGGCCTGGGATGCTGCGCACTGTCTACGGCGATCCTGATCGCTATGTAAAGAATTATTGGTCGCAGATTCCTGGCGTCTACTTCACTGGCGACGGAGCGCGTCGTGATAAAGATGGATATTTCTGGATCATGGGCCGCGTCGATGACGTACTCAACGTCAGCGGCCACCGGCTGAGCACCATGGAAGTCGAGTCCGCGCTGGTTGCGCATGAAGCGGTTGCCGAAGCTGCCGTGGTTGGACGTCCCGATGATCTCAAGGGACAAGCCATCTCTGCCTTCGTCACCCTCGAGCAAGGACGCAAGCCGACCCTCGAGTTGAAAGAAGAATTGCGCAAGTGGGTGGCGAAAGAAATCGGAGCGCTGGCCAAGCCCGACGACATTCGCTTCACCGACACGCTGCCCAAGACGCGCAGCGGAAAAATCATGCGCCGTCTGTTGCGGGAACTGGCCACCAACGGCGACGTCAAGGGCGACACCACGACGCTCGAAGATTTCAGTGTGATCGCCCGCTTGAAAGAGAGTGACGAAGTGTAAATGTCGCTCTCCATCACCGATGGAAAGGTAGCGAATTGTGCCGCGAGGGTCGTGTCACGCTCTCGCCGTGCCCTCAGGTAAGTTCTCTAGTACGAATCCCGTAGCAAGAAATCTCAAAAAAATCAGCCTCCGGCCTTGACTCTCTACACTAGAGTTCTATGATCGAGGTAACGCTCCTCCCTAGGGTAGGGGACAACCAAACCAAAAATCTGTAATACGAAATGGAGGAAGTCCCCATGAAACTAAATGACAGCATTACGACCTACGATATTGCCGAAGCTCTACAGGACGAGACCGGCAAGTTTGAAGTCACCAGCCCCACTGGAGAGCGCTATTTCGTTACGTGCCAGCCCGGACACTCGATTGCCAGTTTTGAGTGGGCCGGTTCTGAGCCGAACCTGCAACCCTTTCTCGTTCGCAAAGTAGCTCAAAGCGTGACGACGGAGGGTCGTTCCAAGAGATCCGTGGCTGCCTAGCACTTTTTGGTGACCCATAAGAAAAAAGCCCGGCCCCGATCAGGCCGGGCTTTTGATTTTCCACCACCTTTAATCCGACCGCTCCGGCGCGCGCCTTACGGACTGAAATGCCGGACTATTCTTCAAATGCTCCGGAAATTCTTTTTCATAATCTGCCAGGCCGGGACATAGGAAGTGATGCGTGCCCGAGAAGCCAAACGCCTTCATCTCGTTCATCGCTTCGTCCGCGCTCCATCCCTCTTCCGCTATCCGGTAGGAGGCCGTCATCATCCCGGTGCGGTCGTCTCCCAGGCGGCAATGCACAAAAACCTTCTTGTCTTGGTTCTCCTGCACGAGCTTCAGAAACTTAGCGAACACTTCGTCCTTTGGCCATGGACAGTGCCAGGGAATCGCTACATACTGCATCCCCAGTTTCTGCACTTCCTTTTCTTCACTAGGGCTGGCAGCGTGAGTATCCACAACGATCTTCACACCCATCCGCGCCAGCGCTTTGAAACCGGTGGTGCTGGGCAGCCCTCCGCGATAGAGCATCGGAGTGACCTTGCCGAAATTCGGTACACCTTTTTCCAGCAACTTCTCTCCGATAGCCCGTGTCGCGGGCGACTTCGTGCCCTGGTTGGTCGGGCTCTGGCTGTTCGTGTCCTGGCTAATCCGGGGCGCAGCCCGGCCCACGGACGCAGAGCCAGCAAGCAGCAGGGTGGTGGAAAACACAATGGCGACGCGAACTAATAAGGTCATGAGGCGCGTTTTTTCCGCATTCGCATCCTCTGGAATTGAAGAGCGAGGGTCTTCCGCTATTATCGCAGCTTCCGCGGCCGGAAGTATTTCCATAGGTTTCTTTGATCGTATGTTCAATCGACTTTGATCACCTGCGGGTACCTGCATACGTCTAACTTAGATGCGTCTAACGAACGTCCGTCTAACCGCGCTGACAACGCTCATCTTCGCAGGCGCCGGGTTGATTTTGCCTCATCAGGTTTGGCCGCAATCCGGGCAGCTCAAAACGGCGGCTGCCGTTCTCGATCGCTATAAGCAGGTCCTGGGCGGCGTCGAGGCCATCGCTAAGGTGCAATCTGAGACCGTTCATGGAGAAATCGAGGGCACGGGTTTGTCCGGCAAATCGACCTTCGTTTCTTACGCTAAGCCGTTCAGGCAGCTCTTTAAGGTCACGCGGGCTGATGGCAGCGAGGCCATTTCTGGATTTGACGGCGAAGTTTCGTGGTCCGTCGATTCGCAGGGAGCGACTATCGATAAAGATACCGCTCCCGAAGCCGTGCGCCGCGACGCCGATTTGCAATACGCGCTCCACCAACCTGACTACTTCAAGAACCTCGATCTCGCCGGCGTCACCGATTTCGATGGCCGCCCCTGCTACTGGCTTCACGGCACGACTCACTGGGGGAAGGACAATAATCAGTTCTACGACGTACAAACTGGCCTGCTTGCGGGCTACCGTTTTCAGGCGGACGACAAGTCTGCCGCGGTCTCAACGCTTGTGTTTCAGGATTACAAAAACTTCGGCGGCCCGCTGGTAGCGACGAAACTGACCTCGCGCACCGGCGATCACGTGCGCACCTTCACATTCACCTCCGTGAGCTATGAACCGTTAGCAGATTCCATATTCGAATTGCCCCAGGCCGTCAAAGCTCTGGCAAAATGACGCGCTGCATGCGATCTCATTCCGAACGAGCCCGCTGGAACGGAAATCCGATCGCAAGCTCAGAAGAAAGCTC
>JABDHA010000165.1 GCA_013285705.1 Acidobacteriota bacterium
TCGACTGTCCGGGCAGACCATAGGTGAGAATTCCCTGTGCCGTTGTTAGAGCACTCGTGAAGTCGTTGTATTGGTCAGTAAAGCGATATTCGCCCCAGCCGCCGCGAAGAACTGTCTTCCCGGTACCGAAGAGATCATAGGACAACCCAAAACGCGGCTCGACGTAAAGCAATGTATCCGGCTGTCCACTCTTCGGAATCTTGGGATCAATTCCATGCCAGCGCAGGCCAGGGTTAAACTGGCCATTTGCAAAATCCGACGATACAAGATCAGGAAAGAAAACTGCCATGCCGTTATGCTGGCGGTCATACCAATGGCCAAGATGATCGAAGCGGACGCCATACTGCAATGTAAAGCGACTGCTGACCTTCCAGATGTCATCACCGTAGAAGGAAACTGTCTGATAAGCCATGTCGCTTACCGGCGCTGCGTTGTTCTCAGAGTAACCAGTGATGTTACCCATCAGAAAATTCGCCGTTGGATTCTTTGGCGAACCAATGAGCTGACCGGTAAGGGCATTCTTATTCTGGCCGCTAAAGCTGCTGATATTGCCATTCGGCGAATTTTCGTTTCCTTGAATGTTGCCGACATTTTCTGTGTAGGCGCCTACTTTAATCGTGTGCGTGCCCCACACCTTGGTTACATTGTCAGCGAACGCTGGCATTTCCTTGCGGACAAGGTAAGTGCCGCTTGCATTCTCAAAGATATCCGGCTCAGAAAAATCCGGAAAAGTCAGGTTGCCGGCGGAGCTATAGGAAGGAATCAGCTTCGAACCTGAATTGAAAACCGATCCGTAAGACCCTGGATAGCCAAGCGTGCTCTTGTAGGCTGCCGATGGATTCGGTGATCCATAGGGGAAGTTGCCATAGCCCCAGCTGGCAATAAATTCGTTGGTAAGCGTCGGGCTGAAGATATGGGTAAAGTGACCAGCAAGCGCTTTTGAGTATGACTTATTCAGCAGACCGCCGCCCGGATAGGGAATCGAGTTAGCCGGCGTCCAGTAAATGTGCGCACCATTGCCCTGCGCTAGCGAAGAATCATACCCCTGCTGGTAGGAAATAAAGAAGGTGTTGTTCTGGTTCAGGTTGTAATCCACCCGCAAGCGATAGAGCCATCCATTGTGCGTGCCCGGCTGGACCTGATAGTAGTTGTACCCGCCTGGAGTACTTGCAGGATTGGCGTTTGCTGCCGGCCAGATTTTTGCCAGCGCGAGCGCGCCCGGATCGATAAACTGCGCCGGGATCATGCCCGCAGGACGATTGCCTTGGCCTACCGTGGTGCCATCCGGCAGGATTGTTCCTGTCAGGTCGTTGCACCCATTTGTATTCGTCGCGCTCAGCGTTCCCTGGCAGAATGCCTGGTTGGCGGCTGTGTTGGTAAAGTTGCCCGCCATCATGTCCGGAGTAGGAATGAATGACGTCAGAATGTTTGCATTGCCCGTATTCTGTTGGATGTTCTCGTAACCACCCCAGAAAAATAGATTCTTATGCGTAAACGGCACGGGACCGCCAGCATTGCCGCCCGGATAATAATAGTGGGCTGCTCCTCTTGCGATGTTGTTGTGGTTGCTCTGCCAGTCATTTGCGTTCAACACGTCGTTTCTGGCGTAGAAATAGCCTTCGCCGTGATAGTCGGCACCACCAGACTTGCTGATGGTGTTAATCACCACTGGACCATGAGGCGCGTCCGCTCCGAAGTTCGACGTTTGCACGCTGACTTCCTGCGTCATATCCGGATTCAAGATTGCAATGGAGTTGCAATCGCAGCCGGGATCGTCAATGTCCACGCCGTCAGAAAGCTGGCTCGTTCCACCGCGGTTTGGAGCGCCATTGGCGTTCAAGCCGTTGCCCACAGCACTTTGATCCACACCGACCGCGATAGCGTTGAACATTGGGCCATTGCTGATGCCATTGGCCACTGAGGTTACGCCGGGCAGTACTTTCAACAGCTCCGTCAGATTTCTGCTTTCCAGCGCCAATTGCTGAATATCTTTGGAGTCGAGCACGGCCGCGCGCTGCCCATTTTCAACAGGAATGATTTGCGAGTTTTCTGAGACCGTCACTGTTTCCTGGGCCTGGCCGATATCCAGTGTCAGATTCGGGATCTTTTTTATGTCTCCCGCATTCAAAGTAATTCCATGCTGCTCCAGGCCTTTAAATCCGCCCGCCTCAATTTTGATTGAGTATGAGCCCGAAAGCAGCGCGGGAAATGCAAAATAGCCGTCACCATTTGCGATTGTATTGCGTATTTCCTGTGTTGCCTCATTCTGCAGCGTGACCTTTGCATTTGGAATCACGCTTCCGGATTTATCTGTGACAGTTCCGTTGATGGTTGCTGTAACCTGCGCGCGCAAAGCTGGCAACAACGCCAGCACCGCAATGAATAGTGCAAATACTCGCACGTATCTCTTAAGAGAGATCCTGCTTCGTGAAATGCGTCTTCTAGTGAGACACATGGTTTTCATGCTTGCCTCCAAAAATTACTGCCGTTTCTGAGAACTTTTTCCTAATAGTCTGTTCGGTGACACCTACCCGACCCTTATGGATCGTCAACCTTGCTCGTTCACCGAATCTTCTATATAGAAAATCGCTTTAGTGATTTCGCCGCAGGCATACCACTGCCGATAGATATTGGCTTGGGGATACGTGCATAGTTACGCCGCGACGAATCGCTAAATCGTTTTATTGTCCTACGGCGGCAAACGTTATCTAAACCGCAATTCAGTTGTCAAGAGATAACTTTATTGGTCTGATATCTGTTTATTTTTGAGATAGATAGTTCGGACGTCGGGCAGCTTCACCGGAGATTTTAGCTGGTGTTAAATTGTGGAAACGTTCCCAGCTTAATCGTTTGAATTGGCACCTTTCGCCCCGTGAAATCTTCTAAGTAGGAGGGACAATCCCTGCTCTTTCGTCTGAATATGTCCTTCAAGTTGCGCATCTTCGGCTAGCGTCAGCATCTGCTTGAACTCTGGGCCGGGCTTATATCCAGCAGCAATCAGGTCCTTGCCCGTGACCAGCAGCTTCGGCTTCACAGCTTCTTCAGGAATCGCCTGGTACCGCTGCCCCGCATAGTCGTGAAGTGTCAAGTCGCCATGGCTCGACAGGCAGTCGATGCGGTGCAGCTCCAGATGCTCTGGAAAACGCGGCAGCCGAAAAAACCTCTTGAGCGTCGACTCTTTCATGCGCTCCACATCTCCAAACCGCATATGGTTTTCGACGAGCGATAGTATCTGCGCCGTGTCTTCATTGGAAAATCGCAGTCGCCTGCAGATTTCAGCCGCAATGCGCACGCCTACTTCCACGTGCCCGTTAAAGCGAATCCGGTCCGGAGCGCGCTCGAAGGTCGCGGGCTTCCCCACATCATGCAGCAGTGCGCCCCAGGCCAGCGTCTGTGATACGCCCTTAGGCAGTTTTTCGAGCAGCAGCAGCGTGTGTATCCATACGTCACCCTCGGGATGATACTGGGGCGGCTGCTCGACTCCATGAAAACGGTCAATTTCCGGAAGCACCTGCTTAAGCAGTCCAACCTGGTCGAGTAGCTCAAAAGCTCGTCGCGCATGGCCTTCCGTAAGCATGCGCGTCAGCTCATCGCGGATGCGCTCGCAACTGACCTGCGCGATGCCCGCTGCATGATTGCGAATCCCCGCTTCTGTAACCGGTTCGATGACAAATCCAAAACGAGCCGCAAACCGCACCGCGCGCAGCATCCGCAGCTTGTCTTCTTCAAACCGCTTTTCCGAATCGCCAATTGCGCGAACAAAGCCCGCAGCCAGATCAGCGCGTCCACCCACAAAGTCGACTATCGCCCCAGCCAGATCGTCAGTCTCGTTGAGAACCTGCGGATCAAGCAGCATGCCATTGATGGTGAAATCTCGCCGGACGACATCCTCCTCCGCGCTGTCAGAAAAACGTACTTCATCCGGGCGCCGTCCATCGGAATAAGCGCCATCGCTGCGAAACGTCGCCACTTCGGTGACAATTTCTCCGCCATCGATCTCGTCGGCAACAAGAACCACGCCAAAATGAGCACCCACGGCGAATGTTCGCGGGAAAAGATCGAGCACGCATTGTGGACGAGCGCTCGTTGCTACATCAAAATCCTCGGGCGCGCGGCCCAGCAGCATATCTCGCACACATCCGCCGGCAAAATACGCGTCATAGCCTTCTGCGTGTAATTTATTGACAATAGCCTCAGCCCCGACCTGTGCTGTACTCTTCTGCATCACTCTGTCCTTTATCATAAAGAGATTGGGCACTGGACTTATTCTCGGCATAGAAAGCTCCTGCGATGAAACTGCAGCGGCAGTCGTGCGCACCGGTTCCGAAACGCTGTCAAACGTGGTCGCGTCACAGATCGCCACGCATGCACCGTATGGCGGTGTCGTTCCCGAACTGGCGTCACGGGAACACCTGCGCAATGTTGTGCCTGTCGTCCGCACGGCTCTGGCAGAAGCCGGTATTTCGCTTAGAGACTTAGATGCTATCGCGGTTACCGAGGGTCCGGGGTTAGCCGGAGCGCTGCTCGTCGGCATCACCTATGCCAAATCGCTCGCCTTTGCGCTCAACAAACCTCTCATAGCGGTGAACCACCTTGAAGGGCATATTCACGCCGTGCTTCTGGAGCAGGCCGCAATAAGCGAAGATGCGCTTCCCTTGCCTGCGCTGGCGCTCGTCGTCTCCGGTGGACACACACATCTCTATCTCGCCCGCCGAAATGGAGAATCGTGGCACTACAAGAATGTTGGCCGCACTCTTGATGATGCGGCAGGCGAGGCATTCGACAAGGTAGCCAAGCTGCTTGGTCTTGGATATCCCGGCGGCCCCTGGATCGACGCGCTTGCGCCGCATGGTGATCCAAAGGCTGTTCCCTTCTCGTTCGCGCAGATCAAGCCAAAGGCTCACGGACGAAATGCGCACTATGACGACCTGGCACGAAAGTTCCTCTTTTCTTTTAGCGGAATCAAAACTGCCGTCCTGCGCTATGTACAGACGCATGACATGGCTGCCTCGATTGAAGCGCGACGCAGCGCTCTTGCTCAAATTCCTCAAGCAAAGCCTTCCGATGCTCTTTTGCTGTGCGACGAAGAGACACTTGGCCTGATCGCCTCATTTCAACGCGCTGTCGTCGATGACCTCCGCCGTAAGACCTTCCAGGCGGCTGAAGCATTTGATGCATCCAGCGTCCTCATCTCCGGCGGGGTCGCCGCGAATCGCGAACTGCGCGTGCGTTTTACGGCAGAAGCTGCGGAACGAGGTCTGCCGGTCGCTTTTCCGTCGCTCTCCCTTTCGACAGATAATGCGGCGATGGTGGCAGCGGCGGCATGGCCAAAGTTTCTCGCAAACGAATTTGCGCCTGCCGAACTCTCCGCCGAACCTTCCCTCGCGCTAGGACGCTGAGTGCAACTGATAAAATCGCAGGTGAACTCGAAGCAGCCGCAAACCGCACGAATGACCATTCGCCTTTTCAATA
>JABDHA010000166.1 GCA_013285705.1 Acidobacteriota bacterium
GGCGACTCCTCAGAAAGGCATCAGCAACATTCTTGTCGACTATGCTGCAGGCATCGACGCAGCTGTCGAGCATCTGATCGGTCTGGGACACACGGCCATCAGCTTTATTTCCGGGCCCATGACGCTCTCCTCTGCCCGCATTCGCAAACGCGCTTTCATTCACAGTTTGAAGCGCAACGGGATTAAGCTCGAAAGCCATTTCATGGAGGAAGGAAATCACCGCACCGATGGCGGACATGACGCCATGGCGCGTCTGCTGGACCACAAGGTACGACCCACTGCAGTTCTAGCATCGAATGACATGAGTGCGATTGGCGCCATGGGGGCGATCTTCGAGCGAGGATTGAGTATTCCGAAAGATATTTCTCTAATTGGATTCGACGACATCGAATTGAGCGCATTCACGCAGCCTGCACTCACGACCGTGCGGCTGTCTCGACAGGAAATCGCGAAGATGGCCTTTCGCGCACTCTATAACACTTATCAATCGGGTGCCATTAAGGGTGCAGAATACGCAATTCAACCCACACTGATCGTTCGTAAATCCACAGGGCCCAGACCTGCGGGTAGGAGCTGAAGACCAGGTTTTACCTGCCGCTCATGGTGGCTAATGGAGCTGCATCGAGCGCGGTGTGCAGGTGCCATGGAACGCTCTCGCCTGAGAGTTCCGGATGCCTCTCCAGAAATTGCAGCGCGGCAGTGTTCGCCATGGGGTCATCTTTTTCATCCGCAAAGCGCGCTGACTCGATCGCGGCTTTGTCCTTGATTCCCAGGCGACGATATATGATCGCCAGGATGTAGTGCGCTGCGAGATCATCGGGATCGATCGCCTGCAGCGCCTCATATTGCTTTTCGGCCAGCTCATATTTGTGCAACTGGTAATAACTAAAACCTAGTTCACGACGCGAATCAGGCGACTGCGGATATTTGTCAACGACTTTTTCCAGGTTGGCAATCGCGCCATCCAGGTTTCCTTCATTGCGATCGACGAGCGCCTGATAGTAAAGAGCCCGCGGATTATCCGGACTCATTTCCAATGCTTTCTTCAAGCTTGCGTCCGCTTGCGGATACTTTTTCCCACTGGTAGTAAGAAAAACCCAGATTCGTATATACGTCCGCGTAATCAGGGCGCAGCTTTCTGACCTCTTCAAAGGCTTCAACTGCGTTCGCATACTGTTGCTGATCGAGGAGTCCGATACCGAAGTTGTTCCACCGCATCCAGTCTGGATTGTCTGTCGCATCCGCCTTAACGGGAGCATTTTCGCCAACGGCCAAAGTACGCGAGCGCGCAACCATTTCTACAACCGGATAAAGAGGATGATTATCGCCCAGAGCGAAATTAGTGAACGGCTGATTGAAATGCCGATAATTGACCTTCGCGGTGATCGTCAGCGGTCCATGCGCATCGCTCGGAATTTTGAACTGGTAGCGGACAATGGTGGAGCGTCCCGGACGAATCGTTGCGTCAGTCGCAACGGTATGTCGCTGCCAGACCTCGTGCTTCACGAGAAGGTTCCCCTTATCGTCCAGCATGCGGTTGATAAAGCTATGGGCTCGCGGATCAAGCGAGCCGTCCGGTTGCAGCGCTCCGCTTTCGCTTACAACACGTCCCGTCGCGTCCTTGACAGTAAATTCCACCCAGGCTTCATAGATATCGCGCTGCTCGGGAATGAGTGTATGGCCTAAACCTTTGTTCTGAATCACGATGAGCGTTTCAACGGAGTCATCTGGCTTCAATTCGAAATTCGTCGATCCAAGCGGAGCAATGTACTGTGTTTCGTCATTTCTGCGAAGCGCAAAGAGGTCGACATTCAACTTTTGCGCACGGAGGTAGTCGATGGTTTTCTGCAACTGCTCTTCATATCCGTAATAGAACGGAACGGCCGTGTTTCCTCCAATCCAGCGATGCGAAGCAAGGGTGTTGTTCTTCGCGCCGTAGTCGGTGCGCGTAATAGCTTCGCGCGGCATATGACAGGACTGACATGTCGTATAGTCCTTTGTGTAGAACGGCAGTGGCGAACGATGCGAGAAGGACGAAGCCTGCCACTCATCATAAAGACCGATGGCACGCAACCATTTGTAGTTATTCAACGTATCAGGCAAGTTGGCCTTGTGGCACGCGCCGCAATACTCCGGGGAGCGATAAAAATCTTTCATCACTGCCTGCACATGACGGTCAGTATGCGCCAGTATTTCTTTGTACGGCACCTCGCCAGGAATAGGCTTGCCACTCTCATCGACCATGACCGCTGGCGTACCCATGACGTACGAACCCAGTCCATACGTTGGTTGGAGTTTTTGAATGGAATGGCATACCGAACAGGTGATTCCGTCATTGTCGAAATCCCGGTTTTTGACAATAGAGTCCTTTGTCAGAGCTCCGGAAAGCAGGGCAGTGGGATTGTGACACCCCTCACAGTGACGCGAGGCCTGGATTCCCTGCGTATTGTTGAGAAGCTCTACATTCTTGAGATAAAACGGCTCGCGAAAAGAATTTGAGTGCAGCGACTCGCGCCATTGATGAAACGCCTCTTCGTGGCAGTGACCGCAATAGTCAGCAGACGGAAATGCTCCCGGCTGGATGAACTGTCCGTCTTCCGTAGTCGCATTGCTTGGCAGAAATGGTTTGTCTTTGCCAAAACGATAATCGTAGTTCTCGTTTACTTTTGCCGTGTATTCTTTGCGTTCTGCTTCTGGACTGGATCCAGCGTGCGTCGTTTTCAGGAAGACACCAGTGGTCCCTGCAAAAAATAAGCATCCCATCGCAACGCGAAACAGAGTCTTAGAGAAAACTTTGCGGACGGGATTCACTGCTCACAGGCTCCGAGAAATGCTTACTGGCACCTCGAACTGTACTGTATTCGAAGTACGATTCACAAGACTCAAATTGCCATATTCCAATGAAAACAAAGCCATCTACACCTATGCACTGAAATAGATATCAACCTTTCAGCTGATTACTTTCAGCGCTCAGCCTTCTATGGCAAAGACTGGTTCCTCAGCAGCAACCAAGCGTCCTTGTGCCACAACGGCTGCAGCCAGAGCTTCAAAGTCTTCGATTCGGCTGCGATGATTTGTATTTGCAATTCGAATGACGTAATTTCCATTCAATGTCGTACCCGAAACAACAAATTCTCCGGACTCTTGCAGGCGAAGAACGATTTCGCGATTGACCTGGTCTAGCTCTTTATTGAAAACGTCCTGTGCGCGATAGCGGAAGCAAACGATATTCATTGAGCGTGGAGTCATAAGCTCTAACTCCGGATGCCCCTGGATCAATGACACGAGATATTTTGCCTGCTCGATATTCTGCTCGATCAACTGACCATGCAGAGTCGCGCCATATGCTTTGAGTGACATCCAGACCTTGAGCGCCTTGAAGCTGCGCGATAACTCAATCCCTCGATCGGAAAACGACAAACCATCGGCAAGCATACCGCGGGTAGTCGTCTCCAGATAACTGGCCTGCGAGGCAAATGTTGCAGCATGCGCTTCAGCATCGCGTACCAATAAGCAGCCCACTTCGAACTGCTGATACATCCATTTGTGCAGATCGAATGCAAGAGAATCCGCCTGCTCTATGCCAGCGACGAGATGCTCATACCTGGGTGAGAGTTTCAGCAGTGCGCCGAACGCACCATCCACGTGGAACCAGAGATCTTCATGGCGGCAAATCTTCGCTAGAGCCGGCAGATCATCGACAGCGCCGGTGTTGACGGTACCCGCATTTGCGATCAGCGCAATAGGGCGCAATCCGGCCGCTCGATCCATTTGTATTTGCTGTTTCAATGCACCTAAATCGATCTGGAAATTCTCATCGACCGGAATCTGGCGAAGCGATTTCTGCCCCAGACCGAGAAACTCAACGCTTTTACGCGCCCACATATGGGTTTCCGTCGAACAGTAAATAATCAGCGGTTGCTGAGCGCCCTGCAATCCTTCTCTACGAATATCGAAGCCAGCCTTCGCCTGGCGCGCAACAGCAAGCCCGAGGAGGTTGGCCATGGTGCCGCCGCTGGCGAGGATGCCGCTAGACCCTGCTGGCATCCCCATAATTTGCGTAAACCACGCGATTACCTGTTCTTCTACATAGGTCGCTGCCTGCTGGCCACCCGCTGCGTGCGTATTGATACCGGCAGCAAGCATCTCTGCAAGCATGGCAAACGGCGTACCATTGCCGCGTACCCAACCCCACGCTCGCGGATGCCGATTGCCCGTTGTGTAGGGTAAAACATCGTGAAGAAAATCCTGATAGGCCTTTTCTTCGCCCTGCGCAGCTATCGGCAAAGGCTCACGGATCGCTTGCCGCACCTGCTCGGGCAAAGGCTGCCATACGGGCTGATCGCGTAGAGTTTCAAGGTGATTGAAGATGTCATCGAGCATACGGTGACCAAGCTGCCGCAGCTCATTCCAGTTTTCAGGATCAAGCGTCAGCTGATCCGCTGCCGCTTCGATAGGATGTGCCATGTTGACCTCGGCTGCCTCCTCATTCCGAGTGAAGCGCCCAAATGCTATTTTACTCTGTTTATTCGATCCTTTCATGGCGATAACCAGCCGCAGTAAGCACCTCTGAGATTTCTCTGTTGTGGTCGTATCCGCGCGTTTCGAGCGTAAAGTCAATGACGGTATCCCCAAGATTCACGCCGTAGTGAGCCCGATCGTAGGCTGTCTGCACGATGTTCGCCCGCACGTCGGCAATGATCTTCGTAAGCTGATGCAGCGCTCCCGGTCGGTCCGTCAGATGAATACGCAATCGCGTGTGGCGGCCATCTTTAACCAAGCCGCGTTCGATAATTTTCGCCAGCAGGCTGACGTCGATATTGCCTCCGCACACTAATACAGCGGTGCGCTGACCATCCAGCGATGTCTTACGCTGCAGTAATGAGGCGAGCGCAACCGCGCCTGCGCCTTCCGCTAGCGTCTTCTCCCGTTCCAGCAGGACAAGAATGGCCTTGGCAATCTCTTCCTCATCGACGGTCACAATTTCATCCACATAGCGCTGCACAAGCGGGAATGTCTGCTCGCCCGCGCGACGCACCGCGATGCCGTCAGCGATCGTTGCTTCGGCAGGAACTGTAACTGGCCCACCAGCTTCTCTCGCCCGCAGCATTGAAGGCAGCCGGTCTGTCTGGACTCCGACAACTCGAATACGGGGATTGCTTTCCTTGATGGCGCAAGCCACGCCGCTGATAAGTCCTCCGCCTCCAATAGGAACGACTACCGCTTCGAGATTTGGCACCTGTTCCAGTAATTCCAGCCCGATGGTTCCCTGTCCTGCAATCACGTCCGGATCATCAAATGGATGCAAAAACGTCATGCCATCTGCTTCACCCTGCTGCAGCGCTTCTGCACAGGCTTCGTCATAGTTCGCGCCGTGCAGCACAACCTCGGCGCCAAATCCTTCGGTAGAAGAAACTTT
>JABDHA010000167.1 GCA_013285705.1 Acidobacteriota bacterium
CAGATTAAAGCCCAAACGAACAACGCTGCGGAAGGCTGGGTCGCGGATGAACCCATCACCATCCCAGTGCCTGTCCGATCCTCCAATCGACGCGTGATACGTATCACCGCTCTGCGCGATGCGCTTCAATCCGAATCCGCAAAAACTCTTCCAGAGCCAATGCCGCAACAGACCGGAAGTGCCAGCTTTGCGCAGGAAGTTTTACAACCACCGTGGCGACAGCGTTTCGAAGGCACTGTTGATCACGCCGGAGAAGGACAGGGCGGCAGTACGGGAGGCCGTTTTACCGGCACTATCAAGATCGGCGCCAATGTGCAGGTCGCCGCCATCCAGAGCGCTTATCAGAAGATTTTATCCACCGCGCAGGTTGGCCCCGTCATCAATCCGAACCCGGTCGAGAACCCCGTCGCAGAAAGAACGGAGGAACATCATGGCAGTTAACGTGACTTCCAAAGCGGCTCAGACCATGTTCAGTTCTACTATTGCGCACAGCATCACTCCGCGCACGGTTGCTACGTGGTCTCCACTCATCCCGCGTACACCGCGTGTTCTTGTTCCCGTTCAACTCGATGCACTCGTCATTCGCCCTAATGCCGCGCAAACCGTATGGGCAGATTGCCGCATGAAAGACCCGCCAGATAACGCCACGACTGCCAATCGACGCGATCTGCTTCCGCCTCCGTTCACGAACAAGGACGGCTCGCGGCCTCCAGGTGTTTATCTGCACTGGGCGTTACCCGATGCTCTCACACGCGGACAAGCCAGTGGCAGCGATGTGACTTTTCCTGCTATCCCAGATCGTTGGCTTGTCGTCCGCTTTTATCCTTCCGGACTTATCAATGAGCGGCGCGCGATTGAAGGCTGGGTGCTCCGAGCAGGCGACTACCCTAAAGACGGTACGTTGCCGCAACCCATCCCGCTATTTAAGTGGACTGAGACTGGTCCCAGCGACATCTCCACCGATGAGATCACCGCCATGGGATGCGGCGATGCTGCATGGTCTGCATACTACGATAATGTCGAAAACCGTCTCGGTTTCTACGACTCGCTCTCCGATATCCGCCAAGGGCCTCTCGCTTACCTTGTCTGTGGCTGGTACTCCAACACGGACAAAGATCCTCTCAGTGCGAAATCGATCACATCCTTAAGCGACTTCTACGCCACGATGGCCGCATATCAATGGAAGCTCGAAGATAATGAGCTAGAGCAATCCCAAAGCAAAGCGTGGCAATACATCTCCGCTGTCACGCAGCTTGGTCTGCAAACGCGCGAAGCCGTCGCTGTTGGCACATATAAGCTTGCTACGCCAAGCAATCCCACGCCACCTGTCACCGCTGCCAACACCACAGTTTCGTCGCACCCCAATGTCGCTACTCCGACTCTTCCAGGCACTGGTGTTAGCGCGCAAAGTTGGACGCCGTCTCCTGCTGCCGAGGCTGGATGGCAACCCGCCGCGCTCGATCCTTCGGGTCATCCTCTTGGTGGAGAATACAAAACCAACGGAAGCTGGTGGCCGGAGCTGACTCTCTATCACGGAGCCGTTGTCGGCATCGGCTGGCCGACCATTGGATGGGAAGGCATGTCCAACGGTGTCCTTGCGCAATATTTGGAAGATGGCGTAGCCGAAGGTGAATTCGGAGGTCCCCCAAAAGCGAGCGACATCAATGTGATGGTTGGCACCACGCAGACCGATGCCCTCGCTTCGCTGGTTGCCAAGGCTCGCAATAATCCTGACGAAGCCCGTATGCTCGAAGCCTTCATCCTCGGTTCGCTCTCCGATTTCGATCTGCCTGACGGCCCTGCGCGCACAGATGCCTTGCTGCAAGCCAGTGCTTTTTTCTCTCGCGATGGAGGCTCGGAAACCGAACAGATCTGGATTCCAGCCATGCCCCCTGAAAATCCCGCTACTCCCACATCTCCAGCGCCAGCCAACACTGGAATCTTTTCCAACGAAGCCGTCACCGCGCATCGTGCAACCGCAGCGGCAAAAACCATCGCCGGTGCAACGCCGAAATTTGTCGACCGTGCCACTGCGCCTTCCTCAACAACAGCATCTACCGCCCCAGTCAGCGACATAGGTCATGTCTACAGCCTCGGAGCCCAGACCGCAAAATTCAGTGAAGTTACCGCGAATGCCAGTATCCAGGGCATTCTGCAATACCTGCATCAGAATAACTTCACGCAACCTGTTCAAACGCCCGGCCATTACGAAAGCGTGCAACGTGCTTTCCCACGTCTCTTTCAACCGTCAGATCCTGTCATTCTCATTCAAGGAGGAGCACGTGCTTTTCGTTCTGGCAAAGACGGACGCTACAACTCTGATGGTACCCTCTCATGCCGACTCACTGGCTTTACTATTACCGAGCTTGCCTGCCGGGCCAATGGAACGCCCATCCGCCCGTCCGTAAAAGGTGATGATCTGCTCACCAGCGGTATTGAAAATGGCTCTGTTCCACCCGAATGTCAGGACCTTCTGCTTGAAACTGTTCTTCTGGATCCTGGGGCCTCTGTCGTGGCTGCACAGCAATCGCAGTGGATGATCCAAGGTATTCGCGAAACTACCGCTGTAGCACAACCAGATGTTAGGGCCGCTGCAACCACGAGTGTCTCATCTTCCGCACAGCAGCTTGCACACAATTTCGTTGTCGAGCAGACTGCCTGGTGGTCGACACGCGATCCCCGCGTCGATCATGGTCCATTGCTCATCAACAGTGGCTATGTCGGAACGTTGCCTTCTGTCGTCGCCGTTACCATGCCGCGTCAACCTTGGGCGCCGATTCATCTTGATTGGGAAGTTCAGTACGTGCCTTCTGCGAATGGTGTTGACGATTGGAACCTCGATGAAAACGACTTCATTCCCAATCTAAATAACCTGCCTTCGTCAGATGCACAGAGCGTTACGTTAAAAGGTCGCGCTCATCTTACTGCTGGAATCGCAGACACGGTGGCCGCAGCTGTTCGCCAAAGCCTCACGCAGGCCGCGCTCTCCGGAGGCTCTGGATCCATCGATCCAGGCAAGCGTGAAGCTTTTCTCTCACAGTACTCACAGAGCATCCTAAGTAAGGTGCAAACCATGTCGCTGCAATTCAAAGCGGCAGCAACAACCACTACAGGAACCACTGGAACAACGGGAGGTGCAGGAAATATTTCGCAGATCGACCGTTCTGAACTTAATGACATCGCATCCGCGCTGGAGAACATGGACGTGCTCTGCGGAGCGCTCGACGCCTTCCACCAGCAGCTTCGTGGAGGCATCATGGGCGATGGAACCACCACGCTCGCTGATGGCCAGCCTGTTCCCAATCCGTTTTTCCCAATGCGTGCGGGATTTCTCCTTATCGTTCGTCTACGCCTTGTCGATGGTTTCGGACAGACGCTTGACCTTGCAGGTTCCAGCGATCAATCCTCCGTCAATCCTGCGCTCATAAATGCGTCCATTCCGATGGAGTTGGATAACCATCCTAACCTGCAGCTTTTGCCGCCGCGCTTCACGTCGCCTTCGCGCCTCTGGCTGCGATTCTCTGATGCTTCCGGAGCTACAGATTCTAAGGGAGCTGTTCAGGCCAATTCCACGATCAGTCCAATTTGCGGATTTGTCCTTCCTAATCATCTCGACGGTGCGCTCGAATTCTTCGATGCCAACGGCCAGAATCAAGGTGTTTTGCGTCCCGACGCAGTTGCGGGAGTCGTTTGGGAAGATTCTCCGGGCCTTCCTTCGACGGTAGGCCAGACTCCAGAACGCGCTATCAGCAACCAATTCTCTGGCGGAATCGCACGCGGTCTGCTCGATTGGGGCACTGCGGATGCTGACCTTGGAGAAGGCGCGCGCGAAGATGCCCTCAGCGCCTTTCTCCGCATTATCGACTCCACTCTCTGGAGTGTCGATCCCTTCGGACATCATGGCGACGAACATCTCTCACTCCTCATTGGGCATCCTGTTGCCGTGGTCCGTGCCAGCGTCCGGCTCGAAGTGCAAGAGCCCATCACGCCGGATGTCATCAATAAAATCGCACTGCCATTGCGCCTGGGCGCACTCAAGCATTGGCAGGATGGTTTGCTCGGTTACTTTATCAACGACGACTACCGCACCTTTTACTGTTCCGATGCCGCTGTTGCAGGATTCGCCCGTGAAGTCGGCCCGGGACAGGGATTCCTCCAACAGATCAACTCTGTCGACGACTACTATCAGCAGTTCGCCGACGACCTTGGCACTGACGTTACCTCCGGCACTACCGCAGCACCGCCAGCGCAGGGTCGCGCTCCTGTCAATCATCCTTATGTCAATGATTCGGGACTGATGACCATCCGTCCCAATCAGGAAATTAAGCTGACCCTCTTAGTCGAGCCGCAGGCTCTGGTTCACGGAACCGGTGGCCTTCTCCCGCGCAAAGACATTGGCTTCCGCCGTTCATGGATTGCGACTGGACTCGCCAACATCTCCCCGACCTTTCGTTTCGGCCCGGTCCTTGTCGATCCCAAGACCATTAAGATGCCAGTTGCCGTTGAATCTTTTGGCTCGTGGAGTTGGGATCATCGCGCTACGATCACCGCCTGGGCCGAAGACAAAGTCGTCAATGCCACCCAGGACGCTATTCTCCCTATCGACCCCGTAACCGGAAGCGAAGGCTGGCTCCGCCTGATGCCTAACCCACCAAATCAACCCACCACGACCGGAGAACAAAATCAGGAATAACTTTTTATTATTGATCAGAGTTTTAGAGCAACCTTCCAACTCGACGCAGAAAGTCGCTCAACCCGGCAATCATGCTTACCGCAACATCATTCCTTCCCTCACTTACCAGCACGGCGACAGTGTTGAGCGTATTGAACAAAAAGTGCGGCTCGATTTGCTGTCCGAGAGCATTGAGTTGGGCCTTCGAGAGCTGCTCGTTAAGCTGCGCGGTTTCGGTCTGTTGAAAGGCCAAGCGCACTCTGGAATCCGACACATAGCTGACCGCGAGGATTACGGCGTACAGGATCAGGGATGAGAGAATCCCGCTGTAGAACTTGTTCAACCACAGGTGCGCGAAAGGCCTGGCGCCGAAGAGTTGGCATACGGATTGAATAGCACTTCCAGCCAACGTAGTCCAAGCGGCGAAGATCAATCCGATGCTGGCACAGCAGCGACGTGCGCCAGCCACGTCACGTAGGGCCTCAATTTCACCGGTGGGAATCGGCGCCGGGTCGCAGCACAAGCGTCGTCGCCAAAGCCCACGGCAGCCACGAAGGACCGTTGTCACGAACAGTTACACTCATGCGTGGTGCATGCCTTCTGCACGCATGACGAAAACCGTCTGCATCGCCGCGACCAACCCGAAGCCGACAATCCATATCTACCGGTGCGACTGCATGCGGATGTAGTTCGTGTCCATA
>JABDHA010000168.1 GCA_013285705.1 Acidobacteriota bacterium
CATTGACGCCGAATTCCTTTTGCACCAGCGGCTGCACGCCGGGCAATACATAACGGTCAATGAAATTGAAGAGATTGAGACAGGTCAGCAGAAACAGCGCAAGCCCGGCGGTCTGCGCTGCCGATGGTCTCGCCGATTTACGAAGAATGGATGCGGGCATGCGGTGAGCGCATGATATCAGCCGTCAGTTCTTTTTTTGATCTCAGGATGTTATTCGGTTTTTGGACGCGGCCAGCGTGCTTCGACGATGGTGGATATTCCGCCGCGTGGACGAAAATCGCCTTTGACGACAGCCCATACCGGATCGCAGGACTTGACCACGTCTTCAAGCACCTGATTGACTACGTTTTCCTGGAAAATGCCCAGGTTGCGATACGAGAAAAGATATTCCTTGTAGGACTTCAGCTCCAGGCACTGCTCGCGAGGCATGTAGCGTAGCGTGATGACGCCGAAATCCGGCAAGCCGGTCTTCGGGCAGACGGAGGTAAACTCGGGATCGTCGATGACGATTTCGTAGGCAGGAAACTGGTTCTTCCACGTTTCAATGTCCGGAAAAGAGTGGTCGAGCCCCGCTTTGGCGTGCTCGTCAGTGTATCGTTCGGAAAGCGCCATATTTTTATTGTATGGCACATGATCCGGGCGCACATAGCTTCGCGGATTCTCTCGCGTTGAAGCAGGTATATTTCCTGCTACGAACGGGCATCTCACGGAGTCTTATATACTGACTCACGGTTCCAGATGGCGATAGCAAGAAAAACGACAACTCGTACCACATGGATTTGGACGGGCGTGGCGATTGCGCTGCTTCTCGTCTTTTATCTCGTGCACCTCGCTACGCGCACCACGCTGCCCATACGCGTTGCGGCCGCGGATCGCGGCAGTCTCAAGAGCACGACTTCCACGAATGGCAAGGTCGAACCTACCGCGAACTTTGAGGCGCATGCCCCATTTCCAGGCGTGATAAAGAGGCTTTATGTGCATGAGGGCGATAAGGTCCCTCAAGGCAAGCTGCTTTTACAAATGGATGATGGCGACGCGCTTTCCAAGCTTGCCACTGCGCTGGCAGCATTGCGGGGCGCGCAGGCCAATTATGACGCGATGACGAAAGGCGGCACGCAGGAAGAGCGGCTGTCGCTGAACGGAGACTTAACCAAAGCCCAGATGGATCGCGATCAGGCGCAACGTGACCTGGCTGCGCTCCAGAAGTTACAGGCACAGGGAGCTTCATCCAAGGCTGAGGTCTCTGCGGCGCAGGACCGCCTGACAGCCGCAAACAATTCCCTGGCGCTCCTTGAGAAAAGGAAGTCCTCCCGCTACGACGCACCAGACCTCGCCCACGCCAAAGCGACGTTGGATGATGCCCAGGCTGGCTATGCTGCCGCGCAGGAAGTCGTGAATCAGGCAAACGTGAGAGCGCCATTCGCCGGGACAGCGTATTCCATCCCGGTTTCTCAGTCGGAATTCGTATCTCAGGGCGACAGACTGCTGCAAATGGCGGATTTGACAAAGATGCAGGTGCGGGCTTACTTCGACGAACCGGAGATCGGAAAGATTCGTCAAGGTATGCCCATCTCCATCAAATGGGACGCCATGCCGGACAAGGAATGGCACGGCCATGTGGAACGCGTGCCTTCAACCATCATCACCTATGGAACCCGCAATGTCGGACAGGTGCTGATCACCATTGACGATGCGGATGGCACCTTGCTGCCCAACACAAACGTAACTGTCACGGTGACGACATCAGATGTCGCGGATGTGCTGAACGTTCCGCGCGATGCGCTGCATACCGAACAAGGCAAGTCCTATGTGTATCGCGTGGTGAAGAATACGGCGCGCCGCACACCGGTGAGGGTTGGCTCATTCAATTTGACTCAGGTGGAGATTCTCTCTGGCCTCAAAGAAGGCGACACGGTCGCGCTTGGCACGACCAATGGCCAGCCGATCACCGACGGTGTCGCGGTAAAGATTGTGCGGTAAATGCTCGTGTTTTCTCGAATCTTCATAGTTTGCCTGCTGTCCTGCTCCGTTGCCGCGGCTCACGCAGATGTGCCTTCGGATCAAATTCTCGACAGTGTGCGTCTCGACCTGAACCACGGACGGGCCGATCATGGCCTGCAGGCTCTCGATCAGGTATTGACATCGGAACCGCAGAATGCCCAGGCGCATAATCTGCGTTGCCGCATTTACCTGCAGGAGCAGCGATGGAACGAGGCGGTCAAGTCCTGCCAGGCGGCCGTCAAACTGGCGCCCGGAAACAGCGATTTCCATCTATGGCTGGCGCGGGCAATGGGCGAGAAGGCTGACCGTGTCTCCTTCATCACGGCCTTCAAAATGGCCAAGCAGATCCATCAGGAGTTCGAGGTGGCCGCCAGCCTCGATCCGCACAATGCCGATGCGCTCTCTGATCTGGGCGAATTCTACATAGAGGCGCCTGCTATTGTGGGCGGTGGACTGGACAAGGCGGTGAAGGTGGCGCAGCAACTGGATGCTTTCGCGCCCGACCGCGCGCACTACATACGCGCCCGCATGGCCGAGGGCAGAAAGGACTACGTAGGCGCCGAAGAGGAATACAAAGCGGCCATTGCAGCAACCAAGGACCCTGCCGGCGCATGGATGGATCTGGCGTCCTTTTATCGCCACCGCCAGCGTTGGGACGACATGATCAGCGCAGTGCACTCCGGAGCCGCCGCCGATACGCAGCATGACGTGGCACTGGCTGATGGCGCATCCGTCCTCATCAAGGCAGGCCGCGATCTTCCCTTCGCGCGTCAGTTGCTCGAACAGTATCTGGCGTCGCCAAACCAATCAGAAGACGCTCCCGCATTTCAGGCACAGGTTCAGCTGGGTAAACTGCTGGACCAGCTGGGAAATCCGCAAGGGGCCCAGCAGCAGTTCGCCGCAGCGCAGGAACTGGCTAAGGATTACCAGGTTGGTACGCACGGGCCCACAAACAGTGGCAGGTAACGCCAGAACTGAAATCATTCTGGAAGTGAATAGAATCGAGATTTGCAGTTTGTCACGAGGTGGTTGCCGGTTGAAACGACTACGTTGCAGATGGATCGCCCTGAGCGCTGTTGCCCTGCTCTCATCCCTGAGTGCAACAGCGCAGGTTTCCCTCTACACCGTGGTAGACATGGCTCTGCGCAACAGCACCACCGTACGCATAGCACAGGCGGATGTGCTGCGCGCTGCCGCCGGCCTGACGGAATCAAAAGACGCTTATATTCCGAACGTCAATTTCGGATCGAGCCTCGGATATTCTTACGGCTTTCCGCTTGGCGAGCCCTCCGTCTTTAACGTAAGCTCGCAATCGCTGCTGTACACGTTTTCCCAACCGGACTACATCCGGTCCGCGCGGGCGGCGGTACAATCCGCTGAGTTCAGCCTGAAGGACGCTCGCGAACAGGTCGTCCTCGATGCGTCGCTCGATTACATTCAGCTGAATAAAGCACAGACGACTCTCGCCACGCTCGATCAGGAAAAGGAATATGCGGACAAACTGATCAGCATCGAAGAAGACCGCGTGCTTGCTGGAGTCGAAAGCCGGATGGAGCTTACGAGGGCGAAGCTGACATCGGCGCGCATCGATCTGCAACGAATTCATTTGCAGAACGACACTGAAATGCTTCGTCAGCAGCTAGCCCATCTCACCGGTTTGCCGGCTGCAAGCTTTGTCACGAATACCAACAGCATTCCCTCAGCACCGCGCATTCTGCCGGAGAACGAAGGAAAACTGCAGACGACGATGCAGAATGCCGGAGTGCAGGCAGCACAGGCCAATGCGAAATCGAAATTGTACATGTCCTTCGGGGATGCCCGGCAGATCTTCCGGCCGCAATTTTATGCCGGGGGCAACTACAGCCTCTTTGCAAAATTCAACAACTATAACGAGTTCTATCAGCACTTCCAATACAACAACTTCGATATCGGCGTTCAGATCAAAGTTACGCTTTTCGATGCTGCGATCAAGGCTAGAGAGCGCCGGTCTGCAGCCGATTTCGCGCGCGCCTCGGCTCAGGCCGACCAGGCGCGTGATACGACAGATGAGCAGATTTTCCAGCTGCATAACAGCCTGACTGAATTGGCGGCGCAACAGCGCGTCGCACAATTACAGGCAGAGCTGGCACAGGATCAGCTGGATGCGATTGCGACACAACTCACCGACGGCAGCGGCTCGGCAAATGTCCCTCCCCGAAGCCCGAAAGATGAGCTGCAGGCGCGCATTGAAGAGCGTCTCCGTTATGAGGATGTGCTCGACGCAAATTATGCGGTTCTACGAGCGGAACTGAGTTTGCTGCGCTCCACCGGCGACATCGAAGACTGGGCGAAATCAGGCGGAAAATAATCTCCAGAAACTGCGCTGCAGGCCGACTCCCGTAAGTGCCTGCTATGGAGGACGATACGTCGCGACGGAGCTTGGATGGTATCCGCGACGGCACCTCAGGGACGGTCTGAACCCACTCCAGATGTTACACTTAGGTTATACGCTATGCCCCTTAAGACACTGTTTCTAAACCCGCCCTCGTTTGAGAATTTCGATGGTGGCGCCAGCTCACGCTGGCCGGCCACGCGTGAGATTGAATCCTACTGGTACCCCGTGTGGCTCGCCTATCCGGCGGGCATGCTCGAAGGGTCGCGGCTGCTCGATGCGCCGCCGCACCACATCTCGGCGCCAGAAACCATCGAAATCGCCAAAGGCTATGAGTTTCTCGTCCTTTTCACCAGCACTCCTGGCTGGACGGGCGACCAGAAACTGGCGGAGGCAATTAAGCGGGCCAATCCGTCGATTCGCATCGCCTTCGTCGGACCTCCGGTTACCACTTCCCCGGACCGCGCTCTGAATGAGTGCGAGGTACTGGACTTCGTCTGCCGCCGCGAATTCGATTTTTCTGTCGTGGAATACGCCAACGGCAAGCCGCTCGACGAGATTCTGGGCATCAGCTATCGCAAGGACAGCAAGGTCGTGCACAATCCCGACCGCCCGCAGGTCGACAACCTGGATGCGATGCCATGGGTCACCGACATCTACGCGCGCGACATGGACGTCACCAAATACAACGTCCCGTTCCTGCTGCACCCATACGTTTCGCTTTATTCGACGCGCGGCTGCCCGGCGCAGTGCACCTTCTGCCTCTGGCCGCAGACACTCTCGGGCCACGCATGGCGCAAGCGGTCGAGTGACGACGTTGCCGCCGAAATGGCGCATGCGAAGGAGCTCTTCCCGCATGTAAAGGAATTCTTCTTCGACGACGACACCTTCAACATCCAGAAGGCGCGCACAATCGAG
>JABDHA010000169.1:0-503 GCA_013285705.1 Acidobacteriota bacterium
ACGAGGCGAGATTGATGAAACACAATTTAAGCGACCAGCGGTCTAAAAGAAAAAAATGGCACAACCCGATTCTGCAGCAGATGGAAGACAACGCTAACCCGAACCAATAGCGCGAATATGCTTTCAGATACGGGTGCCAACTACCAGGGCAACATTCGACCGGAATCGTTTTTAAATTGGAGTCACCGAGATGCTTCGATGGAAACCAGATAGTCATCCTGTTTCAGGGTGCCTCCTTGTGCTTCTTCTTAGCTTCGGTTCGGGTGCTGAAATTGGTGCGTAGACTGCAGATACAAAGGAACGCCAAAGGCCGTCCCGTATAACGTTCGTGTGCAATAAGGGAGGCACGCATTTCATCCATGAGCTTATCGACTGTAAATGACAGCACCAAATTCGCGCAGGCGGCATCGCACGCGCGTAGAAAGCCTTTCTCGCTACGCATCCTGCATGTCATTTATTCGCTCTCCCTCAAGCATGGCGGACCGCCGGAGGGATTGAGGCAG
>JABDHA010000169.1:513-5249 GCA_013285705.1 Acidobacteriota bacterium
CGAGCGCACCATGAATAAACACCGCATAGGGCACCTTATTCCTGACCGCGCGCCACGCTGCAAAGCTATTATATTGCCAGATTCCATCTGGAAGTTGCGTCTCTGGATGATCCAGACGAGGCCTTCATCAAGGAGCTGCCGTTCAAGGTATATGCATTCGGCCCGGTAAAGTCCGTCTATGCATATTCAGCCACCCTGCTACCGTGGCTGCGAGAGAACGTGGGTCGCTACGACGCTGTCGTGATCAATGGAATCTGGCAATATAATAGCTTTGCAGCGTGGCGCGCGGTCAGGAATAAGGTGCCCTATGCGGTGTTTATTCATGGTGCGCTCGATCCATGGTTTCAAAAGACGTACCCGCTCAAGCATCTGAAAAAAGTTTTGTACTGGCGTCCATTTCAATATCCGGTCTTGCGCGATGCTTTGGCCGTGTTGTTTACTACGCAGACAGAAAAAGAACAGGGGATCGTGAGCTTCCGCCCCAATAAGTGGAATGGCGTCGTCGTACCGTATGGAACAAATCGTCCTGGCGGCGATCCCGAAGCGCAAAAGGAAATTTTCTTCGCGGCCTGCCCGGAGGCGCGAAACCATCGCTTTCTGCTTTTCATGGCGCGCATTCACGAGAAGAAGGGATGCGATTTGCTGATTGAGGCATTTTCCCGTATCGCTTCCGCCGAGCCTGAGCTTCATCTGGTCATGGCCGGCCCCGATCAGGTTGGGCTGAAGGCTACGCTTGAAAAGCAGGCGCAACGCGCAGGAGTCGCCGATCGAATTCATTGGCCGGGACTGCTCCAGAAGGACGCGAAATGGGGCGCGTTTTATGCTTCGGAAGCATTCATCCTGCCGTCACATCAGGAGAACTTTGGCATTTCTGTTGCCGAAGCGCTCGCCTGCGGCAAGCCAGTCCTTATCACAGACAAGGTGAATATCTGGCAAGACGTGGTCGCGGACGGTGCCGGAATGGTGGAAGCAGATACAGTAGAAGGTACGCACAGCCTGTTGCGGAAATGGCTAGCACTACCGGACGATCAGCGCGAGGAGATGGCGAAGAGAGCATCAGCGTGTTTTACCGCCCGCTACTCCATGGGAGGCGCCGCCGTCGCTATTGGTAAGATATTTGAACAATATGTTGCCGCAACAGGTAGAAAGGCGAGATAGATTTTGATCTGTCTCTAACAAAACACTGCAATAAAAGAATGAGTATGTATGGTGGACGATTCTATGAATGAACAAATCACAATCGCTGTTGTAGGCTCGGGATACGTCGGATTGGTTGCCGCCGTGTGCTTCGCGGAAATTGGCCATCGTGTGATCTGCGTGGATAATGACGAATCAAAAATTGCGATGCTCCGCGATGGCAAAGTGCCGATCTATGAAGAGTATCTGCCGGAATTGTTAGATCGCCATTGCAATGCGTTGATCGAATTTACGACAGACCTGCATGCGGCAACGCAGAGAGCGCAGGCTATCTTTGTTGCTGTCGGAACACCGCAGAGCCAGACAGGCAGCGCCGACTTATCCTATGTCGACGCCGTGGCAAGCCAGATAGCCCGGTCGATTACCGAATACAAAATCATCGTCGAAAAGAGTACAGTCCCCGTTTACACGAATGAATGGATCAGCCGTGTGATTGAACGCAATGGTGTTCCGCGTGAACTCTTTGACGTGGCTTCCAATCCGGAGTTCCTGCGCGAAGGCACGGCTGTTGTGGATTTCCTCCATGCAGACCGAATCGTCATCGGTGTCGATACAGACCGCGCGGGAAATCTGCTGCGCGCCATCTATGAGCCCTTGACCTCCGGCAAATACTATCAATCTGCCGATGCAGTGCCCGGCGTTCGTACAACAGCAGAACCGCCGCCGCTGCTTCAGACATCTACCAAAGCCGCGGAGCTCATCAAGCACGCATCGAATGCGTTCCTTGCGATGAAGATTTCTTTTATCAACGTGGTTTCCAATATCTGCGAAGCAGTAGGCGCAGATGTGGAGCAGGTGTCAAAGGGAATTGGCTCCGATGAAAGAATCGGGCCAAAATTTCTTAAAGCGGGAATCGGTTATGGTGGCTCCTGCTTCCCGAAAGATGTTGCTGCTTTCCGCTATGTAGCGGAGCAGTTGGGCATCGAGTTCGGACTGCTGCGTGAAGTCGAGAACATCAATGCCGAACAGAAGAGGCGCTTCTTTCAGAAAGTGCGCTCCGCGTTGTGGACATTCCGCGGGAAGAAGCTCGGTGTCCTCGGCCTTGCCTTCAAGGGTGGGACAGACGATATTCGCGAATCACCGGCCATCGATCTCATCGGGCAGTTCGTGAAAGAGGGATGCGTTCTTTCGGTATACGACCCCGCGGCAATGGAGAGAACAAAGCAGGTATTGCCTCCATCCGGAAACCTGACCTATGCAAAGGACGCCTATGAAGCTGCCAGCGATGCGGACGCTCTTTTGATTCTGACCGACTGGCAGGAATTCGCTGAGCTTGATCTGGATCGCCTGCATTACACATTGCGCTATCCGATCGTCATCGATGGACGAAATCTTTTTGATGCAACCACCATGATCCAGCGGGGTTTTACCTATCTGAGTGTTGGCAGACCGGGAGCAGTGCAAACCAGAGACGCAGCAATCTCTCGCAAGCTGCCCTGATGCGAGCGCCTTTATGGGACAACACGCACACGTTATCTGTAACTGTTCGAGTGACTTTTACATCGGGTGCAGGGAAGCAACTTAGGCTGGATAATTTTGCTTGACTATTCATCAACGCAGAGCGCACAATCTATCCAGTAGATTGTGCGCTTTACGCGCAAATTGTATCTCCTCGTTTTCATCTACATTCTGCAAGCTACGCGTGATGAGAGCATTCATCCCAGCTTTGAAACAAGAACAATAATAAGTGTTTAAATTTCATCACATTAATTCTTACAAAGCGACGAAAACAAATTATTGCAGATCTGAATCTAAGCTTGCACCGGGAGCGAACTATGAAATTAACCAATGAGAAGGTGGTCGTCTGTGGTGGTGGCGGATTTATTGGTGGCCATCTTGTAAAGGCGCTGTTAGATAACGGAGTCAATGTTGTCCGTGCAGTCGATGTGAAACCTCTCGACGAGTGGTATCAGAAAACTAAGGATGTAGAAAATCTTTCGCTCGACCTGCGGGATAAGGCTAATTGCTATAAGGCCACGGATGGCATCCAGGTTGTGTTTCAATTAGCTGCCGATATGGGTGGCATGGGCTTTATTGAGAATAACAAGGCGCTCTGCATGTTGAGTGTGCTTACCAACACGCATATGCTCATGGCCGCCAAGGATTCCGGCGTAGAACGCTTCTTCTACTCCTCTTCGGCCTGTGTGTATAACGGCGACAAGCAGAAGACTCCCGACGTTGTAGCCCTCAAGGAAGAAGATGCCTATCCCGCTCTGCCCGAAGACGGCTACGGATGGGAAAAACTCTTCAGCGAGCGCATGTGCCGCCACTTTGAAGAAGACTTCGGTCTTCTGACCCGCGTCGCACGCTATCACAATGTCTATGGCCCTCTTGGCACCTATGACGGTGGCCGCGAAAAAGCACCGGCTGCCATGTGCCGCAAGGTGATCCAGGCCAAGGCTTCCGGCAAGCATGAGATCGAAATCTGGGGCGACGGTCATCAGACCCGCAGCTTCATGTATATCGATGACTGCACCAAAGGCACCCAGGCGATTCTTGAAAGCGACATTGATGAGCCGATCAATCTTGGCAGCAGTGAGCTCGTAACCATCAACCAACTCGTCGATATCGTCGAAGAGATCGCAGGTATCAAGCTCAAGCGGACTTACAAGCTCGACGCTCCGAAGGGCGTAAATGGCCGCAACAGCGATAACACCAAAATTCTTGATCATCTCGGATGGGAGCCATCCATTCGCCTGAAAGATGGCATGGCAAAGACATACGAGTGGATCGAGAGCCAGATGCTCGCACCCGTCACCAAGTAAACTAAGATCACCACAACAATACGGCCTGAGATCAGACATTTCAGGCCGTATTGTTTATCACTCTATCCTGGAACGATAGATTCAGATCGGTGTTAGCTTAGGTTTCTCCCATAAGAATGAAAGTCCTGCTCATTTCCAACTACCCGCCAGACAAACAGCAGAGCATGCTTCGCTATGCGGATATGCTAAAGCAGGAACTCGGTAAGCGCGGGCATACTGTTGACATCGTGTATCCTCCCGTAATCCTTGGCGGGTTTTCCTTTCTGCGGGGTTCTGTCAAGAAGTGGATTGGATATATCGATAAGTATTTTTTTGCGCCGTCTTATCTCCGTAAGAAAGCTGCTCAATCCGATATCATCCACATTTGTGATCACTCGAATGCCATGTATTTGAAATGCGCTGGAGTGAAGCCGGTATTGATTACCTGTCATGATCTGCTTGCGATCTTTTCGGCACGGGGAGTTTATCCTGCGACAGATGTTGGGCTGACAGGAAAGATTCTTCAGCGCTGGATTGCCGCGAATCTCTCTCGTGCTCCACATGCAGTCTGTGTCTCAACCAAGACGCAGGAAGATCTCGAAACTCTTTCTCCAGGAATTCGCGCGAAAACAAAGGTGATCCATAACCCTTTGAATTGGAACTATTCACCCGCCTCCTCCAATGCCATTGCAGAAGCTAAGGCAAAAAACGGACTAGCTGAGACCGAATATTTGCTCCATGTAGGCGGAAACCAGTGGTACAAAAACCGTCTGGGAGTGATGCAGATTTTTACCG
>JABDHA010000170.1:0-3627 GCA_013285705.1 Acidobacteriota bacterium
TCGAGTGGACTGGTCATCCTGGTGCAGTTCACACTGTTTCTGCTCATCGGGGCTGGATTGTTTGTCTACTACAGCCGGACGGGACAGATGCCGCATGTGCCAAGCGCGGACCGCATCTTTCCTATCTTCATTGTTCAGCAAATGCCTGCTGGCATTTCCGGGTTGATGATTGCCGCGATTCTTGCTGCGGCTATGTCGAATCTAAGTGCTGCGTTGAACTCGCTGGCATCGACATCGATGGTGGATTTTTACCTATTGCGACGCCCGGATGTTAATGAGGAGAAAAAATCAAAGCTCTCACGATTGATGACGCTGGCGTGGGCGGCGGTTCTTCTGGCTCTGGCCATCGTCTCCCGCGGCAGCGGTCATGTACTGGAGATTGGGCTGTCCATCGCGTCGGTACTGTGGGGTGGGATGCTGGGAGTATTTCTGCTCGGCACCCTGACAAAACGTGCGAACGAAACTGGGACGATGATGGGATTGCTCGCTGGTTGCGTGTTGAATCTGTTGCTTTGGCGGCAGAGTGCGCCATTGCCCATGACTCTTTTCGGACATTCATTTCTGTTTCCGAAGATTGCGTGGACCTGGTATGTCGCAATTGGCGCTCTGGTCACCTTTGGGCTTGGATATCTGATGAGCCTGTTTGGAAAACGTAACAGTATGAGGAGCGAGTTGTAGATGAAGCTGTTCCGATGCAGGGTTGCGCTTCTGGTCTATGTATACGGGCTCATATCTTGCTGCGCTTTTGCTCAACAACCAGACTTTTCACGCATCGATGAACTCGTCGGAAACGCAGTAGAACAGCATCAGATACCCGGAGCTGTGGTGGAAATCGGCCACAACGGCCGAGTGGTATTCCGCAAGGCGTATGGCGAGCGCTCGCTGGAGCCAATGCGTGAAGCCATGACCCTGGACACGATCTTCGACATGGCGTCACTCACAAAGCCGCTGATGACGGCAACTGCGGTGATGCAGCTCTGCGAGCAGGGTAAGCTCAGCTTCAACGATCCAGTAGCGAAATATCTGCCCGAGTTTGCGGCGAATGGCAAGCAGGACATTACGATTCGCCAGTTGCTGACACACTATTCCGGATTGCCGCCCGATCTTTCACTGGAGCAGCCGTGGGAAGGAAAGGCTGAGGCATTCAAGCGGGCATTTGCGATTCAACCGGTCATGCCAGCGGGCGTTCGATTCGTTTACAGCGACATCAACTTCATCGTTTTGGGGGCGCTGGTCGAGAAGCTTTCCGGGATGCCTGAGGATGAATACGTACAGCAGAAGATCATTGCGCCGCTTGGCCTGCAGCACACTCGCTATCTTCCTCCAGAAGAGTGGCGCGACCGCATTGCTCCGACGCAGTACGAACATGGTGTGATGCTGCGTGGCGTGGTGCACGACCCTACAACGCGGCGAATGGGCGGTGTGGCTGGCCACGCAGGGCTCTTCAGCACCGGAGATGATGTTGCGGTGTATGCGCAAAACCTGCTGGACAGACTCGCGGGACGCCCGAGCCGTTTTCCTGTGGGCCGCGCCGTGCTGCAGAAGATGGTGACGCCTGAGCAGCCTGCGACCGGAACGGCTCTGCGCGGATTTGGTTGGGATATAGAAACGCCTTACTCGAGCAATCGCGGCGAGATTTTTCCTGTCGGTTCATTTGGGCATACGGGATTCACGGGTACATCCTTGTGGATGGATCCTGTTTCGGACACCTATGTGATCGTGCTGACGAATGCCGTGCATCCGAATGGGCCGAAGAGCGTTACGGCGCTGCGCGGAAAGATTGCCGATGCCGCAGCAATTGCGCTCGGAATTATTCCTGACCAAGGGAAGCCTTCGGCAAAGCTCACCGGCTATAACGAATCGCTCAGCGGCATGCGGCACTGGATCGCTCGTAATGGCGAGGTGAAAACCGGGATCGACGTTCTGGAGGCAAATAATTTTTCCGACCTTCGAGCGCTTGCGAAAAAGCACGGCGGTCGTCTGCGCATTGGTTTGCTGACGAACCAGACAGGTGTGGACGCTGAAGGCCGAAGGACAATCGATGTGCTTGCCCATGCTGATGGCATCGAGTTGAAGACGCTCTTCAGCCCTGAGCATGGCATTCGCGGCGCTGAGGATACGGAGAATATCGGCAACGCAACCGATACGCAGACAGGACTGCCCGTTATCAGCCTGTACGGGGCGACGGATGCGCAGAGAAGACCGCCGCTCGATGCAATGCGATCGCTCGATGCAGTGGTCGTTGATCTTCAGGATGTGGGCGTACGTTTTTACACCTACGAAACGGTGATGGGCTACTTTCTTGAGGCCGCTGCGAAGACGGGCACTGACATTGTTGTTTTGGATCGGCCGAATCCAGTGGGTGGCGCGTTTGTGCAGGGGCCACTTTCGGATGAAGGTGCAGAAAGCTATGTGCACTACATGCCGCTGCCGGTACGTCATGGGATGACGATGGGTGAATTGGCGCGATACTTCAATCGCGAGCGAAAGTTGCATGCTCCGTTGACCGTGGTTGCGATGCAGGGATGGCAGCGCGGCGACTGGTACGATTCGACCGGACTTATGTGGGTGAATCCGTCGCCGAATTTGCGCGATTTGGAAGAAGCCACGCTGTATCCCGCTTTAGGCTTGGTCGAGACGACGAATATTTCAGTAGGGCGGGGGACTGATACTCCATTTGAGATACTTGGCGCACCGTGGATCGACGGGCGGAAGCTTGCTCAGTATTTGAACAAGCGCTTTCTGCCGGGAGTGCGCTTTCTGTCGGTGGATTTCACACCAGAGAAGCCTTATCCCTACGCCGGGCAGCTTTGCCACGGAGTGCGTGTGCTGGTGATCGATCGCAATGTGCTGGATTCTCCTGAACTGGGAATTGAGATTGCGTCCGCTCTGCACAAGCTTTACCCGCAGGAGTACAAGCTGGAGCGTATCGATACGCTGCTTGCGAATCACCATGTGCTTGAGCAGCTGATGAGTGGAGTCGATCCATCGAGAATTGCGGATGAGTGGAGAGCTTCGCTGGATGCGTTTGGGGCGAGACGGAAGCTGGCGCTGTTGTACTGAGAAAGTAACTGAGGCGACATGAGTATCGCTGAGATTCTTCGCCTTCGGCTCAGAATGACGGTCCACATCGAATTTCGCTACAGCTGCTTTAGGTAAGCTTTGGCCTGCTCAAGTTCCGGAAAGAGTTTTTCTTCCGCCTGGAATTCGCGTGGATGCACACAGCGACGGCCGCCGCGCACTTTGACCGGATGCTTGAGGTGCAGCATTTCGTGATACATCAGGTATTCGATTGCGTAACGCGGCGTATTTTTGCGGTCGAATACGCGGCTCACCATGATGGTATTGTGGGCCGAATCATAGTGGCCAAGCAGGCGACGCGCCCTGTGCTCGCTCCATGTAAGCAAGGGGCGACCCATCAGGCCATGGAAAAACCGGGTGTTCAACGCCTCAAAGACTTCATCTAAATCGTAATAGTCGCCCTTGGATGTCGAGATTTTCTTTCGTCCGCGCATCTGGCGAATACGCTCGGTTTGTCGCAGCACGGATTCACTTGATGCAAAGCGCCGATACCGCGTGTTGTGGGATGGGTCGAGCGGCTTGCGATAGAGCTTAGCGAGCAGAATG
>JABDHA010000170.1:3637-5245 GCA_013285705.1 Acidobacteriota bacterium
GCAGAATGTGCGCGATAGCGCGCAGCACAGGCTCCGGCGCGCCTTCGAGCAGGTCTGAAAGATGAATCTTGAGCTGTCCTTCGCGAAGACGGATGGTCGTATTCAAACTGGTGAAGCGGTAAAAGCGGATATGGATGGGTGGAATGGGAGCGCGCGGACGGATGGCGCGATATTCTTCTTCAAACAAACGCAAAAGCTCGGGGTTCACTCAATCTGAGCGTAGCACATATAGAGGTCGGCTTTTCCTGGCGAGCCTTATTGTGGGCCAGTGCCGTTTTTGCCGGCTTCATCCTTATGTTCAGCGAAATATTTTTCCTGGCTTTTTTGAATGTCTTTTACCTGGTCGCTCACACTCTTGGCGGCTTCGATCGCAGTTTTACGGGCGAAATCGTAGCCCTGATCGGGAGACGGCTGATGGAGAACAGCTTCCCATTTATCGCTTTCCGGGACCAAATCTTTCAGCGCCTTGCGAACATCGGCGTGCTCGCCGTCGTAGGTATCCAGGTTGTCCTGCAGTTCATCGGCGAGGCGGGTGAACTCTTCAATTTTGGCACGCAATTGTGCGGATCGATTTTCCGCGGTCTTTTCCGTTGAAAGCTGCTTGATGGCTGTGATGCGTTGCTCAATGAATTTCGCGAAGAGCTTAATGCGGTCGTTGGGGCGATCGCCAAATTCCCGCACCTGATCGACCTCCTCTTCATTGAGCGGATCTTTCTGTGCTTGTGTCCACGAGCGCGGCGCAAGAGAGGTGAGGCATAGGATGGCAGTAAGGATGAGTAGAAGCCGGCGCATGACGGAGCTCCCTTAGCTGCCAAGTTTAGATGGTTGTTTCAACATTTGCACGCCGCAGATGATGCCTGACCATTTTCTTTATGCTCACACAGGTAGAATAAGGGCGATGAAGCTAGTATTAGCCCGTAAGCGTCTGGCTATTGGAGCAATATTGCTGCTTGCGATTGCCTTTCATGGTGCAATTGCATGGCCAGAGGCAGTAAAAGACCTGCCCAAGCCAACGGATTACGTCAGCGACTTTGCCGGGGTGTTGTCACCAGAAACGAAGCAGGAACTGGACCTGCTCTGCGGTCAGGTGGATCATCAGGCGCATGCGCAAATTGCCGTCGTGACGATCAAGACGTTGGATGATGAACCCATTCAGGATTATTCGGTCCAGCTTTGGGATGCATGGAAGATTGGCCAGAAGGACCGGGGAGTGCTGATCCTGCTGGCGGTTCAAGATCGTAAGCGGTGGATTACAACAGGCTATGGACTTGAGGCAATCCTGCCGGATTCGAGAGTTGGTGATATTGGGCGGCAGATGGTTCCTTACCTGCGCTCGGGCGATTATAACGATGCAGTTTCCGTAGCGGTGGGTCAGATCTCGCAGATTATTGCCAAAGATGCGGGTGTAACTCTGCAACAACCGCTGCATAGGCGCGGTCCTCCGCAGCAGCAGGCAATTCGCCTGAGCCTTGGGCAACTCATCATTTTCGGCATCGTCATTTTTCTAGTTATTTTGTTTCTGGCGCGTGCGGGCGGCTCGGGGTTGATTGGTTTCTTGCTGGGGATGTTCCTGGGCGGCGGCGGACGCGGTGGCTGGGGCGGTGGTGG
>JABDHA010000171.1 GCA_013285705.1 Acidobacteriota bacterium
GCAGCCCACCTGGGCGCATGACGGAAGACGCCTGTTTTATGTCGCGCCCGACAGGAAGTTGATGATGTCGAGTTTGATCCGCGAGCAAAATCGGCGGCTGCCCCGCGCGTGCTTTTTCAATCTAGGATCATTGCCCCCAGTTTTTCCGACACCCAGTACGCTGTTTCGCGAGACGACCATTTTCTTATCAACTCCCTTCCCGCAAACAGCTCGTCACCCCTAACGTTAATCACCGGCTGGACAGCACCAGCTGAAAAGCCGAAGTGAATAATGGCAGAATCCAGAAGCGATTCCGATTTTGCTTCGCAAACTTCCCCGCCTTCTTGTTTGCGAGCCTTAAAAAAACTAAAGCACGTTTTGAGCGTGTCACCACCTATGCTTACCTTGCCAAAGCCTCGACTAACTAAGGAGCAGTTGGGAGATCCTTCGCAAACGCGGAAGACCAGCAGCAGGCCTCTGTCGAGGACAGGCAGGGACTGGGTCGTCCGCGGAAGCACATTTAGTCAACTAGCAAAATTGTCAATCGACACAATAAGTGGAGCACGTCAATGGGCTCACTGAGAGTTGCTCAGGTCAATCTACATTTGCGGCAAGTGGCCGTAAAACCGGCTATCCGGAGAAGTGCTTGTGACATTAGTCGCTGCTGCCAAGTATCCGAGATGCCCACTATACAGACATCTCTAACATGGAGCTATCGGATATCGAGGAGTCGAATTGAAGACTGAATACCTTACTCGACCCGGAGGATTGCTTGACCAAAATCACAGCTTCGAGTCTGTAGTCATCGAGCGTGAGCTCTTATGTTGTGTTGCGGGTTATGTTGTGTTGCATTTGCTGACGTCTTTCTAGGAGGGTTCTAATGCGTTTTAACGCAACATAACAGATCGTTCGCAAATACTTAGAGGCCGAGGGTTCGAACCTATAGTGCAGTCGCTGCGTAGCTTGGCTCCTCAAATAAAGATCCTCAACCGCGCCGTCCGATCTCAATAGTGCGCAGAATTTAACCTCTTATGAGCAAAATTGATCAGAAAAGCCACACGATTGCGGACTACGGTTGCGAGCACGCAAACAAATACTTGGGGCCCGCTCACCAAGCTGCTCCAGTTTTGCGGGCACGCTCATTTGCGACATCTCTGCAGACCGCCCACCTGCACCGATTCCAACGCAGCAAAGGCTTGTCGACGCTAGCTCAAAGGAAAGATCATGAGAAACAACCGGGTATGGTGGATGGCTTGCCTGTGGATGTTAGTCACCGCAGTGCAAGTCAATGCTCAGAAAAAACCCAACATTCTTGTCATCTTCGGCGATGACGTCGGCTACTGGAATGTCAGCGCCTACAACCGCGGCATGACCGGATACAAGACGCCCAACATTGACCGGTTGGCAAAAGAGGGCGCGCTGTTTACCGACTACTATGCGCAGCAGAGTTGCACCGCAGGGCGCTCAGCATTTATCACCGGGCAGAGTCCGATTCGCACTGGCCTGACCAAGGTCGGGTTGCCGGGCTCGCCCATTGGTCTACAGAAACAGGACCCCACAATAGCCGACCTGCTTAAGCCACTCGGCTACATGACTTTTCAAAATGGCAAGAACCATCTCGGCGATCGCAACGAGTTTATGCCGACGGTCCACGGCTTCGACGAGTTCTTCGGCAACCTCTATCACCTGAATGCGGAACAGGAACCGGAAGATGTGGATTATCCGAAGAATCCGGCATTCGCTGCCAAGTTTGGCCCGCGTGGCGTTCTCAAATGCAAGGCTACTGCGACAGACAACCCGGCACCTGCCGATCCACGCTTTGGCGCATGGGGTATGCAGACCTGTGAGGATACCGGCCCGCTCACCATCGAGCGGATGAAAACCGCCGACGAGGAGTTTCTCGCCGCAACGCTCGACGACATGGATCGCTCAGTGAAGGCGGGCAAGCCGTTCTTTATCTGGCACAACACGACACGCATGCACATCTGGACCCATCTGCAGCCGAAGTACCAGGCCATGGTCGCCAAATACGGCTTCTATGGCGCGGGTATGCAGGAACTCGATGACAATGTCGGAGTTTTGCTCAAGAAGCTGGATGACCTCGGCATCGCGGATAACACCATCGTCATTTTCAGCAGCGACAACGGGGCCGAGGTATTGAGTTGGCCGGACGGTGGAACCACCCCCTTCCGCGGCGAGAAGAACACCAACTGGGAGGGTGGCTACCGTGTGCCCTTCCTCATTCGCTGGCCGGGAGTCATCAAGCCCGGAACAGCAGTGAATGACATCTGCGCGCATGAGGACTGGTTACCTACGCTGCTCGCGGCTGCGGGCGTACCCGACGTTAAGGAGAAGCTGTTGACGGGCTACCAGGCTGGCGACATGACCTACAAGGTCCACCTGGATGGCTACAATATGATGCCATTTCTCAAGGGGGAGACGGCGGAAGGCCCCCGTAAAGAGTTCCTCTACTGGACGGATGACGGCGATCTGGCCGCGCTTCGCTACGACAAGTGGAAGCTTGTTTTCATGGAACAGCGCGCTCACGGTCTCGCGGTGTGGGAGGAGCCTCTGGTTACGCTGCGCTTTCCTAAACTGATAGACCTGCAGTCGGACCCCTTCGAACGGAGCCCAGAGGAAGGCATCGACTACGACCACTGGAGACTGGACCACGCGTACATGCTTCTTCCCGGCGTAGGCTATGTCGCACAATGGCTGCAATCCTTCCAACAATTCCCGCCGCGACAGACACCGGCCAGCTTCAACCTTAACGATGTCATGCAGAAGATGAGTGCATCGGCTGCGAACGCCAACAACTAAGCCGGGGTTCTGACGACGCGATGAATTCACGAGAAACGATGGACTGAAAATGTTAAGACGGCTACTCACACTTATAGTTATCCCGCTGTGCGTAGCTGCCAGTCTTATTGCGCAGAAAGCCGACACGGACGCCCGCTTTGCCTTGCCATTGCAGTTTGCCGGAACCGCATTTGGACAATCGGGCGCTGCGGCGGGCAAGAACTTCGGCTTCACGGTCTTCTAGCCCGTCCTGGCCGTTCTCGCGCAACGTATCGGTGAAGTCCTTAACCTGCTGGGCCGTTGTCCAATCTGTAATGAGTGAAAACGTTCGCGAAAACCAAAGGCCTTTGTGAATCATGTGCATGAGTTCAATCCCGGCGATGACGCGTCGGGCGTTGTAGAACGACTTAAAGCCAAGCATGTGTTGTATCCGAAACTTTAATCCGTCGATGATCTTGTTCCACGATGTTGTTCAAATACTGAGAAGAGCGGATGCGGACTGGATTCTCAAAGCGGTGATGAGTGGAACCCATGCCAGGAAGGAACGAAAGCAAAGTATTTGAGAACTGTGATGGCGAGGTTGGTCTGTTGTCTGGCGCGCTCGCCAGTGAATACCAAAGGGGCCTTCCCAAAAGAAGGCCCTTTCGGCTTTTCTGGTTAAAAGTTATTCAGTTTCGTTGCTGACTGCCAAGGTGCCTACATCGCTTCCGTTGCCCGCAGAGAAGACCGCTTGCACCGAAAAGGTATCGCTCTTCCCGCATCCCGGGGCGAAGGAGATCGGCACCTCAATCGAGCGTGTCGATGAAGGAGCAATCGGTCCCACTGGAAGCGGCATCGGCAGCAGAACGGTTGCCCTGCAGCCATGGTTGCCCGCATTGGGAACAATCGTGAAATTGTTCAGCAGCGTCTGTGTTGCGGTCGAGCTACCTCCATTAGCCAGCGAAACTTGCCACAGACGCAGGCCGGCGGGTCCGGTTTTGCCGGTAACCGCCGCACTCAGGTCCGGAGTGCCCACAATAGGAGCAACAGTAATGCTGTCCAGCCCCGGAGCAAATCCACCCGCATTAGGGTTACCAAACGAAATAGCGTTGACCCCGGCATGGAGCTGCACCGGAATCACGATTGGCTGTGGGTCGCTGAAGGTGCTGCCGTTAAGGTCAAGCTCGATCGGCGTCCCATTGTTGACCGTTGCGAAGAAAGTGCGTGGACCCTGCGTCGCATAGTCCACCTCAAGCTGGTACATGCCGCTTTCAGGAACCGTCACATTATTAAAGGTCACGCTATTGCCCGCACCTGCTCCAAAGCTACCGACAATCGCGCCTCCTGAGCAATACGGACATCCGCCCACGCCGGCCGTTCCGGTCAGCGTGGCGGCCTCGGCCTCATAGGTAGTGGATGCACTGGGAATCGCGTCCCCATTCCCACGGATAATGATGCGGTCGAGACCCGGCGCAAAGGTCCCGGCATTACCGAAGGTGATCGTGTTGAGCCCCTTCTTCAGTGTGACCGGAACAGTGGTGGAAGCCGGAAGGCTGAAGCTGCCTCCGCCCAGGTTCAGCGTCGCCGCTGGGCCGCCGTTGAGGCTGTATTCATACGCGCGTGGGTCTTCGGTGAGGTAATCCACCTCCATGAGGTAAGTTCCAGCGCGAGGGGCCTCCACATTGTTGAAGGTGACGGTATCCGTGCCCGGCGCACCACCCAGAAATCCGGCTTCGGCTCCTCCTGAGCAGGCCGAGCAGTTGCTCACGATAGCGGTGCCGGTAAAGGTGCCCGACTCACCCTCGTAAACAGCCCCCTCCGGTTCTGGAACGGTGCCGACACGCCGAACCTTGAGCACGCGAGATCCATGGCCTACCAGAACCGTGCTGAAGCTGCTGGAGAAGCCGCCCAGGTTGATCCGATTCCACACATCGCGCACGCTAGCGGCAGTGGCAAAACCCAGGTCGTTCCACTTCACCGTCACCTTGGTAGGAAAGGCATTCAGGTTGAAGAGCGCCACATATTCATATCCATCATCCGTATCAGAGACCCAGACTGGCGTGAAGCCACCACGCACCTGAGTAGCCGGATGCCCCGACTGATCAATCGCGATAACCTCATCGTTGCTCAGGGCTGATTTGGCAAAGCTGTCCAGCTTTGTCAGGTCGCCGCCCAAGTACATTGGCGCGTTTACCATGGCCCAAAGTGTGATGGCCGACTGCTTCTCATCCTGGGTAAGGCCATCGAGTGTGCCGTCCCCCACATCCAGCGTATCCAGATCGTTCCAGCCCATTGTGGGACCCGCATTGTGCTCCCAGCCTACGGCCTCATATTCGCGTAGAACAACGTGTGGCCAGTCGGTCAGTGTGGCGCAGCCGCCTTCGCATTCAATGTCCTGGTCGATGCGGCGTGCATTCGAGAACTGCTGCCATGTACTGAGGAAGTCTTGGTCGATATCCCACGA
>JABDHA010000172.1 GCA_013285705.1 Acidobacteriota bacterium
CTGGTATTTCCGTATCGCTGGCTTCCCAGAATACGGCAAGTTATCGAAGAAGGACTTCACCGGCATTACGGACGGCGCGCGCGTCGATGTAGACGAATACGACAAGGATTCTGCGCGCGACTTCGCGCTCTGGAAAGCTCCCAAACCAGACGAATATCACTGGCAGACTGACTTAGGGCCCGGGCGACCGGGCTGGCACATTGAGTGTTCGGCCATGGCAATGGAGTACCTCGGCGAGTCGTTCGATCTGCACGCAGGCGGTGAAGATCTCATGTTTCCACACCATGAAAACGAAATTGCGCAGTCCGAGTCGGCAACCCACAAGACCCTTGCGCGCCACTGGTTTCACATTCGCTTTCTGCTGGTCGAAGGACGCAAGATGTCAAAATCGGAGGGCAATTTTTATACCCTCCGCGACCTGCTGCTCAAAGGCTACAAAGCATCGGCAATTCGTTTCCTTCTGACCTCAGTCCCCTACCGCCAGCAGCTCAATTTCACTTTTGAAGGACTGGTTGCGGAAACGGGAGCCGTCGAACGGCTGCGGACATTCCATCAGCGCCTTAACAACACAAAATGGCCGGAAAGCGCTGCGCAACCAGGTGCCGCATGGAATGACGCGATCATCCTTGCTGCGGGTACTGCAAAGGAAAAATTTCGCGCTGCTCTGGCGAACGACCTGAATACGGCTGAAGCCCGCGCGGCCATCTTCGATCTTGTCCGTACAGTAAACGCTGCTGCTGACGCCGGTTCCCTGCTGAAAAAAGATGTCACAGCAGTTCTCGATGCCCTTGCTGACTTCGATAGGGTCTTTGCCGTGCTCGAAGACAACGACGCGCAGTGGACACGCTTTGCCCTCGAATGGGCGGAACGCGAAGGCCGCCTTGATGAGGCGTCCCCGGAAGTGCGTGCCCAACTCTCGCTCAGCGATGAACAGATTGAAGCGCTCATTGAGGAGCGCAATCAGGCGCGGCGTGCACGGAACTTTGCCCGCGGCGACGCCATCCGCAAAGAATTGCTGGAAAAGGGCATCCTCCTCGAAGACTCAAAAGAGGGCGTTCGCTGGAAGCGAAAATAAAAAAGGCAGCCAATGCGGCTGCCTTTCTTGTTTTTTAGCTTTGATTCTTATGCAGGAGACGGGCTGCCTTCCGGGAATCCGCCACGATTCGGCTCCGGCTTCAGCACCTGCTGCACATCGCCAGTTGCAGGAGTTCCACCACCACCGCTCGGTTTCAACGGAGGCAGTTCCTTGCCTTCAATGATCATACGAATATCATTCGCATCGATCGTCTCACGTTCAAGCAAGGCACTTGCCATACGATGCATGATGTCCTGATTGTTGTCGAGCACGCTATAGGCAGCCTTGTATGCTTCATCGACAAAATTGCGGACTTCCGCATCGATCTGCCGTGCCGTTTCTTCTGAGAAGTCACGGTGCTGCGCAATCTCGCGGCCCAGGAAGATCTGCTCTTCCTTTTTGCCGAAAGTCAGCGGACCGAGGCGGCTCATGCCATACTCGCAAACCATCTTGCGAGCCAGGTCCGATGCGCGCTCAATATCGTTACCAGCGCCAGTCGTCATCTGCTTGAGGAAAATCTCTTCGGCGATGCGACCGCCCATCAGGATGGCCAACTGCGTCTCAAGATAATCCTTCGTGACGGTGTGCTTGTCATCTTCCGGCAACTGCATCGTCACACCCAGCGCCATGCCACGAGGAATAATCGTGACCTTGTGCAGCGGATCAGCGTGGGCGCGCAACGCAGCGACAATAGCGTGCCCCGCTTCATGATAGGCAGTAACACGCTTCTCTTCATCCGTCAGCAGCATCGACTTGCGCTCAGCGCCCATCAGGACTTTGTCCTTGGCCTGCTCAAAATCGAGCATCATAACGGCCTTGCGATTCGCGCGCGCCGCATTTAGGGCAGCTTCATTGACCATGTTGGCCAAATCTGCGCCGCTGAATCCCGGTGTGCCACGAGCCAGAACGCGAAGATCGACGTCCTCCGAAAGAGGAACCTTCTTGGCATGCACGCGCAGCACTTCCTCGCGCCCGCGCACATCCGGACGGCCTACAACCACACGGCGGTCGAAGCGTCCAGGACGCAACAGTGCCGGGTCGAGAACGTCGGGCCGGTTGGTCGCGGCAACAAGAATCACGCCATCGTTCGACTCGAAGCCGTCCATCTCGACAAGCAACTGGTTCAGCGTCTGCTCGCGCTCATCGTGTCCGCCGCCAAGACCAGCACCGCGGTGACGGCCAACAGCGTCAATTTCATCGATAAAGATGATGCAAGGCGCATTCTTCTTTCCCTGTTCAAACAGGTCGCGCACGCGGCTCGCGCCGACGCCGACAAACATTTCGACGAAATCTGAACCGGAAATCGAGAAGAACGGAACGTTAGCCTCGCCCGCAACAGCGCGCGCCAGCAATGTCTTACCAGTTCCAGGAGGCCCGACCAGCAGCACACCCTTGGGAATGCGGCCGCCCAGCTTCTGGAACTTCTGCGCCTCCCGAAGGAATTCGATAATCTCCTTCAGCTCTTCCTTCGCTTCATCGACACCCGCTACATCTTTGAAGGTGATCTTCTTCTGCTGCATGGAAAGCAGCCTGGCGCGACTCTTGCCGAAGGAAAGTGCCTTATTACCGCCGCTCTGCATCTGGCGCAGCATAAAGAACCACAGCGCGCCGATGATAATAACCGGCGAGAATTGAATCAGGATGCTCAGCCACGCGCTACCCTGCTGGTCCTTTACTGTCACCGACACCTTATTGTCGGCAAGCACATCGTAAAGGCGCGGATAATTCGATGGAACGGTGACGTGGAACTGGCTCTTGTCGTTCTTAAAGTGCCCATGCACTTCGCTGCCCAGGACGGTCACATCACTGATCTGCCCTTGCTGAGCGTCCTGCAGAAACTGCGAGAAGGCGATCTCCTGGTCCTTGCCGCCGCCCGTGCTCTTTTCGAACACCTGCCATAGCAGGACCAGGCATGCAAATACAAATACCCAGAAGATGATCGTCTTAACCGTTGAATTCACGAATAAAACCTCGTTTCTCTCAAGCGCCGAAAAAAATAAAAAATGAGGAAATGGCGCCCATTCCCAGCGCACGCCGCGCTGTTTTCATCCTCGTTGTTGCATTAGACGCACTTCCTGCCTCGAAAGTGCCGAAGAAATTACTCCGGGTTTTGCGTCTATTTACGCATTCTTTATTCTACTCCTAGTAACCCGTCGGAAAGAAATCTACCTCGCTGCTTTTCACGGCGGCAAAATCGCTCACCTACGGCAAATCCCTCGCCTCGATCTTCAAGCCAGCCGCCGCCCCTGCCTGGCTTTCAAGTTCGGCCCCCCGCATCCAGATAATCTCCCCCTGCCATTCCAATATCGGCCAGTTTTTTCGCTGATCCGGCGGGACCTTCAACCTTTCCAGCACCTCTTTCATGCGTTTGGGACCCAAACTGTACTGTAATCGGGCACGGTCGCCCGGTTTGTGGGCCCTTAATTTGGCGGGCATGGACTCTGCATCGACATGTTTCGTAATGTTGGCGACCAGGCGCAATCCAAAGGCCTCCGCTGTCACTTCTCCAGGGATGGGCAATTCGTATTCGGGAAGGTTCTCTTCGAGCGACATAGCCTCCTGCCGAATCAGCCGCAACTCGCGCGGCGTACGCTCTGCCCGAACCTGTGCCGTCAGTGTCTCCCGTTTTCCAGCCTTTCCTTCGCACATGGCCAGCAGCAGTTCCGTCTGGTCAAAATTCAGGGAACATTGCACCTGCTCGGCGGCCGCGCGCAATACGCGTCGCTGCATGGCCGGATGCAGCGTCCGCAGACGTTCGACCTCGATCGCTACCGAAGCCTCATCCGGATGGGTCGAGCTGGCTCGTCCGCCGCCGCGCACCGCTCTTCCGGGCAGCAATAATGAGGGTAAAATCCGTGCCAACTCGGTTTGCCAATAGGCATCCTCCTCCCGCGCAATCGTGGCAACGTGGCCAAGCTGAACCGCAATTTGCGGGTTATATTCTCTCAGAATCGGGAGCAGATGGTGCCGAATTCGGTTTCGCGTGTAAACCTCGTCGCGGTTTGTCGAGTCCTCGCGCCAGGTTTGCCCAATCTCGCGCAGCCAGGCTTCAATCTCTAGTCGCCGCGTGTGTAGAAACGGCCTCAGAATCTGCCCTCCCGCATGCTCAACCACGGGAAAAATGCCCGCCAAACCCTCAGTCCAGGCCCCCCGCAACAGCTTATGCAGAACCGTCTCCGCCTGATCATCCAGAGTGTGTGCCGTAGCGATGGCATCCAGCTCATTCCGCGCCAGCAAGTCCTCAAACCACGTATAACGCAGCTTGCGCGCAGCCTCCTCGATGGTTTCCCGCTCGTTCTGCGCACGTGCCGGCGTGTCCACATCGCTCCGCAAAAAACGAAGCTCCAACTGCGCAGCCAGCGCTTCTACGAACTCCGCGTCCGCATCGGCCTCCGTGCCGCGAATTCCATGATGCACATGCAGGACTGTCAGCACGAGTCCCAACTCCTGCCATCGCTCCGCCAGCGTTCGCAGTAACGCCACCGAATCCGCGCCGCCGGAAACAGCAACACCCAGGCGCATTCCCGCATGAAGACCTTCCGTTACCAACAGTAGCGAGTTTTGTTTCGGGTACGGCATAGCTACGGGTTTCATCCTATCGTCTTATACTGGCTCACGTATGCTTAAGATCCGCTCAGCCACCGCCGCCGACGCACCCACGATCACCCGCCACCGTCACCGCATGTTCGTCGATGCCGGACGCCGCGACAATCCAGTGCTCCACGTCATGTCGCAGCACTTTGAACCTTGGGTGGTGCGCATGATCGATGAGGGTAAATATCTGGGTTGGCTCACAGTGGATGGTGACAAAATTGGTGCCGGATTGCTATTGCTCGACTGGCCGCCGCATCCGCTCGACCCGCACTCGACCCAGCGCGGCTACCTGCTCAATGTCTATGTCGAGCCGGAATATCGCCGGCGCAAGCTGGCCAGCCATCTTATCGAATATGCCCTGGCCGAAGCGCGCCGTCGCAAAATTCGCGTGGTTGCCCTGCATTCTACCGATGAAGGACGCGCTCTCTATGCGAGCAACGGCTTTCGCGAGACCAATGAGATGTTTTACGTCGAGCCGGTCGAGTCGTAGCTCAAATCGGGTTTTATG
>JABDHA010000173.1:0-2651 GCA_013285705.1 Acidobacteriota bacterium
AGCTTCATTTTGACTTCAAATCAGAGTGGGTGTTCCACGAGCGAGACGGATTCGTCCCAGGTACCCGGCAGCAAATCGAAAGAATCCGACGATCTGTCAGCGATATGGAGGAGACGATCGATCAATTCAAGCAGGCGGTTCCCGCTGCGCAGGATCTCATGGACGCTGGATGTCTGGTCCTCCGTGAGCGTGTCCATTTGCAACAACTGTGCGAACCCGAGAATATGATTCATCGGAGTGCGCAGCTCATGGCTCGCATTCGAGAAAAACTCATCCTTTGCGCTTAGCGCCGCCTGGAGCTCCGCGGTACGTTCTATGACGCGGCCCTCGAGGCCGGTGTTTGCAGCCCGCAAACTTGCGTGGAGGCCCAGGATCCTCTCTGCAACGCGCACATGCGCGAGCAATACCTCCCGTTCAAACGGCTTGGTAATGAAATCGTCGGCGCCGGCTTTCATCGCCTCGAGATGATTCACCTTTCCCGAGTTCGAGGTCAGGAGGATGATGTAAGTATAATCTGCGCGCTTTTCAGCCCGGATGCGGCGGCAAAACTCCAGTCCGTCCAGATCCGGCATCATCCAGTCGGAAATGACGAACGAATACTCACCGCTGTACCATGCCGCCCATGCTTCCAGGCCATCCCCCACTCCGTGTACGCAGTATCCAAGCTTGGCCAGTGTGGTGCTCAGCAGCAGCCGGGTAATCCCATCGTCTTCGGCAATCAGGATCTTCATACTTGTCCCCTTATAAGAGCGGACGGAGTGCCGAGTGAACCCGGCGAAGTATGGACTTTGTACCTAAGGGTTTGTACTGATGGCCGCGATCAAATCCAGCTAGCCGTTACTGGAAGGGTTGCGAGACCGGAGCGCTTTTTCGGGTTGAAACTCGAGGAACTCGTCCAGGATGCCAAGCAGGACGCCAACTTCCACCGGCTTGGCGACAATGGCATGCGCGCCGGCTGCCAGCAGCTGCGCCCGCATTTCCGCCGTGTCCTCGGCGGTCAGGACTACCACGGGTGTCTCCTCGGTACGTGGATCCGCGCGCAATGACGCCAATTCCTGGCCGGTTCTGTCGTTAAAGCGCGTTGAATCAAGAAGGATTAAATCGGGCCTCCGGTCACCGGCCGCTGCCACCCCGTTTTCCCACGAGCAGGCGGATAGGAGCTGGATCGCGGGGCGGCGCGCCAGGATGCGCGTGATCAACCGAAGACCGGAAAGACTGTCCTCTACGTAAAGGATGGTCCTGGCGGTTGTGCACTCAAATTCTGGAATCGTAATCGATGGAATGGGAGCCTGCACTGGCAACAGGTGGGCTCGCCCTGCCAGGGGTATCTCGATCCAGAATGTGCTTCCTTCGCCCGGGATACTGTCTAGACCAATTCTGCCTCGCATCATCTCAATAAGGCGCCTGGAGATCGTCAGTCCGAGCCCGATGCCATCAACATCGCCAATTTCATTCAGCCGCTCAAAGGCGCCGAATATCTTGGTAGTGTCCGTCGCGCGGATGCCTGGGCCAGTATCGATGACTGCCAGTCGCAACATTTCTCCCCGTTCTTCTGCGGCCAGTGCCACACTGCCGCCGGGCCGGTTGTATTTGATGGCGTTGAACAGGAGGTGGACCAGCGCCTGCTTAAAGCGCTGCCGGTCTACAAGGATGGTTGATTCGTGGGAAAGAGTTCCGAGAGTTATCCCATGTTCAGCAGCCAATGATCGCACTGCGGCCAGGGAATCCTCGATGGCATCGCCCAGCGCGCAAGGTCTGATCTCAAGGCCCGCTTCCGTTGCTTCCAGACTCGAAATATCGAGCACCTCGTTGATCAAGTCGAGCAGATGCCGGCCTGCTTTGAGAATCTGACGAATATTGTCCGTGTCCTCAGGCGCGCGGCTTTCCATTTCCAGCAGTTGGCCGAATCCGAGGATCGCATTCAGCGGCGTTCGCAATTCGTGGCTGGTGCGGCTCAGAAATTCGCTCTTTGCGTGGTTGGCGCGTTCCGCCTCCTGGGTTGCCGCGAAGAGATCTTCGGTACGTTTCGCCACCCGCTGCTCGAGTTCCGCGTTGAGGTGTTCGATCTCGATTTTGGCGAGTTTGTAATCGGTTACATCCTCATAAGTGCCGAGTACTCCTGTCACATTCCCATGCTGATCGTGCAACGGAGTCTTGCTGGTCCTGAGCCACTCGGGCTTCCCATCCGATGCGATCCCTGGCTCCTCCAGGCTGGTCTTTGCCGCATTGAGACACATCACGGCCCGGTCCTCAGCCTGGTATACGGGGGCTGCGTCCCTCCAACTTGCATCATAGTCAGTAGTTCCGATGACTTCACTGGGATCACTGTATCCCATGTCCAACGCGCAGCCCCTGTTGCAGCCAAGGTAAACGGAGTTGATATCCTTCCAATAGACCCGCTGCGGTATGTGATCAAGAATCCCCCGGAGCGCTTCCCTTGATTGAGACAATTCCCGCTCCACCTGCTTGGACGCGGTGATGTCGCGCATGATTGTCGAAAAGAATTGGATGCTCCCGTCCGGAGACTTATGGGCGACGATAACCTGGGAGATGGGAAATTCCTTGCCGTTCCGGCTCCGCAAGACGGATTCCCCGCTCCAGCTGCCATCGCATCCGGCCGCCTGCATGCCGTGGGTCAGAATTGGGTCGGT
>JABDHA010000173.1:2661-5148 GCA_013285705.1 Acidobacteriota bacterium
GTGTCAGTCCCGGGGGTGAAGTCGCTTATGGATATTTCGCTAATTTCCTCATCGATGCCGATTCCCAGCAGGTTGCGTCCCGCGCCATTGAGATAGAGCAAATTCCCGAAGGTATCGCTTATGCTAACCAGGTCAGTCGTGTTCTCGAGGATCGCGGTCAGGCGGTCGCGTGCCACTTCCGCCCGCTTTTGAGCCGTAATGTCCCGGACGATTTTTGACATTCCGACGATCATCCCACTGTCATCCATGATAGGTGATATCGTCGCCGAAACGTCGAAGTGCCGGCCATCTTTTCGCACCCGGACAGTTTCAATCTGCTGGACAAGATCACCCTTGAGAAATTTAGCCAGAGTGGCCGATTCTTCCTCTGGGCGATCCTTTGGGATTAGAATCAACAATGGCCGCCCGATAATTTCCGCGCCCGTATAACCAAACATTCTCTCCGCCGCGGGATTCCAACTGGTGATGATTCCGCCGAGAGTCTTGCTGATAATGGCCTCGTCCGAGTATTCGACGATCGCGGCAAGGCGCTTCATCATTTCGTCCGTCCGTTTGCGCTCTGTGATGTCGCGAAAAGCCCAGATCCTGCCGTAGTATTGGCCGTCTTCCCCAATGACGGGAGATGAGTACCGCTCCAAAATGGAACCGTCTTTCAATTCCATCTCGTCGCGGCCTATCTCATTCGGGTGAGCGTTGAGGTAGCCGACTTTCTCCGCAAATTGCGCCGGATCTTTCATCGTGTCCGTAACCCAGCGAAGCTGGGCCATGTCATCCATATCCTCCGCGATGTGCCGGGGTATTTTTAGAATTTCGGTGAAGCGCTGGTTTTGAAGTATCTTCTTTGCATGCACATCGACTACCAGGAGTCCATCCATTGAGGAGTTGACCTGGGCGTCCAGGAATGCGGTTTTCCAACTCAACTTTTCTTCCGCCTGTCTGCGCTCTTTTATTTCAGTTTGTAACTTCTCGTTGTCATCCTTCAGCCTGCGGGCAACTCCCGCGAGGCCGAAGCCTGTTCCAACAAGCGTGAGAATAGCTGCTCCGAGGACGACATCTCCAATGATTGCGATATCGGCAATGAGCCGGGTCGTTCCTAGGATCGCCTCGTGCGCCTCTCTCTCCACATGGCTGGTCAACGCACCTACCGCTTTCAGGAAGTCATCGTACGCGGAAGCCTGTTTCGAGTTGATGGAGTCTCGCGCCTCTTCATCTCGATTGGCGAGGCCCAGGGCAAGGACCTGCTGCGTTTGATCCCAGTACGCTTTTCGTGTCTGGATGATTCGGTCGTAAAGTTGCCTTTCCAAGTCTGTATCGATGAATCCGTGGTACGCGGTGAAAGTTTCTATATTGGCCCTCCCCATTTCTCGAACTGCGCGATCCATGTCTTTTATCTCCTGCGGATCAGAGGCCATGACTTGCCGGAGCACTCCCGCCTGCATTTCCCCGACTTCCCTCGCCGTATTGTCAATCAGGGACAATTTGGCCATTGCGCGCGTCTGCTGCAGCCTGTTGCTGCGCTCGATGGAGCGCAGGCTGAAAAAATACATTCCCCCGATACCCAGGAGGAATGCGCAGAGAATCCCAAAGGTAATCAGCAATTGCAGCCGAACTGAAAGATGCCTGAACTTGCTCATCGCCTGCCTTCAGGCCGGAGGATATCGGTCTCCTCCAGTCGTAAGCAGCGCGATATGCGTATCTTTCTGCCGCCGCCTGAAACAGCCTGTTTAATGGCGGTTTCCGTTAATTTAGGATATGGCGGCATTTTGGTGACCTTACTATACACCGCAAAAGTCCTTCGTGTTTAGCGAATAAGTGTGTATATTGGGGGTCAGTTCTTCTTGGGAGGCCCGGAAGGCGGGTCCATCCCAACCAAATAATCAAGATATGACACTTCGCATTCTTCTCGCCGATGATCACGAAGTTGTCCGGGGAGGAGCCCGTGCGCTGATTGAAAAGGAGACCGGATGGGAAGTTTGCGGCGAGGCGGTCGATGGACGCAAGGCCGTTGCATTGGCTGAGACACTCCTTCCGGATATCGTCGTACTGGACATCGGGATGCCCGAATTGAATGGTCTCGAGGCCGCCCGGAAGATCAAGCGCGCCTTGCCCAACACGGAAATTGTCATCTTTACTGGAGAGGAAAACGACCAGTTGATCCACGAGGTCTTCGCCACCGGAGCGCGCAGCTATATCTTGAAAAGTGATATTAGCCGGCATTTGGTGGAGGCCATCCGCGCACTCGGCCAGCACAAGCATTACTTCACCAGCCGGATCTCGGAAGTCGTTTTCGCGCGCTATCTCGATGGCGCGTCGGGGGCCGGCAAGGCAAAGGCGGAAGGGTTGACACCACGTGAGCGTGAGATTGTCCAACTTCTCGCCGAGGGCAAAAGCAACAAGGAGACTGCCGTCGTTCTCGGCATTAGCATCAAAACCGTGGAAACCCATCGCGCCGCGACGATGCATAAGCTGCGACTGGATACTTTCGCC
>JABDHA010000174.1 GCA_013285705.1 Acidobacteriota bacterium
AAGGCTCCGCTTTCGTCGTCGGGATGCGCGGTGAGGCACATCATGCGGTAAGACAAATGTGTAGCTCCCTGTGATGAGGCTGATGTTCCAGTGTAGCGAATGGAGGGTTATGCAGGCAGGATATCTGTTGGAACTTCAATGATTTCGACTGCGGGCGGAACGTCCCATGGGAGCGAAGTTTGCGCGACGGGGCGGAAGCTTTTTCTGTGGAGCGGTGTCGGGCCATATTTTTCGAGCGCAGCCAGATGCACTGGTGTGCTGTAGCCCTTGTGTGAGGCGAGGCCGTATTCCGGGTATCGCTCATGCAGCTCGCGCATGAGACGGTCGCGGTAGACCTTGGCGACGACGGATGCTGCTGCGATGGAGATGGACAGCGAGTCGCCGTAGATGATGCTGGTCTGCGCGCAGGGATGGTTGAGGCGGAGCGCGTCAATGAGCAGGTGATCGGGCGCCGGGGCGAGCTTGAGGACGGCCTGGGTCATGGCGAGCTTTGATGCCTGGTAGATGTTGATGCGGTCGATGGTGGCGGCGTCGATCTCTTCGATGGCGATGGCGATGGCTTTCTGCTCGACGATCTTGGCAAGGCGCTCGCGGTCTTCGCGCAGGAGTTGCTTTGAGTCGCGCAGGCCGCGAATGCGAGTGTTCTCCGGCAGGATGACGGCGGCGGCGACGACACAGCCGAAGAGGGAGCCGCGACCTACTTCGTCTACGCCGGCGATGCTGGTGAAGCCCTGGGTGCGCGCGGCCTTCTCGTATTTGTTGCCGCAGACGAGGGAGCGCAGCATGCGCATCTTTTTAGTGGCAGCGGATAAGGTTTCTTCCTCCTCTGGGAGGTCGGCTTCCAGAGTGAATTTTGGAGCACGGGGCATTAGATTGAGTTTAGCTCTGGAGGGGTGGTGGATAGCGGTGGAAATCAGGGCGGTTCGTCTCCGGATTCGCATGACTCATCACCCCAACGCACCCGGCAGAAGGCTGGAACAGTGGCTAGACGGTTTCTCCAACGATGTGAACAGACTCGATCCGTGCCGCTCGGACAAGGTCGGTGTCGAGCGTGGCGAGAGGAGTATTCTTTCGCAGTGCCAGTTCCAGATAAGCTGCGTCATAGACAGAGAGATGATGGGTACGGGCCAGACGCAGAACTTCATTTGTTTCAGGTGCTAGATCCAGATCGACACCGAGGGTTGCGAGATCTCTTAGAAATGCAGCTGTTTCTGCTTCGCGTAGACGCTTGCGCCGCTCGCTCACGATGAGAATGTTGCGCACTTCAAACCACCAGAGACTTGGTGCGAGGGCTTGATCGGCTCGTATGCGCTCCAGCGCCAGATCCGCGTGCGGGTGCTGCTCGTCACGGAAGGCCCAGCTTGCGGTGACCGATGCGTCGAGCACAAAGGGCATCAGTGCTTCCGCCCCATCTCGCGGGCTGAAAGCAACTCTTGCACTGTGATGGATGGAGCGTTGCGTCGTCTTGCCTGCATTCTTGCTACGCCTTCAGCGATTTCTGACCGGCGACGATCGGTTTCTGGTACGAGTCGAGCGATCGGTTTGCCGTGTCGGGTAATGATGAGCGTAGCGCCGCGCTCTACTTCGTCGAGCAATTCAGGTAGGTGTGTTTTTGCTTCTGAGGCTTGTATTTGGCGCATATTATTTCGACTGGTTGATTTGACTAGTCGATTTTATGATAACAGATTAGTAGCCGAGCCCTATGAAAACAAACGCCCCGGTTTTGGCCGGGGCGTTGTTGTAGATATGTGGGAGGGCCTAGGTGCGCTCGACTTCTTTGAGACGGGCGGCTTTGCCACGGAGTCCGCGTAGGTAGAAGAGCTTGGCGCGGCGGACGCGGGCTGAGCGGATTTTCTCGATCTTGTCGATGACCTTCGAATTGAATGGGAAGATACGCTCGACACCCTGGCCGAAGCTCATTTTGCGGACGGTGAAGCTGCCCTGCGGGCCGTTTTTGCGGGCAATGACGATGCCTTCAAATGCCTGCAGGCGTTCCTTGTCGCCTTCCTTGATTTTGACTTGAACGCGGACGGTGTCGCCGGCGACGAAGGGGGGCAGGTCCGTGCGGTTCAATTTATCGGCAAGGCGCTGCATGACTGGATGAATAGACATTGTTCTTTCCTGCGTATGAATTCAGAACTCTTAGTTTACATGAAAATTGAGGGATTTGCAGGATGCCGTCACTTCTACCGCCCGGACGCTGAGTGCGCCAAGGTTTGCGAAGGAAAATCTTCGACCAGAGAGCGCACTGAGGACACAGAGACATTCATGGCAGAAGTTGCCAGCCGCTTTCTGCACTTACTTGCATCCCATGGATTCTTCGGTGGATTGCGCCTCAGAATGACTCGGGGCCGGTGGAATGCTTCAGCTTTTCCAGGAATTTGCGGTCTTCTGGCGTCAATTCAGCGGCTTCGAGCAGGTCAGAGCGGTTTCGCCAGGTTTTTTCGAGGGCTCGTTCGCGGCGCCAGCGGCGGATCTGGTCGTGATTGCCGCCGCTGAGGACTTCGGGCACGACAAGGCCGCGGAATTCTGCTGGACGTGTGTAGTGGGGGTAGTCGAGCAACCCTCCTGCCCCGTGGGTGGAGCGCGGCGGCCCGCCTTCATTTTCAGGAAAAGAGGCGTCGGGCTGGCCAAAGCTCTCATAGGCGCTGGATGCCTCGTTGCCGAGGACGCCCGGGATGAGCCGCATGGTGGCGTCGAGGATGACGGCGGCTGCGAGCTCGCCGCCGGAGAGCACGTAGTCGCCGATCGAGAGCTCACGGTCGCAGAAGAGTTCGTTGACGCGCTCGTCGACTCCTTCGTAACGTCCACAGATGAGGACGACGCGGTCGAGGGTTGCAAGTTCGCGGGCGGTGGACTGGGCGAATCGCGCGCCCTGGGCGGAAAGCAGGACGACGGTTTCTTTTGCGGGGTTGCGGTCGGGTTTTGCGGCGATCTGCAGAGATTCGATGACTTCGGCTAAGGGTTCGGGCTTGAGCACCATGCCTTCGCCACCGCCGAAGGGGCGGTCGTCGACGGTACGATGACGGTCGTGGGCGAAATCGCGGAGGTTATGTGTCTCGACACGGAGCAGGTTAGTCGCGAGGGCGCGCTTGAGCACTCCGTGGGCGAGGATGCTTGAGAAGAAGTCGGGGAAGATGGTGATGATGTCGAATTGCATTGTTATTTTCAACTACCAACGCTAAGAGCGCCGAGAATCCGTGAAGAAATGATTCATCACAGAGTACACAGAGGGTGCGGAGACCTGCCAGCAGAGTTCAAATTTCGTAATCTTCCTGCTCTATTTTTCTTCGCTGCTGAAGGGTTCATTGATGGCGAGCAGGCCTTCGGGGAGCGACATTTCGATACGCTTGCTTTCGATGTCCACTTTGCGCAGCCACGCCTTGGCGAAAGGGATGAGGAGCTCTTCTTTACGGGTTGAGGACTGAAGCACGAGGAGCGGTGTGCTTGTGATGTCGCGGTCGACGCTGATGATTGGCCCGAGGTCGCGTGTAGTGCCACCACTGACATCGATGATGTGGCAGCCAATGAGGTCGTCGATGTAGATGGCATCGTCTTCGAGGGGTGCACGCTGCGCGCGCGGAATGGCGACATCGAGTCCGCGAAGGGTTTCAGCGTCGGAGATGGAGTCGATCCCCGCGAACTTGAGAACAACGCGTCCTTTGTGCAGCCAGTGTTCTTCGAGTATGACCGGACGCGGGGGCGTTTTATCGTCGGGGTGAAGCAGGACGAGATTGCGGCGTTCTGCGAAGCGCTCGGCAAAGTCGGTGAGGATCTCGGCGAGCAGCTCGCCATTGCGCCCCTGCGGGCGCACAAGATGAGCGATGAGAACCCATTGTTCTGGGTTCGTCACAGGGAGATTCCTGGGCGCGGGCATGCAGGCAAATGGCGCAGCAGAAAGTGCAGGCTCATCGATCGCGGACGAGTGACGAGACTGATCTTTTCAGGGAAGTGAGCGGATTGAGGAATTCCCATGTCTAGATTTGCGGGATGAATCCCGGGTCTTACAGTTGACGATCGATGACATGTAAACAATGGGCCAGCAGAATCATTCCTGACGTCTGATGCGATCAGATCGTCATTCGCTTGGCGTTTGTTTTTCCAAGTGCTCTTCGAGAATGTCGAGCGTGTAGCGATGATGATGCTTCATGCTGACGGCACCAAGGATGGTGCGCATTGAACGCGCAGTACGTCCCTGTTTCCCGATCACCTTTCCCACGTCAGTCGGGGCAACACGAAGCCGCAAGACGGTACTTTCGTCGCGCTCTACAGCCTCTACCATTACCGCATTGGGGTCATCCACCAGAGCCTTAGCGATCTCGGTGACTAATTCCTGCATGTTGTCCGGCATTTGCTCTTGCGTCATTCAACCCCCCTTTGAGTACATGCTTACTGCCTCTCGGGTTGGCCAATACTAACAGCAAGCCGAGGGGGGATGACAGTGCTTTCTAGTGTCCTATTTTCGTGTTACTTCCGGAACTTCAAGGAGATAACTCGCCAGGGGGAGAACGGGAAAACTACTCTTGCCAGACCTTCACGCTTCCCCAGGACGCACGGCGGTCAGGCTGCAGCCGGCGCGATCTTCAGCAGCTTCTCTACACGGTCAGAAAGCTGAGCGCCTTTACTGGTCCAGTAATCGATGCGCTCGCGCTTGAGGTTGACTGTGGCGGGATTGGGGCGGGGGGTGTAGGTACCAACAACTTCCACGGAGCGGCCGTTGCGGGCGCGGTCCTTCTCAATGACAACGACGCGGTAATACGGCTGCTTGCGGGCGCCAAAACGCGCCAAACGGATCATCAGCACAGATAAATCTTCCTTTCAATCTCAGTTCTATGGTGGGGGATTACGTATTTATGAGGCGGCCGCGGCAGAACGCAGGCGCACACAAATCCCAACGCTTAAGTATAGCAGGGAATTTGGAAATGCTGGGGTGGTTACCAGGTGTGACTTCCGTACCGGGAGAACCCCTGTACCTCGGTAGACTCCTCCAGGAAAAGTTATCAGTCTGGTTCCCCGCAATCATCGCTGAAGGTCCAGATTGTGGCCTT
>JABDHA010000175.1 GCA_013285705.1 Acidobacteriota bacterium
ATCGTATCGCCCACGCATCCCGTGCCCGGCAGCCTCTACCGCACCGGATACACCGCCGAAGGCACGCCCCACACCTATGGGGAGCGACACACCTACTACGGCATCCAGCTCGATATGAATTACGGCCCCGGCTCACCCGGACCGCTCTTCTTCACGCAATATTCCTACCAGGGCTATGACCCGCACGGATGGCGCGACAAGTACACCGACTACTTCACCAACAACCGCAACGAGGCGCTCATCAGCCAGGCCTACAGCATCGCCAATCCCCTGCACATGAAAGGCTATGGCGTAGGCGCGTGGGGCCTTACCGCCGTCGACGGACCGCGCGGCTACCGCGAATACAAGCCCTTCACAGAAGATGACGGCACCATCGCACCCACCGGAGCGATTAGCTCTTATGCGTACACACCACAGCAATCGTTGCTCGCTCTGAAGCATTTCTACCGTGACCTCGGCGCACAAGTCTGGGACATCTACGGTTTCCGGGACGCATTCAATCAGCAGGAAAACTGGTACTCAGGCATTACGATGGGGCTCAATCAAGCTCCCATGGCAGTGATGATCGAAAACGGCCGCACCGGCCTTATCTGGAAATGTTTCATGTCGAACCCGGAGATGGCCCACATTCAACAGACAATCGGACTGGAACCAGATTCGAGCAAATAAGCAGCAAAGAGACGGGCATGACCTCGAAAAACAGCAAGACTCCTTCCGACAAAACGGCCGGCCGGCCGGATCTGAGGAGGCTGGCCGAGCACTTAGGAGTCTCGCAAACAACCGTTTCGCGCGTGCTGAATGGCTCGGCAAAAAAGCGCTTTCACGCAAAGATAATTTCCAGGAGGCCCACGTTGTTATCCGCTCAGTTCGTATCTCTCACCTTCTCGTTGCGCAACAAAATCAAAATTGCGGCTGTCCTCGGAGTGTGTATTGCTTCCCAGGCGCAGCAGTCTGGCAAAATCCCTCCATCCAGTCCGCAGCTCGCCACGCCCGCCATAGAGCGCCGTGTGAACGATCTTCTAAAGCAAATGACGCTCGACGAAAAGATCGGTCAGCTTGTGCAATACAACGACAGCGGCTACGCATCCGCCACGAGCGCAGTGCAGCTTGCGGCAAATCCCGAAGCCAAAAACAACGTGAACTCGATGGAACTGGCCGCAACTGGAAGGCTCGGCTCCATGCTCAACACCGTCGGAGCCGAGCGCACCAACGCCTTCCAACACGCCGCTGTCGATAAGAGCCGCCTTCACATCCCGCTGCTCTTCGGCGCAGACATCATCCACGGCTATCGCACGATCTACCCGCAACCGCTGGGGCTTGCAGCTACCTTCGATCCCGAGTTGGTGCAGTCGCTCGCGCGCATGTCCGCCGAAGAGTCAACCACCGCAGGCATACGGTGGTTCTATTCGCCCATGGTCGACATCTCTCGCGATGCGCGCTGGGGCCGCACCACCGAGGGCGCAGGCGAAGATCCATTTCTCGGCGCAGCCATGGCGCGCGCCTACGTGCTCGGCTATCAAGGAAGCAGTCTCGTAAATCCAGACAGTGTCGCCGCCTCCGTAAAACACTTTGCCGCTTACGGAGCAGCCGAGGCAGGCCGCGAATATAACACGACGGACATGTCTGAGATACGCCTGCGACAAATCTATCTGCCACCTTATAAGGCTGCTGTCGAAGCAGGCGCAGCAACGATCATGAGCGCCTTCAACGCCCTGAATGGCGTTCCCGCCACCGCGAACCGCTTCCTCATGCAGAACATCCTGCGCGACGAATGGGGTTTCAACGGCTTCGTCGTCAGCGACTACACAGCAGTCATGGAGCTGGTCAACCACGGCATCGCGCTCGATGCGACAACGGCAACGCGCAAGGCATTCTTTGCCGGCGTCGATGTCGACATGATGTCACATTTCTACGACACGCAGCTGCCCGAGCTCGTGCGCACCGGCCAGGTTCCGATAAGCGCTGTCGATGAAGCAGTACGCCGAGTGCTGCGCGTAAAGTTCGCGCTCGGCCTCTTCGAGCATCCCTATGCGCGCGCAACCGAGGTCACCGCCGCCGTACCCGAACACCGCCCGCTCGTGCGCAAAGCAGCAGAAGAATCCTTCGTGCTCCTCAAGAACGATTCCGCCGGACATCCCGTCCTTCCTTTATCATCTGACGCGAAGAAGATCGCCCTCATCGGCCCGCTCGCCGACAATCCCGGAGAAATGATGGGCTCCTGGAGCGGCGGCCCGGAACTGGCCGATGTTGTCACTATCAGGGCCGCGCTCGAAGCCAGAGCAAAGCAAAACGGCGGATCGGTGATCTACGCAAAGGGCACAGAGATCACCGGAACTTCCGACGAAGGTTTCGCCGAAGCCGTGCACGCCGCGGGGCAGTCAGACGTAGCCGTGCTGGCCCTCGGAGAATCGGGCGCGATGAGCGGTGAAGCAGGGTCGCGCGCGCATCTCGACCTGCCGGGAAATCAGGAGAAGCTGCTCGAAGCAGTTGCTGCTACCAATAAACCCTCCGTCCTGCTTGTCTTCTCCGGACGCCCGCTCGTGCTGAACTGGGCCGCGCAGCACGTGGCCGCTATCATGGAAGTCTGGTTCCCCGGAACCGAGGCCGGTTCCGCAATTGCCGACCTGCTCTATGGCGATGTTGCCCCCAGCGGCAAGCTTCCCATGAGCTTCCCACGCGCCGTCGGCCAGGAACCGCTCTACTACAACCAGTTCCCTACCGGCAGGCCCCCGTTTAACGCCGATCTGACACAGCCTCCCGGCCCTAACTCCCGCTTTATCTCGCGCTACATTGACGTGCCCAACGACGCGCTCTTTCCCTTCGGATACGGCCTAAGCTACACGCAATTCTCTTACGGCAAAGTGGCATTGTCCCGGCCCGCGCTTCCTCTGCGCGAAGCAAACCAAGCTGTAGCGAAGAAGCTGATAACTGCAACCACAACAGTGACAAATGCCGGAAGCCGCGCCGCCACCGAAATAGTCCAGTGCTACGTCCGCAATCTAGGCGCCAGCATCGAGCAACCAGTGCGCAGTCTCGAAGGCTTTCGCCGCGTCACGTTGAAGCCTGGGGAGTCGAAGCAAGTCTCTTTCGATCTTGGTTTCCCCGAACTCTCCTTCTATAACGTAGACAGCAAGCCCGTCATCGAGCCGACTCACTACACCGTCTGGATTGGCGGCAGTTCACTCGCTACGGAAGCAGCAGACTTTAAAGTAATCCCCTAGATATTCGTTCTCCAGATGGACACAGGGAGAATTAGGAATGCAGATTTAGTTTTTCTTCTCTGTAAGCGGCGTGTATTGATCGCGAAGCTGCGTCTGGCGGCTCACCATCGGAACTGCTTCACCATCAATGAATACCTGCATGACGGAACTCCGAACGTCGAGAGGGGGTACAGCCGTTCCCAATGCAGCCATGGCCGCGCCAGTTTTGACGAAACTCCTTCTATTCATGGTTCTTCTCCTCAGTAAACGAATGCTCGCTAGAAGGGGAAAAGCCCTGACAAGTTCGATCAAAAACCTGACATTCCCTTTGGTTATTGAAGCTTCGCGTACTCCGACTTGGCAGCAATGAGGACCGGGATGTCAGGGTCGGCGTCCTTCCAGAGCGTGAGGAATTTCTCATATGAGGCAAGCGCTTTGACGTTGTCTCCGTATAGTGCATACGCTCTGCCTAGTTCAAGATGCGCCAGTGACCCGATTGGCTGATTCAGGACAATACCCGGATGATCGATCAACTTCTGAAACTCCGCGGCAGCCGCTATCCCGTTCTGTGCTGCCATATACGCGTGTCCCCTCACCCACACTGGGTAGAGATAGGGAAACGCTAGTGGTCCACCCAGTTCATACGGCGCCGTCGCCTCCAGATCCAAAATCCCCTGCGAGGGATTATTCTTACTGATTTCGATCGCACCATGAACGGTTGGCAGGCAGTAGAGTTTCAGCATCGTATCCGTGGAAGCGGTTCTCTCCTTCTCCAGTTGTTCGACAAGCTTCTTCGCTTTGGCCGTGTCCCCCACGCGTGCCAGCGTTAACGCGACCAGCAATTTGACATCGCTTCCCGACTGCAGTGACAGCGCCGCGTCAGCGTTTTCCCTCGCTGCGGCTGTGTTCCCGAACTCGGCTTCCCGCAACCCTGCAGACGCCCGCCATAGCGCCGCCGTCTCCTTCGAGCCCGCGCGGACTGCCGACTCCGACGCCCGTCGCGAATCATCTCGCGCCCGGACGAGTCGCCCATAATAGGCGTCCGTGTCTGCCTGCCCGGAGAGCATTGCATCTTCGTCCCCCACTCGTCCCGCCGCCCAGACGAGCTGTTGCTCCATCGCCTTACTACTGTCACCTCGCCGGAAGGCTAAAAGATAGAGGTTCCCCCGAATGTAGAGCCCGTCAAAACCCTTCGCCTGGGCCTCTCGCAACACCTTCTCCGCATCGTCCAACTTGTCTAGCGCAATGTACTCAAAGGAAAGGTTGCCGTATCCCGTCGTCGTTGGCGCGAGCCGCAGCGCCTCTTTCGTCTCGACCACTGCTTTGTCATATTGCCCCAGCTGTTGGTAAACCACACCAAGATTTAAAGGCGGGGTGGCATCCCGGGGGTAGCTTTTCGACCACAGCTCATACTCTTCAATCGCTTTCTCGAGCTCTCCCGTGACGGCGTGATAGTAAGTGGTCGAGATTCGGTATCTCTCGCGCTCACTCACCCGATCCCTTAGCTCATATGCCTTCGTCGCATTCTCCGCCGCCAAATCTCCCTGGTTGAGATTGAAATACGAGACGCTCAGCGCCTGATACGCCAGCGCGAAATTAGGATCGAGTTCAATCGCACGCTTATAGAAGGGAATCCCTGCCGCGTCGCCCATCCTGCGTGCCGTTCTGTCCCCCATGCTGAACGCTTTCAATGCCTCCAGCGAAGTCGTCGTTGCCTCCACCGGTACATCGAACTTTTCAACAGTGGCGAGCGATTCGCCGAGCTCCCCCCGTAGCTCT
>JABDHA010000176.1 GCA_013285705.1 Acidobacteriota bacterium
CAGATCCTTTATGGAGAAGCCATGAAGAAAACCAGTTGGTTTGTCGGCCTTGCTATTCCATTCGTCTTCACGACTATTACTGCGGCGTGGGCGCAGGCTCCCGCAGGAATTCCTGTTTTCGAATTTGACAGGGCTAAAAGTTCGATCGGATTCAATGTGAAAGCCTCGGTCGCAATCGCCGGTAAATTTGACAAGTGGGATGCCACGATGAAGTTCACCTCTACTGATGTCACGACGGGTGTTCTGGACATCAAGGCTCAGGCGGCCAGCGTCGATACCGGAAGCGGCATGAAGGACGGCAAGCTGAAGAGCAAAGACTTCTTCGATGCCCAGAACAATCCGTACATCACGTTCCATTCGACGAAGATTACTCAGACCGGTCCAAACACCTTTGATATAGCGGGGACCTTTACGATACGCGGAGTCTCCAAACCTGAGACCTTGTCGCTAACGGTTTCTGGCATCGGGACAGGTCAAGGCGAGGTTAAGGGGATAATGGCCTTCGACCGCAAGGGCTACGGGATGAACAGTGGCATCCCCTTCATCAAGATCGCCGACCGCGTTGAGGTGGAAGTCGACCTTTTTGGCAAGCGCGTCAGCGGTCCCCCGATGAACTTGAAGAAATAGCTAAGGGGGAAACGCGCTCATCGGAACGAGGGGAGTGGAACCGAAGGCCAGGCCCAGGAAGCCCCAAAAAAGAGCACCAACAAAGCTTTTCAGGAGTATCCTCCTCGGTGAAGTCATAAGGAATTCGACGCGAGTCTGAAAAGACTGGCGGCCGCTACATCAGCATCAACAAGGAGCAAGAAAATGAAAGCACTTCGTCTAGTTGGAATGGCCGGGGTTGTACTGCTGTCGTTCCTGTCTCTCACCTCGGGAACAGCTGCTGCAGAATCCACCAAGGTTCAAGGCATCATCAAGAGCCGCAGCGGTCCCGACATCATCCTGAACACAAGCCAGGACCCGAACATGATCGTCATGCTGACGGATAGCACAGACGTGGGCCAGGTGGAGGGTTTGTTGAAGGCGCGCAGCAAGCGGATGTCTATGGCCGCCCTCATTCCTGGTCTCGCTGTTTCGGTGGAAGGCGACACCAACGACCAGAACGTCCTCGTGGCCACCAAAGTACGATTCAAGGGCAACGACCTGAAGCAGGCTAAGGCCATCCAGGCCGGCATGCACGATACAAATGCGCAGGTGCAGCAAAATCAGGACGAGTTAGCCAAGCAGAATGCCGAGTTGAAGGCGCAGAACGAAGCCTTGGAGAAGCACCAGGAAGCTATCGCAGCGAACCAGGCGAAGATCGCGGCCAACAAGGCTGCCGTCGACGCCGCCATCGCGCGCTTCGGCCAGCTTGATGACTACTACATCATGGACGAAGTCACGGTGTTATTCGGCAACGGCAAAACTAAGGTCGATCCCAAGTACGCCTCCCAGCTCACGACTCTGTCCCAAAACGCCAGCAAGGTCGAGGGCTACATGATCGAAGTGAAGGGCTATGCCTCGGCCGTGGGCAGCGCACAGGTGAACCAGAAACTCAGTCAGGCGCGCGCGCAGAACGTCTCCAACATTCTGCTTCAGCAGGGCAAGGTTCCTCTTACCAGAATGCTTGCCCCCGGAGCGATGGGCGAAAGCGACCAGGTGGGCACTGACAAGACTGTGGAAGGCCAGGCACAGAATCGCCGCGTCGTTGTCCGCGTCCTGCAGAATAAGGCCATTGCCGGAGTGCAGCCGCAAACAGCTACGAGTGCTCCGCCTCAGCAGTAGCTGGCTCGGGAGATCTATGCGGGGAAACAATGACGACCGAAACTCAAAGCACCTTATAAAATCTAGCGTCGCTAGATTTAATGCGAAGCATTCGGAAAATGTTCCACCGTCTGCCAAGCGTTGATCCTAGTGGCGCTATATTTTCTATCGATGGCAACGACGCTAGCTCACCGAATTGCGAGATGAGTCCTCACAAGCGCGCATCGTGTAAGCAACACCCGCTTTGCACATAGAGCGCCGCGACAGGCGAGCGTTGGAAATGCCGAGTCATTAGCGAAAAAAGGTCTTCTGCCAACTAATAGTCCACGTATTGAAGTTTGCTCCAATTGTGCCAGCTACGCCTGAACTGTACGCAAACTTAATTGACTGGCGCGCCGGCAACGGAACGGAGATTGTGCCACCCAATCGGCTGTTACTCTCACGGCTGTTGTATGGGCCGCCGTTTGTCGACACCATACCAGGTCGAATCAAATGCGGCCCATAAGCCTCGCCGGATGGTATAACTCACGTGCGCCTGCAAAGCGGTAAGGGGCAATTGTGAGCGATTGCTGTTGCCCGGATAGAACGAAGAGTTATCTGTAAAAAACCAGGAACCTGCATATAAATCAAGGTCCAGCTTTTTAGCCGGATAGGAGAATCCAAGTTCTGGTTTGAATGACCAGCGATTTGTTCCGATGTTAATGAGCTAGTATTTCCATATTGACCTGATGGCACTTGGGCCGTGAGGCTTGCAGCAAGAATGTATCCGCGCTGACGATGTGCAAATTCTTTGACGGACATAGCCGGCGAACCATGCAGGTTTATCGAATATCTCAGCCGCAAATCTCCTAGGCCAGATCGATATACCTTTCCTGACTGAATGCCTACGTCGCCGGTTACATTTCCCCACACGTAAGGAAACCCTCCAGAAAAGAGAGTCTGCCTGTGAAACAGGCTGAAAGTATGACTGATCGCCAGAGTGGAAGAGTAGAGAGAAGCGTTCACATTCGTGATCGGGATTGTAGGGTCGAAGGTCACATCGCCGCTCGACCGCCCAAAGCTAACTCCGAGAAAGGTAGTACCAACAGGGGATGCTGAATATACTCTCGGTTCAAGATCCTGCGCCAGGGTTCTCGCCCTTACAGTGAGGCACGTGAGCAGAAGCAAGCAGGTTCTTTTCCAGCGCAAAAGGAAACTGCACCCTATCGTTATCGATTGCACGCGATGGGCACAATCATACAATCTGTCCAAGTTTCTCATTGAACGGACCAGATGGATGAGTGCTAAGCCCTGTTAGCGCTCGTTGAAGATCGTGCGCTCGCAAATCCGAGGGCACTAATCGACTTTCCGTTTCCTTGAGTGCCTGTCGTCCAAAAATGGTTGCAAGTTGCCGTGTGAAAGGCCTATATGACCTGGTTGTCCAGGTCGCCATCGTTCGTCCTGGTCCAATCGTTGGCGAGATGATGCACCCCCGCATGCAACGACGGCAGGGGCGAGAAGAGAATACCTATCTACATCCTTTGCTTGAACCGGTCCTCAAGCGTACGCTGGCGCGCCTCTGTGCCAGGAGCAGCGGCTCTGGATAGCCATGACCGTTGGCAGCTTCACCGGCGCGGAAGGGTAGGAACTGCCTCGCGCTGTAGGCATGCCCCGTTCGTGGGAGCGCTGTCTGGTCACACGAGCATCTCAACGCAAGACATGTACTCGGCAAGATTGTTCTCAGGATCCGGTAAGGATTTCAACCAGTGGTTTCCTCTGAGATTGCCATAAAATCCGAAGATTTCTGTCGTTTCCGGCCCTTCGCTTGCACGGATGCTCCATAGTCAAGCAAGAGGCAGCTCTCAGATTCCTTAATAAAAGAAGAAATTTCGCACCTCAAACTTCTCCTGCACTATTCATTCCCACAAGGTTCTACAGATTTCCAACACCGCCGCATTGATGCCTTGAAGCTATAAAGTCTGTCGAAATAAGTCTTGGACTTTTGCGGAAAACGGGGTCATTGTCAGTGACAAGGAGGCCACAGAATTTGCCCGATGTTTTGTGCCAGAAGTTAGTGTAACGCTCAGAAAGCTTTTGGCCTTTCGCGACTCAGATTTCAATGCTGGTTTTAAAGCAACCAAGATCCATCATCGGCCAATAACCAGAGTGAAGCCAATGCACCGAACAGAGCGCAACACAATTAATTTTATGGTTCCAGATGATACCTTCGAGAAACACTATCGCATTGGCGATCTCGCCGAGATGTGGTCGCTAGGGCGTGAGACGATTCGCAAGATGTTAGTTGATGAACCAGGCGTTATTAAAGTGAGAATGGGCCGCCGAAAAACGCACACTACCTATTCAGTTCCAGCGAGTGTGGCCGAAAGGATTCACAAGCGTTTGTCAGACGGTTGATTTCGCTAGAGAACGCCTAATTACTATGATCTTATGTTTTGGGTTTACAACAGATGCTTTCCGCATTTCGGCCTAGTGATTAGGCGATAACTCGAGCGCGTTTTCGCACTTCCAACAAAGTCGACTTCTAACGATTTATCGAGTTCTGCTTCACGATGATTTCGAATCATCCGCGTTTCGCTGAAATAGTAACAATTTTGGGCTTTGGTTTGCCTTCAAAAGCCTCTTGCAAGATTTTCGATAATCTCTCCTGTCTTCCAGGAATCCATGCAGCATAATGCTTTCGGAGGATTTCCTCGGTGTCCCCGATTAGCTCCGCGACGTCCGGAATAGGGACGCCCTTCTCAAGCAATATGCGAACAAAAGTGTGTCTGAATCGATGCGGGTGAGCATTACTCTCCCACGGTCCGGCCAGCTTGAAGACTTTGTTCAGTCTCTTGTTGCGCCATATGTCGCAAAGCTGCTTCACGTTTTGTGTTATACCGGCAGCAAAGATAAGCGGCCCATATACTTTCTGGCGGCCCCGCAACCGCTCAACGAGCCAGTCAGGAATCCATGTAAAGAGCGGCCGCTTCGTCTTGTGCATTCTGAGGAAGACATCGTTGCCTTTAAGCCGCTTAGTGATATCGAAGGTGGCGACGTCGGAAATGCGCAGACCAGTATAGATGGAGAGATAAATGAAGTCCTTTACATCCTCC
>JABDHA010000177.1 GCA_013285705.1 Acidobacteriota bacterium
TACAAATACAGAGACTTCTCAACTCCGAACGAAGATGACTTTCGTCGCCTGGAGGATTCCGTGCATCGGCTTTTGGTTTGGTGTGCGCGGCCAGATACACTGAATGATCCGCAGGAGTTCGTATGGCACTGTGACTACGGCGCCACTCCCGCAACGCTGGCGCTCCTGACAGCAGTTCTGGTCAAGGCGCGAGACAGGACAAACGCGGAAGCTCAGGCTATTGCGACAATCGCGATCCAGAAGGGGCGCCTAGAGAGCATCGCCAAGCCGGTGTTCGATGGAATGATAGAAAAGTGTCGCAACGAGATTGGGCTCTCTTGCTTCGGCGCGACGCCGAACAACGCCACCCTCTGGCGACGGTATGGAGGTGACGGTGCGGGTGTTTGTATCGAATTCGATGTTCCGGCAGACCTGGTAGGGACGCAGCTTCACTGGGTGGAGTATCCCGAGGAGAAGCGCCTTCATGTCGACCAACTACTGCGTGCCTATACCGATCGGGACAGCGCGCAAGTAGTTTACGAGGTAGCACTGCTTTCGAAGCCGAGTTCGTGGGCAGAAGAGGAAGAGATCCGATATGTTTCGCAACGTCACTCAATTCTCGTTGCAATTGATCGGGCGCGAGTCTCGCGCGTTTTCTTAGGGCACGAACTGAGAGCGGAAGTTCGCTCACGAATCGAGCGGATCGCAGCTCCAGCGCCACTCTCAGAGATGGGTTCCTAAAGAGCGCGGATTCGACAAATCGTTATCCGCAGATTGCCGCGTGCAGGCGGCGGCTCATGGTTGTCGGCCGTGACACTTCTTAAATTTTGTCCCACTCCCACACCAGCAAGGTTCGTTCCGTCCAGGCCGAGGCGCCGCAGAGGGCTTATTTCCGCCGGTGCCCTCGATACGACTGATGCGGGTTCGCATCGATTCGGCATCGTCAAAGATGTGATGGTTCTCAGCTGTCCGTTCCCTCGGAAGTACCACGTCAATCCGTCGGGCACTCAAGTAGCCATCCGTTGGGCTAGCAACGACCGCGATGGCCATCATGCAAGTGGACTGGGTCGCGAGCATGGCAGCACGCGCTTTATCGCGCACGGCGTCCAAATCCATCGGCTTCGTGGTGCCCTGAAGCCAAACGAACAGCGTCTCCTCACCGGCTATGGACAAATATCGGTGCGGGTGCTGCGCAAGGCTGGCTCGGAGTGTTCCAAGCGCGGTGGCGAGGTCAAGCCGGCCTTTCTCGCCATAGTTACGAAGGTGACTCTCCGCAGCCAACCATCCGGGCAGCCGGGTTCGGTCGAGGGCGGCGAGAAGGCCTCGCAGCTCGGTCGGGCATTCTTGCTGAGGGATCGGTTCCTTTTCCCAGTCGGGCTGCGAAAAGTAATCGTCCACGGGCTTGCTCATCCCGTCCCAGACGACCAGAGTCGGCTTTTCCTTGACGCGTTGTTCCTCGATGTCTTGATCAAACCGGTTCTTCGTGATGTAGGCGCCGAGGTGATCGATCTCGTCAAAGAGCCGTACGCCCTTCATACCCGCGAGGACCTGACGCACCTCGAAGTAGTGCGCGAGCTCGCCCAGCGTCGGGAGAAAACGGTTGAGCACGAATAGATCGTCAATCGAAAGGCAGAGAAAAGGGTGTACGCCGAGCAACGGCACCACCTCGGGTAACTCTTTGCACATTGTGGAGACGGGCGAGAACGACTCGACCGTCAAGCCGATCGGTATCAGAACCCGGTATTGAGCGCACCTCAGCTGGCCCGTGGGCACATACCTGCCGTCGACACGCTTGAAAACCGTAACTTCATCCGCTGAAGCCAGGTAGTCGAAAAACCGCCGGCATTGCTGGTAGGCCTTCAGCACGAGATCTTTGATGGCCCTCGCGTGCCGGTCGAAATCGGTGGCGGGGGATGCAATGGTCGCCGCGGCCCCAGCTTTCGCTTCGACGAGCAGCAACAGATCATCGATGACGATGAGGGTGTCGTTCTCGACCCATTCTCTCGATTGAACATCCCGACATCGCAGCGGGCTTTCAGAGCCTCGCGAGCGCTATCCGAACGGGGCAGTCCGAGGCATTCGAGGCGTTGGCGAAGCACATGGATGACGTACAGACTCTGGCCGAAGGTGGCCGCGTACCGTTCGAAGAGGCCATCGCGGCCTGGGCGGCAGGTCACCCGGAGCGGCACCGGGCGGCCACCCTCGGCATGGACGACATGCTTCGCGGAGGGATCTGCAATGTGAGTCGTCACACGCAACTTCCGCCAGCTCTCTTGGCGGACTTGGCCTATGAACGCGGCGAGGACACCGAATTCTTCGCCGAAGGCCCCTATTGCGGCACCCCGTTTCGAACGCTGCCCGCGCGCAAGAAGCCCCTCATCAAGATCGATAACGATTACTACGGCGTGGACACCTGCCTGACGCGCGATGCCAGCTATCGTGCCCTGCTGTGGAATCTATTGAGGCGCAAGAACGTATCGATAGAATTCTCCTTCGAGTACCTGATAGCGATTGCCGCGCAACATCACCCACGTGGACTTAGCCTGGAATTCCATATCCGCGGTATCCGGCCCAAACGCGCCGTCTTCGGTACCCGCGGAGGTCGCCATGGCGTGCATCATGGCGGCCGCCTTGAGCCTGGTAATTAATTCGAATAGCTCGGCGCATGCCGTCTCGTCCAAGGATAAATTATCAACTTGGGAGGTCGACGCGAGCGTCGCGTGGAGGTACTCGAGCGCAAGCTGCGTATCGTCGACGAGGGTGTCGCTCAGGCCATGTTCTTTTTGCGACGCCTCGGATTTAGGAAGCGAGGTGAGAAGACGCTGTCCGTAGATGTACCCCAGAAGGTCCAGCGGCGGCTGAGCCGCAATGAGGTCGCGCAGTCGGCCGGCAAGCGTCTCCATCTCCTGGCGTGTGGATTCCGCTACTTCAAGGCGCTTATCTTCGGACATTCCCGCAAACGGCATTCGTTGCCTCGTCAATCCGGGCGCTCCGTGCCGCGAGTCGCCTCGTGAAGTGTAGAGGGCATCGACTTGGCCTAAGGCAATGACGGCCGAATGGGGAGATCCGGCAGTTCAATCAGGGTATCAGTCTGGATCGGTGCGAGAGCGATGCGGAGTATCCATTCCCTGTCATCATTATGGATATACCGCATGTCGAACGAGAGTGGTATGCGTTCGAGATGTCCGAGCAACACGGCGGTGCGATGCCGACCGCTAATGAACTGCGTCCGACCGTGAGTGACGGATACCGGCGGAATCTTGAAAAAGCGAGTGCCAGCCGATGCGGCGTGGAACCAGTCCTCCAGGTACGCGTCAACGACCTGGGCGTTCTTCCGAGACATAAAATCCGTCTGATCGAAATGCGCAAAAAAAGAGGACTTCGACACGTACCACGGAGCGTCCGAATCCAAGTGGACGTAGGGAAGACAACGCATACGATCCCGCCTATCTCGCACCCGCCAGGAAATAAGTCTTGCCCGGAAGGTTGATGCGGCGATTCGGAAACGTAGGGCGCGTATCGGAGCTTCGAATCCCGATCCACATTTCGGGTCGTTCGATGATGCGCAGCTTCCATAAGGTTCCGAAGAAAAGCGCCGCTTGGCTGTCGCTCTGTCCGTGGCGCTCCCAGATCGGATGCCAGGGCGTACCGCTCCAATCTCCGCGAAGCCCGTTGAATGGGTTGGCCTTGCCGCCTTCAATCGAGGTATTCATGATCGACCCCCACAACGGGTCGGGCGAGTGCTTCAGCGCATCGAGCAAGCGTTCGATTTCCTCATCGATCGCTCGCTGCTCCTCCGGGGTGAACTCTCCCCACTTCCGATCGAACTGCTGCCGGTAGTCGATGTCCTTGAGCTCGCGCGTACCGCCCTTCTCGTCTATATCTTTGAGCATCGATCTGCGCCCAGCCAGTCGGAGAGGGCTTGATCATACTCGCAAGTACAGAACCGCTCGTCGCCAGCGGCTGTTGCGCCCCGGTTCCAAGAAACCTGTCAATCCTCAGGCAGGCGGATTCAACCGCATCAGACAATTCACCGCCTTCGATACGCGCTCGTCATCCCTCCGCTTCATCCACCATCCCATAGCTGCACCTGTCATTGAATGGCAAAAGTCATCGTATGGAACTTGTGCTTTCATTGTTGCTGCAAGGCCACCACGGGGTGATGGGACGGCGCGGTGAACCCACACGCCATCGCTCTTGCCGCTCGTAAAGTGCACTTCGTTAAAGATCTTTGAGTATTCCGCGGAGCTACCGCTGAATGAGCCTGTACCGTTGTGCAGATAAGCGCATCGGAGCGCATAACAGTCCTGTGACTCCAAAGAAATCAATCCTCTTGCCCAAGCATCGCACCAATCTGCGTAGCGCTTCCAAACTCTGTCCTCATCCGGGTATTCGATCGACCCGCAGATATCAGGTAACGCAAGCGCCAGCGAGATCGCACTAAAGGCGCTGCCCACACGCACCGCGCGGCGCACGTCAAGGACGTAGATTTCCAACAGGCTCGCGTTGCTCGAGGGTTCGTAACGGCGCAGACATCTCTGTATTGCAGAAGCGCAGGTTCGCTCTGAGAGCAGGCACGCCCCACGGCGAATCCAATAGGGGAACCCGCGGATACGCTCGATAATTCTCAGATGCACACGAGTTCTCCTGGAGACTCACCCCGAGGCAAGACTCAAATGGGCTTTGCCACCATCAGGTAGAAGATCATCAATAC
>JABDHA010000178.1 GCA_013285705.1 Acidobacteriota bacterium
AGCGAACACATCGGGATTGACACGCAGGGCGAACCGCGTGCGCTTCCGCAGCTTGCTGGCGCGTTCGGCAAGCAGCTCCAGCTCTCCTGCGCTCTCTACGTTGAAGATCAGGATTTCGGATCGTAGCGCAAGGTCGATCTCTGCCGCTGTCTTCCCTACTCCGGAGAAAACGACCCGTTGTGCCGCTTTGCTGTTCACGCGCAGGACGCGCTCCAACTCACCGCCAGAAACAATGTCGAAGCCTGCACCGTTTTCGTCCAGCAGCTTCAGAATGGCAAGCGCGGAATTCGCTTTCACCGAGTAGCAGACGAGATGCGAGATGGGTGCGAATGCTTTGGTGAAGAGTTGGAGGCGCTGGAGAGTCTGATTCGCGGAATAGACGTAGAGCGGCGTGCCGTATTTTTTTGCCAGCGTATCGAGGCCAACGCCATCGCAGGCTAGTGGAGATTGAGCATCAGGATGAGCAAACGGACGTGTCGAAATCAAGCGGCCTCAAAAAATCAAAGGGAAGTTGATTCGAGCCTAACGATCTTTCGATTTCACGTCCAGCTTTCAAGCCTTTTGGATCACAAGCAACGCTTCACCGCATCGGTGGAGGCGGCGGCATTGGATATGCCGGGTATCTCCTGCGGCGGAAGAGCGAGACGATTCCGTAAATGAGCGCGGCCAGAAAAATGAACGGCAGCATGATCACGATGAGCGGGAAATTCACCGTATCGCCGCCGATGGTTGTGCTTCCACTGCGGTGGAGCGGGCCGCCGAAGACGACGCAGTCTCCGCCGATGCGGGATTGGTCACCCATCGCCACATCACCGAGAAACGAAACGACGTCTCCGCTGATTTCGCCATTCAGATGAATGCTGCCGAGAAACGCTACTGCGTCGCCATTGATTTTTCCGTTCACACGAATCGAGCAGAGAAAGCAGACCGCGTCATCGGCATCTTCTCCGTCGTCGATCACAATGTCATGCATGAAAGAAACGCGGTCGGCCGACGCATGGGCGCGGGGTACATAGATGGCTGCCAGGAAAAGTGCAAAACAGAGATAGAGCCAACGACGTGACATGACTACTCCTCAAGTGTGCTCTACGCAATCACTTAGGTCGAAGTTCCCTAAAAGCTTACCGCTGTCCTAGCCAACCACGGAATCGAAGAAGCGCAACAGGATCGGTCCTACGGTTTCCGGCTGATCCCATGGTGCATAGTGGCCTGCGTCATGGAGCACATGAAAGTCTGCCCCATAGCCGCCGTTGCGAATTTGCTCGGCGAGCAGTTTCATATCCTCGACGGTGCTGCCGCTGTCTTCTGCCGCGCCTACCACACAGCAAGGCACGCGAATCGTCTTTGCCGTGGCGACGGAATCAGGCCGTGCCGCCAACCCCTGCTGGACGGCGATCACCGCAGCGGGAGACATGGCCTGCATCATTTCGCGCGCTTCGGCTATCTTGTGCGGAAAGCGCCTGCGCGCTGTTGGCCCGATCAGGCTGTTGAGCATCTGCTCAAAAAAATCGCCTGTGCCGCGCACCTTGAGCCCTTCGATCCACTCCTGCCGCTTGGCGCGATTGGCATCGGCATCGGCCTGCGGTTTGCAGTTGCAAAAGGCCAATGCGGTGATGCGCTCGGGCATGCGGCGCCATAGCTCGTAGAGGGTATAGCCGCCGATCGAGCATCCGGCAAAAAGAGCTTTGCCAATATCAAGCTCGTTCAGTAACCGCTCGATGTCCTTGCCCAGCGTTTCGACCGTGATGGGCCCGTCGCCTGCCTCGGACTGTCCATGGCCGCGCAGGTCCGGCAGGATGACCCGGTACCGCTGCGCCAGCATCTCGGCTACAGGCGACCAGAAGGCGTGGTGCATAGGAGTGGGGTGGAGCAGGATGACATCCTGCCCCTCGCCGACCGTTTCTACAAAGAGCTTTGTCCCGCCGGAGGTGTAGAACACAATCCTAGCTGCCGCTCGTGGGCGTGTATGTCGTCGTCACCGGCGGCAGGGCGAGCTGCTCTTCCGGCATGACCAGCCAGAAGACAATATACGCAATCAGCCCGGCGCCGCTCGAAAAGATCGTCGCCAGCACAGTAATGACGCGCACCCAGACCACGTCCCAGTGATAGTTGTTGGCCAGCCCCTGGCAGACACCGGCGATCATGCGCCCTTCGCGCGGACGAACCATCCGCGTCTGCACATATGCCGGAGGGGTTGCATAGACCGGACGTCCGCATGCAGAACAAAACCGTGCATCATCACCAAGTGACTTGCCGCAGTTGCTACAGAAAACTGCCATTGCCTGCTCCTTTTCCCGCCTCCTGAATTCTACGCAAAATCGAGCTGCAGGGTTCCATTTGTGCCCACCTTTGGCGGAGGCTACTTCCCCACATAAGCCGATTTTATGTACTTGCGCGCCTGGTCGGCCTGGGCAGTGTCACTGCCTGCGTCGATGACCGCCTGATACTGCTGTTTTGCCTTATCGTGGTCGTGCATCAGGTCGTAGACCTGACCGGCAGCCAGGATGCAACGGCGTTTCAGCTCAGGACTCGTGGTCGGCTGGTGGGCTGCCTCAAGATAAGCTCCGACGGCATCGGCATACAAGCGCTGCCCGCGCAGGCTATCGGCCAATCCGAAGTACACCAGCTCCAGGTGCATCGTTGCAAAGTAGCCCGGTTTCTTCGACAGATCGACCACCTCGCGGTAACTCGAGATCGCCTTCAGTCCCAGCCCTGCATCTTTCTGTAGATTGGCCACTTCCAGGCGGAAGAGGAAATCGCGCGGATACTCCGTCACAAGGCCTTCGGCAATCAGCTCCGCATCCTGGTACTTCGCCTCGCGGCGTAAAAAAAGCATCATGCAGGTGCGCGCCTCGACGGAGGTGATGACGCCCCTCGCCCCAGCGTCTTGCAGCATCTCCAGGCCGGTCGCCTTCGAGCCATGAATCCCGGCAAAGCCGATGAGAATTTTGAAGGGAAACGCAAGCGCGCCCACCACATATTCATAGGTGCCGACTACCAGCTTTGCATCGACGTAGTTCGGGTTCAGCTGCAGGACGCGCGCATGGTCGCTACGCGCCTGCAATGCCAGATGCAATGCAGGACTGAAGCTGCGTTCGACCATGGCGAGATAGGTCGCCTGTAAGCTTTTGGCCCATCCACGGGCAAAGAGCGCGTTCACGTCGTTTTGATTTGTTTTTAACTCGACATTGGCCTGATCGACTGCCTGGTCCGAAAGGCCCATGATCTGATCGCGCGCCTGCGGATCTTCGACGACCGTGTGCTTGCCGGTGAGGAATCCGTCGTTGGCGTAGAACGTCGTGTCGAGCAGGTCGAGGCGGTAGAGCTCTTTGAAAAGCGTCGTGTAGAGCAGGTAATCCGTTGCGAGGGGGTCGTTCCGGTGCTCAGCCTGGACGGTCTCAAACCGCGAAATCGCCCCGTTGTAATCCATGATGTAGAAGCGCAGGAAGGCATCGCGAACCTGGGGATCGCGGTTCAATGGATTTGTGTCCACGGTGTCGGCAAATGCCGGATGCACGTGGAAAAAGGGAGAAAGAAAAAGCCCGGTGAACAGGGCAAGATACAGGTGCGCTCGTGTCCGCATCATTCGTCTGTCATCTTAGACGACTGAACACGTCCTTTCGGACGCCTTACCCGAAGCCCCTGAATCCTTCAGCCCACCTTGGCGGCAAAGCGCTCGCGCCGGCGATCCCATTCTTCCGTCGAGAAGACGCGTGGCCCGACGTCGATCAGCCGCGGCAGCATGTTGAAGACGGTCACTGGACTCCACAGCTTTCGGTCGCGCGTCCGATAGCCTTTTTCGTTCAGATCGCTGGACACGCTCGAAAAAGCGAAGTCCTGTACCAGAAGCTCCATCATCTGCATGAGGACTCGATTTTCTTCCTGATCGACTTCGAGGCGCAGGCAGTCTTCCGATAGCCGCAGACCATAGGGAACGTCTTCCGTGTCGATGCTGCCCGCCGGAGCATCCCCCGGCAGCTCACGCCGCCATTCAATCGATATGACCTGCCAGCCTGCATCGGCTCTTTGCCGCATCAACTGCTCGCTCAAAGGCCCATGAATCACATCACGAATCCGTTCAAAGTGCGCCATTGCGTCCCTCCTGAAATACACAAACCCGCTGTGATTGGAGCAATTTTGTGGCCGTCACGGAGGAATGGGGAGATGTTCGTAAGATTTTGATCTATATAAGGTCGAGCGTGCATTTTCTTCTTCCCGAGTGTCCGGATTTGCCAAGCGCCTGTCCAAAGGCGAACACAGTTTCGCTACGCCTTACTCGATGACATTTGGGCTATTGGAGTAGTGCTGGTAAGGCTCGATGTCAACCCGGTCGCTTGACACATCGGCGGAAGGATCGGGGCTCACCCTTAATATCCACATCCCTTTTGAACCTTGGGAAACGATCATGTTCGCGATTTCCTCGGTGCTTGCCGATGAAGGCACTTGCGCGGTCAGTTGCTCATCGTTGGTCGACCCGAGAATGCTTCCACCGAAACCTTGGATTTCTGGATTCGCCGTGACCAACATTAACATCGTCAGCGACACGCCCAGTTTGACCATTGTGCTGGAGCCATCTAGCTTGAATTCGGGATAGCGTTGCGTGAGCAGCAGGTTCTGACGGGAAGTAAGATCGTTTGCTGTGAGTACCCATACGGGTCCTTCCTGATTCAGCGTGTAGCCGGTATTT
>JABDHA010000179.1 GCA_013285705.1 Acidobacteriota bacterium
CCGACCGGACAGCACACGCGGACGCGGCTGGAGAGCTTGTTGAGTCCGAAGGAGCACGAAATGCACCATCGCGGGCAGTTGATGGTGATTGAGCGAATTTTGGGGATTGTGCCGCATTTGACGCGGCAGAGGGAGGAGAGGGCGCGGCAGCAGACCGGAAGTCCGAGTTAATCTTGCAGACGATCGGTGAACGAATGTAGCGCGGTCGATGTGTGCGTTGAACGAGAATGACGGCGGTTAGGTCGGCCCAAGCTATTCGCTCGAACAAGCGGCGTCAGAAGGCGATGAATAAGTGGCCCAGCAAGATTGCGTCGCCGAGAAGCACACAAATCATCTTGCCCCAGAAGAAATACTCGGCGCCGCCCTGGTCGAGCACGGGCGGCGCCGCGCGTGGCGCGCCTGGCCACGCGCGTCCAGCGAGTGAGTCGATCTTCTCCTCCGACGAGATTGAGTCAAGTACTCGCGACAAGATTGCCGTACCGAACATGTATTGGAGAAGATCGAGCGCGAGGCCACCGCAGAATAAAGCTCCCGCCAGTTGTAGGTCGAGGGCAAGGACCGGGCGGCCGTCGCGCCCAATGGCTCTGAACACCCACAAGAGTGCAATCCCAGCGAACGCAAACTCCTTCACTCTGTCATTGCTTCGCGTAACATTCGCCTTGAACGCCTCCTCTGCTTCCGCCTTGTAAGCGCGCCATTCGTCGCAAAGTAAGTCATTCGGTGTTTTGCGTGCGTTTCCGGAATCGCCGGAACTCGGTTCTTCGGCGCTGCTCACCGTCACAGGCAATGCCTCCGCGTTGGTCTTGGTGTGCGCTCCTGATCTGGCCAGCGTAAACGTTGGAATCAAGATGCGCGCTTTTGATCGGTTCCAATCACGATTAGGTGACGGTGTGGCGCTCCAATACCGGATTCTATGGTAATGTGTTCACGCTATTCTTGACTAAATCGACTTCGAAGCTCTCGACTACCTTGGCCACCGGCTGGGCGCCGCTTGAATACGGCGCGGATATATAGGTTCCCAGTATTTTCGCCTTGCTGACTTCGAGTCGGAGGAAGCCAAAGTTATCTTGATCATATCGTTCGAGCGTGAGATCGTTCCCGAGCACTAACGGCACAGTTGGATATGCCCCCCCGATCTTGTGCAGCTTGCCGAGGTTAGTATAGCCGCCCGCGCCAGCGACGACGCACGGAACTTGAATTGCACTCCTGCCAGTTCCGACTCGATGTGTGAAGCGTTGGTAGTTATGGACGTGCCCGGAGAGGATCAAATTGGGATACCGTCGAGTAGCCTCAAAGCTGTCAAAGAGCACTTTGTAAACGTCGCTACTGCCGGAATGCTCGGTGTCGCCGGAAAATGGAGGGTGGTGCACAGCGACGATTAGCGCGAGGTCTTTATCCGCTGCGAGCAACTCGCTTCTGAACCAATCTATTTGATCTGTTCGGATCTCACCTTGAGTCTCGCCAACATTTGAAAAAAGCCCGATAATGGTTGCAAATGGCGTTGTAAGCGTCCAATAGACGTTCGGTAGATCCATCTGCGTTCGACCGGAGCCGGTCTTCAGCGAGCCAAGACGCCCCGGGCTTTCCGACATGAAGTTTTGCACCCAACCGTCAAGAGGACGCTTGTTCGGGTCGACGGGGCCATCTTGTGGATCGTCCGGTTGGCAGTCGTGATTTCCGGGAATCGCGACGATGAAGCAAGGGTAGTCCTTGTAGGTCTCGTAGAAGTTCTCGCCGTATTTGTCAATGTCGCCTGCAAAATAAACCACGTCGCCGAGATGATAACAGAAAGCTGGCTTCTTTGACGCCGCTGAGTCTTGTGCGTCTCGCGTCATCATTTCCGCGACGAAGTCTTGCTGTTGGCCTCTGGAATCTCCAGTATCACCGAGAGTGTGGCACACTAAGACGCCGGCCGTTTTGATACTCTTTATGTCCTCTGGAGAGAGCAGATCTGCAAGGTCGAACCGATATGGCGCATGGCCGTTTGGTGCTGGAAGCGGTTGGAATGGATAGTGCGGGAGCTTCGACCCAGTCGTTTGCGTCGGAAACTTTTCGCCATTGACTGGCGGCACATGGCTCTGTCGTTTGCCGACTCCCTTGCCGGTGCTAAAGGAATGGGATGGGCTCATCGGTCTCCTGTAATTTGAGCGAAGTTCCGCTGTTCGTAGGATATGCGCTGCTGTTGATGTGCCGTTGATGGGTCATCGCTATGTCTTAAATAGAGGGCTAAGGTCAAGGGGGCGGTTACCTCCTGGAGAATGACTGGAAGCCACGCCCTGCTGAAAGTCAAAGAAACCACCGGGATCCCACTCCTTCTTCACTTCTACCAATCTTGCGTAGTTCTCACCGTAGTATTTGTTCTGCCAACCGACGAGGAGCGGGTCGATATAATTCACATAGGCACCCGGCGCTTCCGCGGCGAGTTCCTCGAAGAAATCGTAGGCCCATTCGACGTTCGTTCTCATTTGATCCGGCCGCGTTGAATCCCATATCGACTTTATCTCAGGAACGAATCGGGCTGCACGATGGGGGAAGGCGCTCGCAGTCGTGTTGCGCTCCACCGCGCCTCCCAAGTGCGTCCACACCATGAACGATCCCGGGGACGGACATCGAGACATGTATTTCATCACCGTCCGAGCGACTTGGCCGTCCAAGCCGCCTGGCTTCAATACTGCGGATCGCATGTATGCGCTTCTCCCGTCAACGGAAGTTACCGACCCCGAGAACGCCTCCCATTCCGGGAGCGTCATCTGGTGCAACTCCGAGCTAATCGGTCGAAGGTTTAGCAGAGGCTGGAGGAGTGCCGTCCCCTCGCCAAAATCTCCGTTATAAACTGGTGTGAAGCGGAGAGCCAAGAGTGGCGTCCCACCGTTTCTCGGATCTGGCTGCGCTCCGACGTAACCATACACAGCCATCTCGTTTGGAAGCTTTCGTTCCCACTCACTATAAAACCCTAGCAGTTCCTCGATCCGATAGAACGGAAACGTTATTTGGCCACACAGCATGGTTTCCGCGCGAGGACTGTGCGTCTCAATCTCGAACTCTGTGACGACTCCAAAGTTACCGCCTCCGCCTCCGCGGGACGCCCATAGAAGCTCTTTTCTGCCCGCGTCGATTTCCTCGTTCGACAGCTCCACAATCTCGCCGCCGGCAGTCACCATCGTAATCTTGGTAACGCTGTCCGATCCGAGACCGTATGACCTCGAGACAAAGCTGAATCCTCCACCGAGCAGAAATCCGGATACGCCGACGCCTAGGCATCCGCCCCCGATCGGTATACGGTTCGTTCCTCCCAGTTCCATGTAGCTGTAAACGTCCCGCCATCGCGCTCCCGCGCCGATCCGCGCGCGCCCGGTGTGTCGATCGAGCGAGATTTGATTCAAGTCGCGCATGTCGATCACTATGCCATCGTTGTTCAAGCAGTAACCCGTTGCGCTGTGCCCGCCGGACTTTATGGTGACTCTGATGCCCTCGTCCGTGGCGTACTTAACGATCGTCGCAACATCGTCGATCGAGCTCGGCACGACGATAAGCCTTGGCTCACGCACGATCCGCCCGTTGTCGATCGCAATGGAAGCACGGTAGTCGACGTTATCCGGCAATGACACGCTCCCGCGCGTCTGTTTAGCCAGCGCTTGCGCAACGTCGGTTGCTGACCAGTGCGATGTCGCTCTGTTCATTTGGCTACCTCAATTCGTCATGGATCGTATCGGCGGCCCAAAATGCCAACGCCGCAATGGTCAGCGAGGGATTGCCTGTGCCGGAAGTCGGGAACACGCCGCTACCCAAGAGATAAAGATTGTCGAATTCGTGTGATCGCTGTTCCTTCGTAACCACCGAGGTTGAAGCATCATTCCCCATTCGGTAAGTGCCAATGATATGCCCGGCGCCCATCACGAGTTCGTACGACGTCTTGTCCGCTATTCCGAGCTTTGCGAACAGAGCACTGGTGAGGCGGTCCGCTGCGCCGAGCGCGCGTTTCTCGTAGTCCGACAGCGAGTACGTAATCTTTGGTCTCGGAATTCCGAGAGCGTCCTTCGAGTTTGATAGTGTGACGCGATTGGTTTCGGACGGGATCTGTTCCAACTCGAAGCCGATTCTGCACTGGCGCGTATATATGTCGTTTAGGCGTGTTACAAGATTTCCGCCAAACAAACTCTCCCGCGACTCATTGGTCTTGCTCTTGTTATTTCCTTCAATGAAATCGAGGAGGGTCGAAGTAGGATCGCTGGCGCCAAGATTCCAGCCGTCATTGCCGATCTCAATTCGAAACGCTGATCGATCGCGCCTGAATTGTCCGTCTCGGAGCCCGTCTAGGCCGGCCGTCGACAGAGGACCGCGATATGGGAAAACCGGTCGAGGTGCCAAACCCCATTTCAGGTAGAATGGATGATCCATGAGGTTCAGCCCGATATTCCGATTCTTGCAGCCCGACAATAACAAGAGCTTTGGCGTCTCGA
>JABDHA010000180.1 GCA_013285705.1 Acidobacteriota bacterium
TCCAGCATTCTGTAGGTAATCAGCTCGTAGTCGTCCGCTGTGCGCAGCCGTTCGGTCACGGCCTTGAAAGCCATCAGGAAGCCGGTAAAGTCTGTGTATTGGTAAAGCGCCTGCGCCTGGGCTAGCGTCAGCGGCTCCGCATCGTGCCGCTTGCTCAATTCAACAAGCGTCTCTGGAGTAATCGTCCCTTCCAGATGCAGATGGAGTTCCGCTTTCGGGAGACGGCGAACAAAATCTTGTAAGCCTGCGGCCATGTCAGTGGTATATCGCGGCCGCGCTCTGTTTTCAAAACTATCCCCAGCAAAAAGAAGAGTTTCTGCAGCGGGAGGCGATTGTCTGCATCCCGCTGCAGGATGCAGGCTTTGGGAAGATTACGAATATGACCCCGAGGTCACATTCTTTCAAGAAGGGCGATGTAATCTCTCAAAGAGAGATCTCCTCTATGACAACCATCGACCTCACAAAGCAAGTCCGGGCAGATGCAATCGCTTCCATCCAGCGCTACTTCGAAGAAAATATGCCGGAACCCATCGGCGACATGCCTGCGGGTCTATTGCTGAACTTCTTCATCGAGGAGATAGGACCAACGATTTATAACCGGGGAGTTGCAGACGCGCAGACACGCATGCATCAACGCGTGACAGATTTGGACGGCGAACTATACGCCGACGAGTTCCCATACTGGCCCAGGCTTGCCAGGAATAAGAATCGCCGCTAGCCGCGCTTACCGCGCCCGGTGCGGCGGGCAGAACTCGCTCCGTCTACAGCTGTAGAAGAAGTAGATCAACAGCCCAATCCCAAGCCATACGAAGAAGCGCAGCCACGTCATAATCGGCAGCCCGGCCATCAGCAGAACACAGAAGAAGATGCTCAGTACCGGCAAAACAGGCCCACCCGGACAGCGGAAGCTGCGATGCCGATGCGGATCTTTGTAGCGCAGAATTAGCACGCCGACAGACACCAGCACAAACGCAAACAACGTCCCGATGTTCGATAAATCGGAGAACGTTCCGATATCCAGCAGGCCAGCCGGCAATCCAACCACAAAGCCCGCAACCCACGTCGAAACCGCAGGTGTCCGATATTTCGGATGCACCTTCGAGAAAACCGAAGGCAGCAGCCGGTCGCGCGACATGGCAAACCACACACGCGCCTGCCCGATCTGGAAGACCAGGATCGACGAAATCATGCCCAGCAGCGCGCCGATCAGAATCACCAGCCGCACCCAGTGCAGCGTAGCTCCGCCATGCGTGAGGTATAGCTTTTTGAGCGTATTCACCACCGGCGCGGCATCGCCCACAAGCTGGTCCCACTTGATCAGCCCGGTCAGCACAACGGCCACGCCGATGTACAAAATCGTACAGACGATCAGCGTCGCAAGAATGCCGATCGGCACATCGCGCTGCGGATTCTTACACTCCTCGGCCGCCGTCGATACGGAATCAAACCCAATATAGGTGAAGAAGATAATCGAGCCGCCGGTAAGCACGCCTGACCACCCGTTCGGGTAGAACGGATGCCAGTTTGTCGGCTTGATAAAGTGCGCACCGAAGGCGATAAAAACCAGGATCGCCGCAATCTTCAGCAGCACCATGATGTTGTTCGTCTCGGCCGATTCGCGGATGCCGCGCACCAGCACCACCGTCAACAGCATCACAATCAGAAATGCCGGCCAGTTGAATCCAAAATGCCAGCCTGACGCGTACAGTACGTTGCCTTGAAAATCCTGCAGGCCGCTCGGCAGATAGGCCGGCGAAATCCACCGCGCCGATGGATGAATCCCCAGCCAGTCCAGCAGATCGACAATATGCGCGGCAAACCCGACGCAGACTGCCATGTTCGAAAAGGCGTACTCCAGAATCAGGTCCCAGCCAATGATCCACGCAATCAGCTCGCCCAGCGTCGCGTAGGTATACGTGTATGCCGACCCCGCAATCGGAATCATCGAAGCCAGTTCCGCATAGCAAAGCCCGGTGAAGGCGCACACAATCGCCACCAGCACCAGCGACAATGCCAGCGCCGGACCCGCGCCCGGACGTCCCACCAGCGCCGTGTGATGAACCAGGTAGTCCAGTACCGGCGTATTCAAAATCGAGGAAGTATCGAACTTTTCCCCCGAAATGGCCGTGCCGATAACGGTAAAAATACCGGAGCCAATGACCGCGCCAATGCCAAGGGCGGTTAGCGATATAGGGCCGAGAGTCTTCTTGAGGCTGTGCTCCGGCGCTTCCGAATCGCTGATAAGTTTATCGATCGATTTTCGGGCGAAAACTTGGTACGACAGGTTTCTGGCTCCTGCAGTCTGAATGAGGGGAGTGTAGCTGTTGAGGGCCCGTCCGGCGAAGCAAAATCGCCGGACGACCCGCAATCACCCTTAGCGCTTGCTCGTACCGCGCACCAGTTTCCTGACCTTCTGCTTGTTCGAGCCACGCGGAGTGGTCCGCTTTGCCTTCGGCGCCGCTTTCTTGCGGGCCGCGCGCTTTACCTTCTTGCGCTCTTCTGTGCTTTCAATCTTCTTGGTATTTGCCATTCTTTCCCTTCAATTCCTGCTCGTCCTCGAATCATCCGCACTACAAGTTGTCATCCTGAGCGGAGCAACGCGGAGTCGAAGGATCTGCTTTTTCTCTTCGGTCGGCCGATTGTTACAGCCGTTCCAGCTGGGCAAACTTCTCCACCAGCTTTTTCACACCGAACCTTGTAAATTGTACCGTGATCTTGGCATCTTCACCGTCTCCCTCGCGCCGGAAGACGACGCCTTCGCCATATTTCGGATGCTTGACGCGCTGTCCGCTCTTGAAACCAACCGCGCCCTTCGGCTCCGCGACCTCAATCTTCGGCCGCGGCGAGCTATTTCCGCGCCCTCCGAAAAACTGCGCAATATTATCCAGCGATTCGCCCCCAGCCTTCCTCACGTTGTTCCGCACCGGAGCAGTACCGCTCCGCTGCGCCCGTGGCCGCTGGTCCTCATCCTCATAGCTGTAATGGCGGCTCGCCTCGAATCCATCATCGTATTCGCGCCGCTCAAAGCGCGACGGCTGCTGCGTGTAGTTCCCCGCATATCCGCCCCAGCTCGAAGCCTGCCGCTGCCCGCCGCTCAAATCCTCAAGCAGCGCCGGCGGCACCTCTTCCAGGAACCGCGAGGCCATCGACGCCTCCGGCATATCGTTGCCATAGCGCCTGCGATACCGCGCCCGGGTCAGCACCAGCGCATCCATCGCCCGCGTCATGCCCACATAGGCAAGCCGCCGCTCTTCCTCCATCTGCTCCGGATCGTTCAGCGTCCGCGAATGGGGGAACAAGCCTTCTTCGAGCCCGGCCAGCAGCACCAGCGGAAACTCGAGGCCTTTAGCCGCATGTAGCGTCATCAGCGTCACGCGCGAATCGGCGTCGTACTTATCCGTGTCACTCACCAGCGCCGCATGGTCCAGAAATTCATCCAGCGTCTCGCCTCGCTCCTGAGCATCCTGCGCCGCGTTGGCCAATTCCTTTAAGTTTTCAATCCGCGAAATAGATTCCGGGGTGCCTTCTTCTTCCAGCGCACGAATATACCCGCTGCGATCGATGATGAAGCGAATCAGCTCTGGCAGCGTCGCCGCATCGCCCGGCGCGCGAAACCCCGGAACCGCCTCAATCGGCGCGTTTTCTTCCGAAGAAGAACCCTGGGTGCCCCATCCTGAGCTTTGCGAAAGGCGGGGTTTCGCAGGCTCCACTTTTTTCACCGACTCCGCAAAGGGATTGAACTCCGCAGCATCGAAGGCCACATCATCATCCGAAAACGCAAATCCATGCTGCTCGTCGTTGCCGAAGTCAAAACTAGTGTCTTCCTCTTCCGGGGCAGCAGCCTCAACCTCGAACGAAGCATCGCCTTCCTGCTCTTCCACATCCGCCGTCAGCTTCTCCGCAAATCCCGGAGCCAGCATCGCCCGCGCATCTTCAATCAACTTGCGAAAAGTATCGAGCGCAATGCAGGCCCGCGTAGGCAGCAACCTCTCGGCCAGCGCCCGCCCAATCGCATTCCACGTGCTCGACCCGGTTTCAAGCGCAATCCGCTCCAGCGTTTCAAGCGTGGCTTTTCCAATCCCGCGCGCCGGCGTATTGATCACCCGCTGCAGAGCAATCGAATCGTGCGGGTTCTGCACGAGTTTCAGATAGCTCAGCAGGTCCTTGATCTCAGACCGGTCATAGAATGAGAAGCCGCCAACCATCGTGTAGCTGATGCCGTACCGACGCAGCGCCTCTTCAACCAACCGCGACTGCGAGTTCGTCCGGTAGAGCACGGCCACGCGCACATCCTCATTCTCCGCGCCCGCCTTGCGCAGGTACTTCTGGATGTAATCGGCAACGAACAGCGCCTCATTCTCGCCATCCGGAGCCTCGTAGTACCCCA
>JABDHA010000181.1 GCA_013285705.1 Acidobacteriota bacterium
GATGGTGAGCGTAGCGTCGGCGCGAAGCTGCTGGCGAGCAACCAGGCTTAGACCGTTGATGATCGTGGTATCAAAACCATTCGCGGAAACTTCTACCGTGTAGTGGCCAGGGTTCAGATTGAGCGCCTGGTAGTTGCCGGAGCTGTCCGTCGTGTCGGTACGCGTGACACCGGCATCGATATCTGTAACTTTTACGGTTGCACTTGGCACAACTGCGCCTGACGCGTCCCGGACAGTGCCGAGAATTGTGCCTTGTGTGGATTGTCCGTAGAGATGGAAAGGCAGCATAAGCGCCAGGACTGCCAGGGCAGTCACTGCCGCTTTCCAAAAGTTTTTCATAAAGGCCACAGGTCTCCTGTAATGAACGACACATCGTTCAAAAGAAAATGGACTGCGTTTTGCGCCAGAGGCTCAGGATCGACCGTCGTTGCGTGTCGCGGGGGAGCTTGCCACCGGCTGCTTACGAAATCTGTAACGGACCTGGGTGATATCTATTGTGCGCGCAGATATCCCACCAGGTCGAGAGAAAATCATCCATGTAAAGGGCTTGCTACAAATGAAGATGTCACAGATGTGTGACAGGAGCTTTACAACGCATGGACACGCTTCGAGATACGAAACGTGCTTTCATGCAATGCTTATAGGAGTTTTCACAACGTGGAAAATTCAATCGGTATTCGGACCTTGCCGCAGGACGAGAATGCTCTCACCAAGAGCCGCTCTTCTTGTGCGGACAAATGGAAACCTTGCCTAGCGGCTATGGCTGAGTGATGCCTGCTCCTGCCGCACTTTAGCGACGGCGTCGAGAACGATGCCCGGCGTCAGCACTTCCGGCAATACCTGCGGCGGCTCTTGTGGTGAGCCAGGATAGATCGCGTAGGTAGGCACGCCGCTGCGGCCCAGAGTGTTGAGCGTCTGCGTGATGGACTCGTCAGCATTGGTCCAGTCGGCGCGGAGAAGCGCGAATCCACCGTCGCGCAATTTTTCCTGCACGTCGACGCGATTCAGAATCACGCGCTCATTCACCTGGCAGCTCAGGCACCAGCTTGCGGTGAAGTCGACGAATACGGGCCGCCCTTGCGCGCGATACTTATCGACCAGAGCAGGCGTGAACGGCTCCCATGCGGAGTTGTGCGCCGTGCTCACTGCTGTGGGCGTAGAGCCAAGCTTGCGCACGGCGAAGATCGGCAACGCTGCAGCGAGGATCAGCACGATAACAGCGGCTGTAGTTGCGATTGCCTTTGCTGGCCAGCGGCCAAGAATCCAGCCCGCGATGGCAAGCAGTAAAAAGGCGGCGAGCAGTCCGGCGAGTGCAGTCAATCCGGCAGCCTGCGCAAAGAGCCAGACGAGCCAGATGACGGTAGCAAAAATAGGAATGGCCGTTGCCTGCTTGAGGACTTCCATCCATGCACCGGGACGCGGTAGAAGCCGTGTCCATGCAGGATTGTAAGACAGCAGCAGATACGGCGCGGCCAGTCCGAGCGCAAGCGCGGTAAATACGAAGAAGCTGACCATCGCCGAGCGAGAGAGCGCGTAGCCGATGGCCGCTCCCATAAACGGCGCGGTGCAGGGAGTGGCGACGACCATCGCCAGCACTCCGGTAAAGAAGCTGCGTGCATAGCTGTGCTGCGAGGCAAGGCTCGATCCTTTGCTGGTAAGCGTAAGGCCGATCTCAAACATGCCTGCCAGAGAAAGTCCGAGGAAGAACAGCAGCAGCGCGACGACGGCGATAAAGCTGGGCGATTGGAACTGGAAGCCCCATCCCAGCTGGCGTCCACCGGCCCGCAAAATGAGCAGCAACGCAACCACGGCCCAGAAGGAGACGAGGATGCCGAGCGTGTAGACCCATCCATGCGCGCGCAGTTTGTGGCGCTCCTGCTGCGAGGACTGCACCAGCGAGAGCCCTTTGATGAAGAGCACAGGGAAAACGCAGGGCATGAGGTTGAGAATGATGCCGCCGAGGAAGGCCAGGCCGACAACCTTTGCCAGTCCCGAAAAATCGCTGCTGGATGCTTCGGCTGCCGCAATCGTGCCGGGAGTTGCGTTGACGTCAAAAGCCTGACCATCGGCCAGGACGAGAAGCCCATGCAGCTGGCTGGGATTCTGCTGAAGGTTCTCGTCTTTCTTCAGGCTGATCTCGACGCCGTTCTTCAGTGGTGTGACCGGTTGCGGTGCGGCATTGGCGAGCTGGTTCTGGTCAAAGGGGAAGAACTGCGCGGCAGTCTCGCGCCTGCCGGTAATCACGGAAAGATTGAAGCCCGTTGCCGTCGGCGTGAACTTTGCCTGCATGCCTGCGGGCAACTGCTGCGGCAGGGTGCGCTGCAGGCGAGCGATGAGCTGCTGATCGGCATCGATAAAAGTCGGCGAGGATGGCGGCGATGTCAGCGCCTTACGATCGACATCGAGCATGGCTTTGCCGGGAATGCAGACTTCGCGGCAGACGAGCCAGTTTACTTTTGCGCTCAGGTTCGTCGATCCGGCAGAAGGCTTGAATGCGCTACTGACATGCATCGCCATGGGAAAGAGTACTTCATTTTCGTAGCCGAAATCCATCAGCGGGCCGAGCGGCAGGCGCTTGGGCGCGGGATATTGCATCGCGTCCGCAGTGATGCCTTCCGGGAGGGTCCACTTAATCTGTGGCGGTTCGCCGGAGTCGCCTGCATTAACCCAATAAACATGCCAGCCGGGATCGAGCTTGAAGTACAGGCCTGCGGTGAAATTCTGGCCGGGATAAATCTCCGCAGGTGGCACGGCTAGTTGCACAGTCAGGTGCGGCGCGGTTGCCGTGGGAGCAGACCTCGCAACGGAGGCGAACATCAGCAGGCAGAAAATCGGGATCAAAGTGCGGGCGCGCATGTATGTATCTCTATTGTAGGACGGAAGGACAAAATATTTCTTTATCCGCTCTTTCCTTTTCAATCAGATCACAGCTTGATTAGCCTTGCGGAGATAGGAACACAAATCTGGAAGCTGCGGCTATTGGAGCGAACAGCAGATCCTTGCCCTTTCACTGCGTTCAGGGTCAGGATGACAGCTCAAAAAATGGATTGCTGGCGCGCATGAATACAGCTAGCAGGTGCTGCGCGAAGCGCGTGTGCCTGGACGGCTAGTCCCAGCCGGCGGCCATGCGGTCTTTGAGGATGCAGCGGTCCATGACGAGCTTGATGCCGGCGGCTTCTGCGACGCGGGCAGCTTCGTCGTGCACAATGCCTTCCTGTATCCAAAGATAAGGGATTTTGAGGCGGATCGTGTCTTTCACGATGTCGGGGATGTACTGCGGCAGGCGAAAGACGTTGACGAGGTCAATCTTCCCGGCTGCTTCCCGTGCCGCATCGAGCGTGGGGTAGGCTTTTTCGCCGAGCGCGCTCTCGATCAGCGGATTAACGGGGATGATGCGGTACCCGCGACTCTGCATGAAGCGCGAAACACCAAGGCTGGCGCGGCCTTCCTTATTGGTGAGGCCGACGACGGCGATGGTTTTCGCGTTGTCGAGGATTTCGCGGATGGTAGCGGGTTCGTTCATAGTTCCAGTAGACCAGTGATTGCGATTACTCCAGATCATCCCCGGCATCTGCGGCTACAGGCACTCCGCCATTCCGACGCATCAACAGATATCCACGGATAAACGGCTCTAAGTAGCCGTCGAGCACGCGGTCTACATCGCCAACTTCGACCTTCGTGCGATGGTCTTTGGCGATGCGATACGGTTGCAGGACGTACGAACGAATCTGCGAGCCGAAGTTGATGTTCAACTTCGAGTCCTCAAGCTCCTTAGCCTTGGCGCGCCATATTCGCGTGGATCGCCCTCGTACCGCTTCTTTACGGATTGCTTGCGCAAAGCAATGTCGAAGCGCCGCGCTATCTTCGCCGCAGCGCGCTTGCCGGTTATGCCTGCGGCATTCTCTGGTACGCGCTGAACTCCTATTGGATCTACGACACGATGTACCAGTACGGGCATGTGCCGCCGCCCGGAGCCGTCGGCATCCTCATCCTCTATAGCCTGGTGCTGGGTCTCTACTTCGGGCTCTTCGGCTTTCTCATCGCGTTAAGCCGCAAGGCGTTTCGCACAAATACTGCTCCACTGCTATTGGCACCCTTTTTCTGGGCTGCGATTGAGTTCGCAGCATCGCGCATTACCAGCGTGCCATGGGACCAGCTTGGCTACTCGCAGGTTGATAATTTTCTACTCACGCATCTCGCACCCGTCACCGGCGCCGGGATGCACGGTGACGATGGCGTTCAACCCGTCGGTTTCGCCAGAGAGCAGCGTGCGCGACTCCATGGCCTCGGCAAAGTCGTTAAGCGCTTTCATCTCGCGTTCGAGATCGGGTTCGACTGACTCTCCTTCACGCG
>JABDHA010000182.1 GCA_013285705.1 Acidobacteriota bacterium
AGCGCGAAATCGGTTTATAGCGTTAAGGATATTGACGCGAGTGGCATCTTGATTGAGAAGGAGGTTGACCTGGAAACCATAGCTCTTAGTGAGGACGGTGGCTACAGCTGTAGCGTCCTTGACGGCGGTCTCAAGCGGCTTTAACGGTGATGGGTAATTGTTGATCCCAATGACTATGGCATAGTACTTGCCGTTGTCTGCGACACGAGGAGCTTCGATATGCACGGGTTCCAAGCCGCGAACAGTCTGGGTGGATGCCGCCGGAGCTATAGCCACAAGTAAGAGCGGCATCGTAAAAGTCGCCAGCCGGATGTTATGAAGGCCTTTCATAATTTACATCTACGACCCGTTGTATTTATTAGCTATTTAATGTAGGGCAATTCATCTGGCAAGAGAGTTCGCGCCCAAGCCTTGAATTTAGCTCCTTGGCGATGGAGGGAGCTCTAGAACCAGTTCTGGCGGTGAGTATATACCGTAATTGGAGCGATTATTGGATGAACGATTAGTGGTGCCTTTTTTGGCGTGCTCAATGATGCCAGCTATTGAATCGCTTGCCAGGTAAACATTTACCGTCGCCTTCGTCATCTCCAGAGTCCCTGCAATCTCTCTAACGCTCAGACCATGCACATAACACAATTCGAGGAGACGACGTTTCGTGGTTGAGAGGTGCTGCGAGGACTCAGCAATGCGATTGGCGAGGTCCCATCTTTGCCACAGGATCTCGTTCAGGGCCGTTGGTGTAGGGTGTTGTCATCGTAAAGCGCAGTTAACATCGCGGACAAATTCATGAAGAATGCGAATCCATAAAGCCTCCGCATTGCGTCCGGAACATTAGATAGTGCAGGGCTCGATTTGAATATGCCTCAGTCTTACGACCGTGATGCGGCCTTCTAGACCGCATGGCTGCGCGCGGCGGCGTGCGCTCGCTGAAGAAGCGCTTAGCCGGAGTATCCGGTCAGCACAAATCGAAAAAGAGGTACTTCATCTGGAGTCTAATAGCCGTATACAGCTGAACGGGAAAGTCTATTTTTGGGTACAGCAACGGCACACACATCAGATTTGTCGCTTGCGACAAATTGCTACAAAGAATTACGGTCGCTCAACTACTTAGGGCTGCGCTTAATTACGCTCGCTTGTCATTTATTATCATAAGTTTACAGTGATACCCGGAAACTCATATTTCGTTGGTTCCAGGTCAAGTCCTGGTGGGCCAACCAACTCTGCAGAAATATGCTTGAGGCTCAATGGCTCGATTGCGGACTGCGGCTGGGAAGTACAGTTTCGTGCCGCAAAACTGCGGCGGCGCCACTCCGAAAATCGCCACAAAGAAGGCCCGGACGAATCCGGGCCGTTCTTCTGGTTACGACACGATCAGCTATGCGGATGTTCTTCGCCGTGAGGTTCGCTTGGATGGGATTGAGTCTCAGGGCGAGCCTGTGGTTGAGCATGCTGCTGAGGCTGAGGCCGAGGTTGTGCTGCTGGCCTCTGCTGTTCAGCAGGTCGTGACTGTTGCGGTGACGGAGCGGGCCTTGTTTCCGGTCGCGCCATTTGCGTAGTCGATCGCTGTGGTTGTACGGCCGGCCTTTGCTGTTCAGCAGGTCGTGATTGCTGTGGTGACGGCGCTGGCCGTGTTTCTGGGCGGGCCGTGTTTTCAGGCCTGCTCGTTGGGGCGGGGCGGGTTTCGGGTGTTGGCCGCGCTGTATTCGTCGGTCGTTGAGCAGGAGACGGGCGATTTACATTTGAGGGTTGTTCATTGTTTCCTGGCCGCGCCGTATTTTCGGGACGGGTTTCAGTAGTTGGACGTGTCGCCGGTCTTGCCTCATTGTTTACCGGACGGTTTACGTTTTCAGGTCTGTTGTTCGCATCAGCAGCTGGCCGCGCGGCAATGGCGTTGTTGCGAAAGTCATTGACCGAAGCCGCCGGCCTAGCCAGAGCTGCATGTGGCGGCGCACCGTGGTTACTTTTATAGAAATTCCCGGTGTCCTGTCTGGCGATCTGCTCGTGCGTCGTCTGCGCACCCACGGGTCCCATGCGCCGCTCGTTCATCGCCGTCTGCTGCTGTGGCGTAGCACGGGCTTCGATGCCGCCGTGTCCGCCGTTATAGCTCACTCGGTTGACCGTTACATTGTTGACGACTGTTCTGTTGACGTACACATTTCGGATGACGGTGGTGTTTACGTGGCTTACAGCTGTGTTGTAGTAGAAACTATTACCGCGCCAGTAGCCGCCTTCATATCCACCGCCGTAATAGCCGAAGCCGTAGTTCACACCCCCGTAGAAGCCGATGTGCGGTCCCCAGTATCCGGCATGCCACGCGTAGCCGCCACCACCCCAGCCCCAGTAACCTGGTGTCCACAACAGACCGTAGCTGGGTGCAACGACCCAGGTTCCGGGAACCCAGTAATAGTCATATCCGCTCCAGGCCCAGTATCCGGGTGTCCAGATGTAATTTGGGCCCGGGCAAATGGGTTGATCGTAGACGGGTAGGGCCGGCGGAGCGATATTGACCCCGATTCCTATGCTGATTTGTCCGAACGATGCGATGGGAAGACCCAACAGCACGGCTGTAAGAATAAAAAATTGCAAAACACGTCTAACTTTCATGGGTATACCTTGCCAACTTCCTTCGTTTCCCTGGCTGCCATCCGCAGGTTTCGAGGAGCGATCGGCCTAGTCTCTTTTCCATGGGCCCCTCAACCCACAGACGGTTGTGACACTGTCTTTCGGAAGATGTTGTGGAGGATTCGGTTGCTTGTCAGAGAGGGAGCAATTCGCAGGTGAGACTCAAGGCAGTGCAACGAGAAGAGCTTAGAGGCAAAATTTACTCATAAATAAAATTCTACTCAAAAAAGATATGGCGATGAGGCATGACTATCGTGAAATAAAGTACTTCACTGTGGCAACCAAATGACAGCTTGTGTATTTAGAGTTCCGCATGTTGCGGCACATCTGCAGGCAATCCCGCGGCTTCAATCGAGGCTTTGACCATCGCATCGAAGCCCATGCACGAATTCAGCATGAGATGGTAAAGCCGGTAGTCGGTCCAATCACGGTTGTAGAAGCGCCGTACATATGCGGCGCGCCGTTTGTCGGTCGCCAAAATTTCCTGCTCCGCATCCTTTGCGTGCTGCGGAAAGTTCTTCGCGAACCACTCGAGTTTGCGCTTCATGGAAGCATGCACAAAGATGTGAAAAACTCCTGGAGTGGTCAGCAGTGCGCTGGTCGCGCCACGTCCGACGATGACGCAATGCCCGGTTTTAACCTGCTGCTGCAGATAATCACGCACAAATTCCACCATGCGTTCAGCATCAAAGATTTCGGGATCATAGGTGGCCGGAAGCCGCTCAATCGAACCGTGCCAGAACGCCTTGCCAAAGCGGTAGTACCAGGGGTCGAGCCGCTCATCGCAACTTTCAGCAAGCTTCTTAGTGACGCCTGCCTTGGCGGCGATCTCATCGATTAGACACTGATCGATGAGCTTCCATTGAAGGTGATGCGCAAGATGATAAGCGAACTCCGCGCCCTGGCTTCCGTATTCGCGTTCGACAGTAATGACCCGAATCATGACAAGCCCCCACGTTGCGAGTGGTATCGTAGCACCGGCTGGCCTAGCCGTCCATACAATGGTACCTCGCACATTGCTAGTCTCGAAGTTCGACTACCGTCGCCCCTGCGCCACCTTCGGCCTGTCCGGGCTCGCTGATCGAGGCCACGTGGGGATGACGCTCCAACATGGCCCGCAGGGCTCGCCGCAGAATACCCATTCCAGTGCCGTGCACAATACGGATGCGTGGCAAGCCGGCCAGGTAGGCTCGATCCAGAAATTTCTCGACCTCGCTCGTAGCCTCGTCGACGGTCCTGCCAATCAGGTTAATCTCCGGGCGCATCTCGGGATCGGGATCAGCAACCGAAACAGAAACGCCGCGTCGGCGCGCTGCTTCAATCGGGCTTGACCGTACGGAAATGACCTCGGCGATTTCATCGCGGCCTACGCGCATCTTCATCGGATCGATGGCAATTTCAAATGTATTGGGATCGATCTCTCGTTGCACAATGCCTGTGCGTCCCAGCGTGCGCAGCTTAACCGTGTCTCCTGCAGAGATATTTCGCACCACGTACGAGCTTCGTCTCGGCGTTCCCGGAGCATCCGCAGGCATCAATATCGCGCAGAGACTGGGCTTAAATTCGGAGATCGTTACCGCCGCCCGCTCTCAGCTCAATACGCAGACACAGGATATTGCC
>JABDHA010000183.1 GCA_013285705.1 Acidobacteriota bacterium
GGAAAGGCCACAGAGGAAAGTACTTGTGTGTCGCCCGTAGGTTGAATCTTCCAAGTATTTCCGCCGTCAATCGTGTGCAGGATGACTCCCGAGTCATTTTTGCCATAGCCAGTAGCCCAACCCGATTGTGGATTCACAAAGATCACTGCCCCAGCCAATAAAGCTCGACACCACTCGTCTGCGTCTTCCATGTGTTGCCACTGTCTTCCGTGTGTAAAATGACTCCCTTGCTACCGACCACCCAGCCAGACTGCGGCGTGGCAAATGTCACGGAGGCCAGCCATTCCGACGTTCCGCTTATCTGCTTATTCCAAGTACGACCGCCATCTTCTGTGTGCAGAATCGTGCCGCTCGAACCGACTGCCCAGCCCGATTCAGGCGTGACGAAGGATACAGAATTCAAATTTTCGGTAGTGCCGCTCGGCTGTTGCTCCCATGGTTGCGACACGGGCCAAACCCAGTAAGTCAGCAGAGCAGCAAGCAGAAGAATGCATCCAGCGATAGTGAATGTTGAGGAAGCCGAAAGATGAGGGAAGTGTGGTGAATTGGAGCGAAGCCGATCAAAAGACGTGTCGAGCGGCAGCGTGACAGGGCTTTCCGAAGTGATGGCTGGGTTTACAGAGGGAAATATCGGCTCGTCCATTGGCCTGGGCGTTGACCTGGGCGATGTTCGGCCATTGCCAGTTGGTTCCTCGGACACCTCAGTCCGCACTTCCTGAAGAGGAGAAGCATTTTGCTCGACAGCTTCACGGTATTTCGGTAGCGGCTCCTGAGTCCTTGTCTCCTGTTTTGCCTGCTCTTGCTCGGTTTCCCGTTGGGATTGCTCTGGAGTATCCCTCCGCCCCTCAGTTGCTGCGAAGGATAACGGAATTGCTTCTGGCGCAACAACGGGGATAGGGAAACTTTGCTCCCGGCAAAGGATTTTAAGGAGCCCTTTGAGGCCGCGGGCATAATCGATACGAAAGTCAACATGTTGAATACGGTCAAGCCGGAAGGGGATCTCGCAATCCTGATAGAGAACGGGAATGATCGTTTTCCGTTTCTTCAAGGCGAAGGAGATTTCGTCGCGGACGTTTGGGGAAACGACTGAGACAGGAGACAGGATCACGAGCATTCGTGGGCAATCGAGCAGGGCGCGCTCAACGGCCAAGTCCCATTCTTCACCCGGATCGATGTCAGTCTGGTCAAGCCAGATGGAGGCCCCAGCGGCCTTCAGGTCTTCCGATAGCCGAAGGGCAAATTCTGAGTCTGTACGGGAGTAGCTTAGGAAAGCAGTCTGTACTTCCGTTGCCAAAACGGGTCTCCTGGTGACGGGGAAACGTAGGACAACGATATACAGTAATCGATCTTTTCGCGATTGAATTCAGCGCAGCTTCCGTTCGGCGGGTCTACTCGTAGCGCAGGGTGGTTTGCGGGTCGACTCTGGCGGCGCGACGGGCTGGGATCCAGCAGGCTATGAGCGCTACGGTCGCGAGGAAGATGGGGACCAGGGTGAAGGTGACGATGTCGTGCGGGCGGACTCCGTAGAGGAAGCTGTTGAAGAGTTTCGCTACGGCGAGCGCGGCGGGAAGGCCTACGACGAGCGCGATGACGGTGAGGATCATTCCCTGGCGAAGGATGAGGCGCTGGATGGCTGCGAGTTGTGCGCCTAAAGCGATGCGGATGCCGATTTCGCGGGTGCGCCGGCTGACTGCGTAGCTCATGACGCCATAGAGGCCGATTGTAGCGAGGACGAGACCAATGAAGCCGAAGATGCCGAAGAGCGTTCCGGCGAGACGCGGCAGGACAAGCGCGCTGCTGATGTGCTCTTCGATCGTCTCGGCGTTGTAGACGGCCATCGCCGGGTCGAGCGCGTGAATTTGTTGGCGGATAGCGGAAAGCAGATTAGCTGTGTCGCCTTCGGAATGGACGATGAGGGTGTATCCGAGAAAAGAGGGGTCGCTGCCGGTGGTTTGCGCGAGCGAGCGGAAGAGAACCGGGCGGGTGTCTTCAGCGATGAAACGCGACTTGATGTTTCCGACGACGCCGATGACTTCGTAGAGATCGTTGCCGTCGCGGACGTGCTGGCCGATGGGGTTTTCGCTAGGGAAGAGCTGTTCGGCGAGGGCTTTGTTGATGACGGCGACTTTTGGCCCGGTGGGGGATTCATTGGCGAAGTCGCGGCCGGCGATACGCGGGATGCCGAGGGTTTCAAAGTATCCGGGCGTGGCCATGTACATCTCGACGATGGGGGCCTGTTGCTTTGGGTTACCCTCGGCCACCATGCCGTCGCTGCGGTTGCCTCCGGAGAGCGGTACGCTGTCCGTCGCTGCGGCGGAGATGACGCCGGGGATGGCGGCGGCGCGTTCGCGCATTTGGGTGAGGAATTGCGAGGTGTGTTCGGGGGTGTAGCCATGGACCCGCGGATCGACGGAGACCATGAGGACGTTGCGTGAGCGGAAGCCGATGTCGATCGTGGAGGCGTGCTGAAGGCTGCGCAGGAAGAGTCCTGTGGCGGAGAGCAGCACGATGGACATGGCGATCTGCGCGACGACCAGGATGTTGCGCAGGGTGATGCGGCGGCCGGGTCGCGCAAGCGCGTCCTCGCCTTTAAGGGCACTGGTGAGGATGGGGCGTGTGGCGATCAAGGCGGGGATGAGGCCGAAGAGCAGGCCGGTGCCGACGCTGAGGACAAAAGTGTAGAGGAGCACTCGCCAGTCGACGCTGAGCGTCGTGTTGAGCGGAACGGGTGCGGGTATGTGAAATACGGCGAGAGCGGATGTGGCCCACAGCGAGAGTGCGACGCCGACGAGTCCGCCTCCGAGGGCGAGTAGGATGCTTTCGAGAAGCATCTGGCGCAGGAGCAGCCTACGTGTCGCTCCGAGGGCGATGCGCACGGCCATTTCACGCTGGCGAGTGGCGGCGTTGGCGAGAAGCAGGTTTACGACGTTGGCGCAGGCGATGGCGAGGACGAGCAAAACGACAATGGAGAGCCCGGCGAAGAAGAGCAGGATCGTCGACTTAAAACGCGCTGGCAGGGAACCGGCGCGGTCGATGGAGAAGCCGGTGTCTTTGTCGGTTGCTGGGTAGGCCTTGGCGAAGTTCTGTGCGAGTGTGTTGAGTTCATTAGCTGCTTGCGTTTGCGTGGTGCCTGCCTTGAGACGGCCAGTGACCGCGACCCAGTGGTTATCACGCCCTTGCCGTGCGGTGCCAGCGCTGGGAGCAAGAGTTTCGATATTGCCCAGCGGAACCCAGTATTGCGGATCAAGGATGGGATCGAGACCGCGGAAGCCTGGAGGCGCGACGCCAACGACGGTGTAGGGATGGCCAGAGAGCGTGACGGATTGGCCAATGATTGCCGGGTCGGAGGCGAAACGGCGTTGCCAGAGGCGGTAGCCGAGGACGATGACCTGCTGCCGCTCTTCGCTTGGAAGGAAGCCGCGGCCGAGGGTCATGCGAAGCTGGGCTACGTCGAAGTAATTCGCTGTGGCGGCTTGTCCCCAGAGGCGCTCTGGTTCACCTTTGCCGCCGATGGAAGCGGGCACGAGTTCGTCATAGGCGGCGAGGCCGGAGAAGGATTTTGCCTGGTCGCGCAGGTCGGTGTAAACGGGCCAGGGGAAGGGGCTGGTGCCACCGTCCTTGTCGGTGGTTTTCAGGGACATGAGTGTGCCGGGGTCGCCTATCGGCGGAGGAGTAAGCACGAAGCGGCTGACCATGGAGAAGATGGTCGAGTTGGCGGCGATGCCGAGTCCGATGGAGAGGACGACGGCGAGCACGAGGCCGGGGGTTTTGGAAAGACGCCGGATGGTATAGGACAGGTCCTGCCGCAGTTGTGCCATGGTTTCTCCGTTTGGCATGAACTACGCTGCGGTTGTCGTGGGGGTTCCCGAAGATTTGGGGAGTCATCGTAAATTTACGACGGCCTGCGGAAATGCCAACGATAGAAAAGCAGATCCTTCACTTCGCTCAGGATGACAAATTTACGTGGGTATTCGATGACAAGCTTGCACGGGTATTCAAAGTTGAGCTCTTAACGGGTTTTGAGAAAAGCAATCAGGTCATCGATCTCGCCGGAGGACAATCTCTTGCGAAATGCAGGCATGAAACGGCGGCCGTTCTGAATGAGTTTCCGCGTTTGCCGGATAGTTGGTTTTGGATCTCTGTTGAAG
>JABDHA010000184.1 GCA_013285705.1 Acidobacteriota bacterium
TGGCGCTTTGTGGACGTCGATACCGGGATCTCCCGCGAAATGCTGCAGGATCGCAAGATGGAGTGGAAGGAATGGCTGGTCAACAGGAAGTCGCAACTCCGGGAAGAAGATACGGATTGGAAACGTTGGCTGCTTGGCAAGCCCTATCAGCCATTCGATCCTCACGTTTATCTTGAGTTCAGGCTCTATAAGAACTTTTCCTCCGGGATCTTTGATCAGTGGATGAGTCATGGCAGCGACCTGGTGCATCTGTGGACGGACGAAACCTATCCTGAGAGTGTGGTGGCGAATGGCGGAGTCTTTGCATGGAAGGATGGGCGCGAGAATCCTGACACGTGCGTCGCGGCTGTCACCTATCCCAAAGGATTTCTTTACACCTACAAAACCGTTTTTGGTAACAGCTATCGCAGTTTCTCACGCATCCAGGGCCGTGACGGCACCATCGCGAATTACGGCGGCGAAGGAGCATCGCTCTTTACCATGAGCAGTGAGGGGGGCAGAGATGAATATGACGGATCGCCCTTGGAAACCTCGCTACCTATAAACGCGCCAGCGGCAGATCGTGAGGAGATCGTCAAGGTGGAAGGAGCGGAAGCGCCGGACTCAGATGGTCCCGGCGATGACAGCGTCATTCATGTAACGAACTGGCTCAAGTCCATGCAATCGCGTGTGCAGCCGAATGCAAATGTGGATCATGGATTTTCACACTCCATTGTGATCATCATGGCTGCGCAGTCTTATTGGAGCGGCAGGAAACTCTATTGGGATCCACACAATGAAGAGATCGTTGATCATCCGGTTGCCGGGTAGCCCAACGCATCGAAAGAAAAGAGTCGAAGGCAACATCCAGCAAATCATCCAGTTGTGACGCGTTGCATTCCATTCTTGAATTTTGCAGCCGCGGAGTGAGCGGGCGGCGCACACGAGTCTCTCTTGATGAACTCTGTAGGAATCGTCACCCTCTGGGGCTCTTGATCAGGTTTGGAAATGCGATTGAGCGCCAATTCGACAAGTTGCTTCCCCAGTTGCTCGGGAAATTCCCGGGTCGAACTCAAGGCGGGACTCAGCAATGCACCAACCGTATCATCGCAGCCGATTACGCTTACATCTTGAGGGATTCTTAAGCCCCTTTCCTGCAGTGCCTTGTAGACTCCGTATGCAGTTGAATCATTGCCGGCAAGGATCGCGGTGAGTGGTTCGTCACGGGCTAATAGCGACTTGGTGCCCAGATATCCGCTTTCTGCGTCATCCGTGGAGTCAGTGCTGCTCTGAAATGGCGTGAAATGATTTTCGTTCATTGCGCGTTCATACCCTTCGAAGCAGCGCGCAAACCATGGCAGGCGCGTATTGCCGACAAAGCAGATATGACGATGCCCCAGTCCAATCAGATATCTGGTTGCATCCAGGCCGCCTTGAATATCGTCCACAAAGACAGCGTCCTGGTTCCTTAGCTCTTGCTGGTCGCCAATAACGTTATTACCGAGAACTACGAAGGGTATTTTTTTGTGCCCGAGAAGCTTGATCAGGTTCGCCGAATTTGTCCCTGCTAGAATGACCGCTCGGATCAGATCGTATCGCTGTACAACCTTGGGCAAATGCAGGTCGGTCCAGGGAATATGAGCGGGGTAATTGTACGACAGATAGATCATGTCCCATCCGTTAGCAGCGCAGTGCGCCTCCGCGCCGCTGAGAATTCGCGAGTGGAATGCATGAAGCATCGCCCTGTTACTGAGGAGAAACGCCAGGGTCTTATTCTTGTTACGTTGAGATGGATCAATACCGAGCTTTTCCGCCTCCATCCAAACAGCTTTTCGAATAGCGGGAGCTACCTTATTGTTTCCGCTTAGAACGCGGGATGCGGTAGCAATGCTTACATTGGCGGCGGATGCGATTTCACGGAGCCCTGCTTTGCGTTTTGGCGTAGACACACTCTTCGTCCGCTTAAGTCCTGTCTTCGATGCCATATTAGTCGATCAAAACCCGGGGAATCTGCTCATGAGTCGAAGTCCTGGACATACCGTAAGCTTGCGCGTCAAGGGCCAAAGAGAGCCTTTTGGTGCACAATTAGGGTAATCACCTTAGAGTTAAGGGCCTTACTTGCCGGATTGAATATCAGCAGTCCGCGCTGATTCCTAAGGTCACCCGCCGAGCCATTTAATTGTCGGGCCGAGATGGAGAAGGTCCAGCACCAAGCGCATCGGGCGAGGCAGCCACGCTCATCCATTTCTGACTAGATTCCTCTGAGTTCTACCTTCCTCCTTTGGGTAAACATCTTTTCTCATCAGTAAGAAAAGATAATTCTATAGTGTGAAATGTTTCTCGCCTGTAGTTTTATACAAACCGGGCGCGTGCCTCAACTGGGAGATGGTGCTTTTTTTCCGTGCAGATGTAGCATTGCCATCAGCAGTAGAGCCTGAAAGCAGAGCCTTAACTTACTGCAAGCGGGCTATTTCGGAATCAAGGGCAGCAATGATTTCATTTATTTGCATTTGACGATTGCAATGCAGCTCACTTTCTGACGCTGCGAAGCATCAGAATGCAGTGGACGTTTCGGAGGTGCCTGATGATAGATCGCTGCTTCAATCCGGCATGCAGGCGAGAACTGCGCTACCTGCAGGATGGACGTGTGGTGCGGGTCATTCGAGGAAAAGCCGAGGATGTCTCTGTCGAGCACTATTGGCTTTGTGGGGCGTGCTATGCAACTCACGACTTCGAGTTCCCCTCAGACGGGTCGGTAGCGTTAAGGGATAGATCAGGGGGAGACCATACGGACCAGTTCTATCTTCGCGACGTGCTCTTACCGGAGCGGAGAAACAGAAAAAGGGCGCCAGGCGATAGCCGAGCGCCCAGTATTGCTCCTCTATGATTTCTTCGATCATAGGGTGCTTCGGCTCTCTGTCGAATTTCACGCGATAGCAATGGTGTCTGTGACGCTTTGGGTCGGTAGGCATAAGATGGAGACTGGGTATTCATATGCTTTATAAGAAAATCAATGTTGAACTGATGGTTCTCGCCGATGAGGCCGAGGCGGTTGTCGCCGAGTTGAACGTCGCGCTCGATCAGATGGAAGAAAGGCACACGCTTTTCGGTGGTGGAATCGAAACTGTCGCTTTCGAGCACTCGGGAATAGCGAGGAGATCGGCGCTTGCGCATACGATCGCTGCAGGCGAGAGTGTCGCTGTTGCTCTCAGGGCTACACGTGAGAGCGTGGTTACGGCCCTCCGTGCAGTGATCTGATCTAAATCAGCCTGACGAAGCGACGACCATGGACCGCCTGTTCCCCTGAGCGTCGATCCTTTTGCGCCTTCATCTTTGCATGGCCGGCGGCGACTGTACGGGGAGCTAGGACGAGCGTCCCTTGGATCAGAACAACCGCAGCCTAGACCTGCTGACGGAGGTTGGGACGCAGTGTGAGCGAGCCGTCATCATTCAGCTTCTGGTGACAAGCCCACCGCACTGGATAGCGCATTCCCTTTACCTCAATCTCAGCTCTAAGTTTCAACCCTTTCCAATCTGTGACGTTGGGAAGCACGAACTGTGCCTGCCGAATCTTGCCAGGTAACGGGTAACCGGCGTCCAGACAGCCGCTCTTGAGTACCTTTCCATCCTCGGTCTCCACGGTCACCCTCAATACGCCCGGTACACCCGCGATGCCGTCATTTGCAAAGCCGACAATCAGCCCTTGATAACTGTCGTCCCGATAGCTCCAGATGAAAGACGGCCTCACCCGATAGCCAATTCGGCGACTCATCCGGTCGAACGCTGCCGGATAAGCCCGGTAGTAGCTCATCAGATTCGTTGCATTGATCTGGTGAAAGTTCCAGAGCGAAAAGTAATTCGCTCCTACGTCGATCACATGAGAGATCATGTTTTCTGCCGGAGATATCCCTTCATTTGCAGCGTCCGGATCAGGAGGTTTCCCCGGAAGCCCTTGCTCAAGCAACGCGGCTATCCAAGGCGGCCGGTTGCTGAGAGCTTCAATCTGCTCGTTCTCGATAAAGATGGTGTCACTGCGAATCCAATTGTTGCTGCGAACCGTACGATCCAGCAGTTCTGAATTGCCAACCCGGCTAAAATCCGGTTGCGTATTGGTAAGTAAAGGAGTCTTCGAAAAG
>JABDHA010000185.1:0-3139 GCA_013285705.1 Acidobacteriota bacterium
ATTAGGGTCGGCAGGCGTATTCGGATTCTGTAGAGTGATTTGGGGGGCAATAGATTCCATCGGAAGTGCATATGAAGAAGCAATCGCGGGTTATGATCTGTGCGGCGTTGATGACTACGCCAATGTGGGTCCCAGGACAGGCTGTTCCAGCTCAGGCGAACCCTGTAGATATCCTCGTTCATGCGGGACAGACGATGGGCAAATATGCCCCGGATTGGAATTACTTCGGCGCAGATGAACCGAACTACCTCTACACGCCCGATGGGAGGAAGCTCCTTGGGGAGCTGCACGACCTGAGCAAAGGGCCGGTGTACTACAGGCCGCATAATCTGCTCACCACCGGAGATGGGGAGGGATCGTTGAAGTGGGGGTCGACCAATGCGTATACGGAAAAGCTTGACGGGACGGCGGCGTATGACTGGACAATCACGGACAAGATCTTCGATGCCTTGAAGATCGCCGGTGTGCGGCCCTTGGTGGAAGTGGGGTTTATGCCCGAAGCACTGTCCACGCACCCTGAGCCTTACCGGCATGACTTTCCGAAGGGCTCGGTGTTCACTGGATGGTCGTATCCGCCGAAGGACTACGAGAAATGGGGAGCGCTGGTCGGGGCGTATGCAGCGCACCTGAAGGAGCGGTACGGGGCGGACACCGATGGGTGGTTGTGGGAGGTCTGGAACGAGCCCGATATCGGGTACTGGCATGGAACTCCTGAGGAGTACGACCGACTCTATGACGTGACCACAGCGGCGATTCGGAAGGTACTGCCCGGAGCCAAGGTAGGCGGGCCCTCGGCAACGGGAATCTCCAGTGACAAGGCGGAACATATGCTACGGCAGTTTCTGGAGCACTGCGCTTCCGGCAAGAATGCTGCTACGGGGGAAGTGGGTGCTCCGTTAGACTTCGTCAGCTATCACCCGAAGGGTGATCCCAAATTTGTGGATGGGCATGTCGAGATGAGCTTAGGGACTCAGTTGAGATCTACCGAGCGCGGCATGAAAATCATCGCTTCGTATCCGCAATGGAAGAGGACGCCCATCCTCCTGACCGAGACCGATCCGGAGGGATGCGCCGCGTGCAAAGGACCGCAGAACGGGTATCGCAATGGTCCTCTGTATGGCGTAAGCGTGGCCGAGGCCATGGCGAGGATCGATCAACTCGGACGGAAGTATGGCGTCAACCTTCAAGGAGGTGTGACCTGGGCGTTTACATTCGAGGGGCAGCCTTCGTTTGCGGGATTTCGTGAATTGGCGACGAATGGGGTGGACAAGCCGGTGCTTAATGTCTTTCGCATGTACGGAAAGCTTGACGGCGATTGGGTGAAGACCAGCAGCTCGGGAGCGATCGGGCTGGAGGAGATGCTGAAGGACGGAGTGGGAGCGAACAGCGATATCGATGCCATTGCCACGAGGTCCGAGCACCGGGTGAGTGTGCTGGCGTGGAACTACTCCGATGTCGACTTACCCGCTGCTGCTGTGCCCATTCGGATGATGGTCGATGGATTACCCGGGAAGCTGCCGAAAGGATCAATGAAGCTTCGGGAGTTTCGTATGGATGACACGCATAGCAATGCTTATGCAGTGTGGAAGAAGATGGGATCGCCGGAGCGGCCCACCCCGGAGCAAACAGCTGCGCTGGAACGAGCAGGCTGTCTCGAGTCGCTGGGGCCGGAGCGCATCGTGGAGGCCAATGACGGGAGGCTCGTGGTGCCGATATCCTTACCGCGACAAGGCGTGAGCCTGGTCACGATCACGTGGTGATCCCATTTCATCCAAGGAAATACCAAATGGGTACTCATAAATGCGCTTCGCGGAATTAATGCAGATCGGCCGGATCTCTTCCCATAAGCCGACTTATCAGGAATCACTTCCCATAGGCCGACTTGTCAGTACCAACTCCGTACCAGTAAGTGCAAGGTTCTTGTGCGTCACTCGTGTTTACGATATCGGCTCATCGTCCGAATGCCCACGCCACCATGAGCGGAAATTCTTCTCTCCAGAATGCGCCGCCGTGCGATCCAGCTCGCTCATTCATGACCACATCCGCGCCGGCAACGCGCAATGCTTCCGCCCACTTGGCTGCGTTTTCAAGGAAGAACGGCTCTTGTGTGCCAACCACGAGGTACGAACGTGGAAGTGGACCCAGTATAACAGCGGGTGGTTTGTAGCCGGCGCCGGGAGATGCGCAAAAGATTGCACCATAAACCTGTGGATGCCGAATCCCGAGAGTAAGGGCTAATTCTCCACCCGCCGGACGCCAAGGACAGCGGTGCGCTCAGCGGGCAGCTCCAGGCCAAACCGCGACTTCGTCCATTGGCGAACATCGTCGACAAAGAACTTCTCGTGTGCCGCGAATCGCTCTGGCTCAAAGCCCGGTGAGTACTCGTGCAGACGTAGTGTCTCATCGACGAGCCCATGGACACCGACGATCATCGTGGGCGGTACCTTGGCCCTCTCGAGCAACCGGCCCCACCTCGCGATTCGCTGACCGTCACCTGCGAAGACGATCGCTTCGGGAGTGGACGGTGGATAGTAGACCGTGACCTGCCGCCCACCGTCGTACTCTAACGCTTCGGTCAGGAACTCTCCAGAGACTGCATCGTTGGGTTTGACGAGCACACTGTCAGACTTACTTAAGTCGCGGCTGACTTGATTCCCGGTTGGCTTCTCCATCGCCTCACTCTCTTTCATAGGTGATGGGTAACCCCGCATCATGTTGCCTTCACTCCTCCATCGAGATCCGTTAGACCGGCTCGAATGGATTAGTCTCGACAAACGCCCCTAGTGGTCATGACCCAGCTCGTGCCTCGTTAAGAACGGTGAAATCGCAGAAATCCGCACCTTCTATTACGCGTCCCCGTTCCTCGTCAAGGTCCTTCGCTGCAAGACCTGGGCCATCACTTACTCGAGCGTATTGGAGCCATTAACTGAAATCTTCTGTCCCGTGACAAATCCAGCTCCATCGCTCGCAAGAAAGGCCACAGCCTTCGCAACATCTTGAGGAATTCCCATCTTCTTCGTCGGCAGGGTTTGCAGATACTGGTCTATCTCCGCCTGCGGAGTTGGTACTGACAAGTCGGCCTATGGGAAGTGATTCCTGATAAGTCGGCTTATGGGAAGAGATCCGGCCGATCTGCATT
>JABDHA010000185.1:3149-4114 GCA_013285705.1 Acidobacteriota bacterium
CCAAATTGCCTCTCTTTCATACGAGGGAGAACACGCTTGAGCAGGAGAAGCGGGGACTTCACAAAAAACTCAAGTTGATCAAGATAGTTTCCCCACGTCTGCTCTTCGATCGAAAACAGTGGCTGGGGTCCTGTCGCATTGACGACCAGGATGTCGATGCCCCCGAAAGCCTCCTCAGACTGCGTGACGAGCGCGTCTATCTCGGTAGAATCTCGAACGTCAGCCTTTACGGCCAGGGCCTGCGCGCCGAGCTTGCGGATTTGATCGCAGATATCTTCGGCTCCGCCTTTGCCGTTGAAATAGTTGACCACCACATTCATGTCCGCTGCGCCGAGTTCGAGTGCTATGGCACGCCCAAGACCGCGCGATGCCCCGGTTACCAGTGCCGTTCGCTTCATCGTAAGTTCCTTCGCTTTGGAAATCTTCTTTTAGCCACAGAAGAGTGGGCTTCCTATACTTTCTACGTTAGTCGCCCTGCCCTTAGCAAAACTGCTTGTTGACGTCGAGATTCTCGTTATGGCCTACACCGTGTTGCGGAGGGCCCGTGAAATTGGCATTCGCATCGCGCTCGGGGCGCTGCGGAGCAATGGAATCGCGATGATCATGCGCGAAGTGCTCCTTCTTATCGGATCCGGCCTCGTAGCCGGTGTTGCGTTTGCGCTGATCCTCGTCAATCTGATCCGCAGCCAACTCTATGGATTGAGTGCGCGCGATCCTTTGACGTTCATTGGCTCCGCAATCGTTCTTGCTTCAGCCGCGGGCCTTGCAGGTTTCATTCCTGCCTTCCGCGCGAGCGGTGTGGACCCGACAACCGCATTACGGCAGGAATGACTCGATTTGAGATCGAATCGGCGATTGTCGATGCCGACCCGTCTTAGTGACGAAACGAGTCCACATTCTCCTTTGCCCATTGGCCTAGAGTGATAGGTAGACGTCCAAGAATCCGCTCGACGTCATGCGTAACT
>JABDHA010000186.1:0-2573 GCA_013285705.1 Acidobacteriota bacterium
ACACAGACCAGTATGCGCAATCAGCAAATGCTTCACTCCTGCAACTCCCCGTACTCCAGATAGCCAACTATGAGAACAGCAATCCGGGCGAGCCGGCTTCTTCTCTCGGACAAACCGACAATGTGCCCTCCACCTACCGGTCTTTTGCTCTTCGCGGGAACGTCACTCACGTGCAGGGCCGCCACACGATCCGGGCAGGTGCCGAATATCGGTGGCAGAATGCATCCACCGGCATCAGCGGGAACGTTTCAGGAACCTACAACTTCGACAACTCGTTTACCCAGCAGAACAACGGGTCAGACAGCACATTTCAGCAGTCGAATACAGGGCTAAGCTATGCCGCATTCCTGATGGGCGTCGACACTTCCGCCTCGGTAGGCAGAAATGCTTCCGCGTCGTTGCAGTCGCCGTATTATGCCTTCTATGCAGGAGATACATGGCGCGTTACGCCGAAACTTACAATTATCCCCGGTCTTCGCTTTGAATATGAATATGGTGTCGTCGAAAAGCACAATCAATTAGTTGTCGGATGGGATCCGAATGCAGATCTGTCATCGATCTCCGGCCCCGCAAACAACGCATATCAGGCGGCACTGGCGAGTGCGACTTCGTCGCAGCGGGCGGTGTTGCCGTCGTCGCTGGCCATTCAAGGCGGCCCGCTCTATGCGGGCGTGAACGGAGCGCCGAGAAACGAGTGGAATAACAGCTATCGTTTCCTGCCCAGGCTCGCAGTGGCCTATCAGGTAAATCCGCGCCTGGTCATTCGCGGAGGCTATGGCCTCTTCTTTGACACGCTGAATGCCCTGAACGCACAGATCGATCAGGATGGATTCAGCGCGGCCACCAGCGTATCTACATCGACCACATACGGCACGAACTTTGTGGCGGGCACTTCGCCCCTGGCGGACCCGTTTCCGGCCAATGCGAGCGGATCACGGTTCAATACCCCGATCGGCAGCGCAGCCGGGGCGCTGTATTACCTGGGCGCCAGTCCGACCATTACGGACCACAATCTGCTGCCCGCGCGTGAGCAGCGCGGATCCGTAGGAGTGCAGTATCAGCTCAGCGATTCCATGCTGCTCGATGTCTCCTACAACATTGGTTACACGTCCAATCTTTCCAGCACGCCAGACGTACAACGACTGACCAAAAACTTTGCATATACTCCTGCGTCGTTTTACACCGGTGGACAACAGCCGAATACTGTTCCGAATGCTCTGCTGTCGAGCAAAATAAACAACCCGTTTGCCATTTCCAACTTCGGTGGCGTTGCATCCAGCAATCCAGCCGCCTATAACATGATGTCGCTCAATACTTATTTCACCCAGCAGCAGATTCCGATTTCCAATCTCATCCGGGCGTATCCGCAGATGGGCGGATTGTTGCTCAACCAATCCCTCGGAGAGGTCCACTTCCAGGAAGCTCTCATCACCCTGACTCGCCGATACAACCGCGGTCTTACCGTCATGGCGTCTCTGCAGCTCAACGATCAGCATGACCGCGATTACTTCGCGAATGCATTTGATCCATCGCCAAGCTGGGAGCCATCGAATTACAGCGAACCGGTACGGTTTACGGCGGAGGGCGTTTACGATCTGCCCTTCGGCCGTGGCAAGGCGTGGGCGACTGAGGGATGGCAGTCCGCAGTCTTCGGCGGCTTCCAATTGAGCGCAAGCTATGAGGCCCAGCCCGGAGAACTGGTCAACTTCGGCAATGCCTTCTACGTGGGCAACGTGAAAGCGAGCAGTATCAAAATCAAGCATCCCCTCTACTACAATGACCAGGCATCGGGTGGTTCAAATTATGTTCAATGGCTCAATCCAGGGACAGCCACCGCCACGCCAAGCATCACCACAAACAGCGACGGGTCAACGACCACAACCTGCACCTACAGCGGAAATGGTTTTGTCACCAATCCAACATGCCAGCCGAGCGGATACAACCTCCGCGTCTTTCCCACTCGTGTCAATGGAGTCCGTCAGATGGGTATGAACGGTGTGGACGCCAGCATGCAGCGGACATTTCCCATTTACGAAAGGATGTCTCTCGAAACGACCTTCAATGCCTATAACCTCTTCAACCACCAGGTGCTGGGCGGCGTGAATTCGAATCCGACAGATCCGAACTTCGGACGCGTCTTCGGCGATGGCTGGCCAAACTCATCCGGTCGATGGCTTTCCATCCAGGGCCGACTGCGGTTCTGAAAACCAATCGAGTGTGGTGAGTCGTTCATTCGCCACATAATTTGTCATCCCGACCGCAGCGCAGCGGAGCGGAGGGACCTGCAGTTTCTTTGCATACAGCAGCACGAATGCGGAAGCTTCACTGATACGAACTTTCGACTCACCACACTAGGGCTGATGCGACTTACAATCTGACACACCGGGCAGGCTGCTGATTCGCAGATCGGCAGCCTCTCCCACGCTGGACGATGTACAGATCAGGTCGATGGCACACCCGGGGTATAGCTTTTAAAGCCTGCAATCGTCATCCCACGTTGTGCCTCGGGGTTCTTCATAAAGGTCTCCCATACGAAACCAGTGCGCACATTTTCCGCCATGAGCATCGTGATT
>JABDHA010000186.1:2583-3953 GCA_013285705.1 Acidobacteriota bacterium
ATCGTGATTCCGGCATCGATGCCGACGATGTCAGTGTCATACCATTTTTTCAACGGATTGAAGGCATCAACGAAACCGTACTTGCTCCACGCCTGCGGGTAATGATTCTTGATGTTCTTCAGCACCCGCATCGTGGCATCCGGCAGAAACGGCAATGAGCCTCCAGTGGCTGCTGGGACCACGCTCCCATCAATCGGGCCCATCGCCGGAGGACCACCCCAGATCACGTAGCCTTTGTCGGAGTCCGAGGCGGTGATGCCCCAGAGATCATCGCTGTAATCGGGAAATGTCTTGTTCAGTTCCACGCAGAAGCGGCGATGTACCTCGGTGGCGATAGCCGAGTTCTGAAAATAATCCGCATACTTGTCGCGCTTGTTTCGGAAGTCGAACCAGGCCTGAGAGTACTGATGCACAAAGAGCGGCGCAAACGAGCCGATGTAGCGCAGTCCGTCATACTCAAAGGTCGTCCGTTTCCAAGCCAGCCACGCCTCAGGCCGCAGGGGATGACGGCTAGAACCCATTCCCAGCAGATAGATCATCATCAATTCGCTGTAGTAATCCCACTTGGAAGCTAAGAATCCGAACTCTGGCGTCCATCCCATAGGCAGCAGGGTGATATCTTCTGAGAGCCAGGTCCAGTCCACGCGGTCAAAGATTGCCTGGGCAAGCTGGATGATGTCGCGATCATGAAAGTGCTGGCGGCAGGTAAGAATGCCGCAGAGCAGGATGGCCGTATCGATGGAAGAGACTTCCGAGTCCCATACTCTTTCGCCCGTATTGATATTGGCAAAGTGAAAAAAGAATCCGCGATGGGTTGGCAGCTTTTTCCAAAGAAAATCGAGCGTCGTAATGACGCGCAGGCGCGCGTCACTATGGGAGATGAATCCGCGCTTTTCTGCAATACAGATTGCCGTCAGTCCGAAACCCGTGGAGGCAACGCTTGCCACGATGCTATTGTCCCCCGTAACGACATTGCAGCGATCTTTAATCAGTCCGGTTTGCGGATTGGCCTGCTCCCAGAAGAAGAGAAAAGTTTTGCGTTCAAGATCGTCCAGAAATTGCTCATCCTCTGGTGAAAAGACTGTCTGTACGGGGACAGGCCCTGGCTGCCTCTTGTCAGCGTGCTGTTGCGCAGCCGCCGCCTGTGCCAGCACGGGAAAAGATGTCCATTGGGCGATCGGCAAACCCAGGGAGACGCCGGCCATCTGGCGCAGCAGTTGGCGCCGGGTAGTGCGATTTGTGTGCGCGTCGGTTATTTTACTGATTCGCGCTTTGTGGATGCCGTCGATTTCATCTGCACTTTCATTTATGCTCATTCAGGCTCATCCGTATTTGACCAGGCGACTGATTCCCGGCAACACTTTGTATTG
>JABDHA010000186.1:3963-4060 GCA_013285705.1 Acidobacteriota bacterium
TATTGAATAATAGATGCACGGATGCCTTTAGAGCAGCCCCTGGCAGCATGTACTCTAAGTTGTGCGTCCTACTGTTTGGTTGTCGGTGTCGCATAAT
>JABDHA010000187.1:0-403 GCA_013285705.1 Acidobacteriota bacterium
TCCATTTCAATTGACGCGCATGGTCCTTGCGCAAAAGAGCTACCCGCTCCCGGAGGGGGTGGACGATATCGATGCGATCACAGCATTCCAGTCAGAGAGCGGATTTCGCGCGTTCTTCGAACCCGATGCGAAGGCGCTCGCCATGCAGGAACTGGGCATGAAGTTGAGGCATCGGATGGCCGTTCCGTGGGCGGGAAAATATCCGCACGGTACGCTGGCGAGCGTGGTAGCGCTTGCCAGTGAGGCCGATTTTCTGCAGAAGCGCTCCCGCGTTTACCAGAAACAGGACCACATCCTATCCGGTCTCAACCCGAGCCTGGACGATGTACAGGAGTTGGAGCAGTTGTCCGACGAGTTGGACGATTCAGGGCCGTTAGTGCTCTGTCGATAGGTTTCTCAACGT
>JABDHA010000187.1:413-4040 GCA_013285705.1 Acidobacteriota bacterium
CCGACGAGTTGGCCGATTACATAAAGCTGATGCTGACCAATGTTTCGTATACACATGCTTTCACTGTGGCCGCTATTCCGCCTGGCTACGCATCGGGCCGGCCATTCCAGGCCTACACCGCGAAATCCGCGAGCCTGTCTTCGGTATTACTTCGGGCTAATCTTCCCGTACTGGCACTACGGCCCGGATCTGCACCTCCTAAAGCCGTCTATCACAATTAGTAGGCCGCCCTTCCTGTCTATCCGGCACGACGGGATCGTGGCGCTGCTATTTACGATGATGCCCATTCGGGAGCACCAACTTCTTGAGGACTCCAAAATTGGCTTGAGAGGCATAACGCGATCCGTTCGAACGGACGGAGTCTTCGCGACCGCTCAATCGCAATGGAAGTCGGTTCGACGCGGAATCCCAACTCGGTTGCAGCTGATGCTCGCCGAAATTCACCCGCGACATCGGCACGCAGGAGCTTCGACAAGTTGCACTTTCTCATTTGGCTCTGCTACGTCGCGCAGAATCTCGCGTCATTCGACAAGCGGAAGTTCGAGAAGCGACTTACCCTTGTGTGCCAGGATGTCGAAAGCGAAATAGGCCGGATGGGCTTCGGATGCTCGATAGTTCTGTTCAGCAGGTTGAAATCAGGCCTGCCGTCGTTTTCATTGCGACCGGTTCGCCGTCGATCAGAGTGCCATGGGGGAGGGAAGTGAGCGCGTAGCGATCTCAGGGAACTTCCTTGTATTCGGTTCTTCAGGCGCGAATAGAGCACTGGCTTATCGTTGCGCACGACGATCATGCGGTAGCCATCGTGCTTGATTTCGTATAGCCAGCCCGGGCCTACCGGCAGCTTGTCGGCCGCCGCCAGGCATTTCCCTGGGCGCAATAAATCGGTCGCAGGCCATTCGTCATCATGGTACCTTGCGAAGCGAGGGACAACATGAAATCACTTTGCATATTGTTCGTTTTGCTGCTTTCCGTGACGGGATATTCTCAAGCCAACGAGCGCCGTGACGGAAACTGGTGGCTCAAGAACCCAAGACCGGCGAAGGCAGTTTATGTACTTGGATTCTTCGATGGAATACAGATGGGAGAAAGAGCCAGTACTTATCAGCTTGATAAGACTTCCCGGGACAAGTCGGAACAAGCACACAAGGCCTACACGGATAAATATCTAGCTCATGTGACCGACGGCCAATTGGTGAATGGTTTCGATGATTTCTACAAGGATCCCCAGAATCGAGCGATCAAAGTCGATGAGGCAGCGATAGCAGTCCTGCGCCATATCGCCGGTGACCCGCCTGATGTCATCAAGGCATTAACTGATACGTTGAGAAACCTATCGACAGAGCACTAACGGCCCTGAATCGTCCAACTCTCTGCATGTCGATCATCGACACTCACTCGGCGTGTTGGTCGCCGATCTGGGAGGGAACCAATATCAATGAGGGTCTCAGCGGTCTTGACTGAGACCTCTTTTGTGCCGAAGCTCCGGGAAACGACTACATCCACGGAGAAGGCGTCCACCACCGCGACCTCGAACTCTTCGGAGGCGGATAGCTCGCGCACGTTGGCGCACAAGCCCAGGCGCTCATTCGTGAAGGCAGCCACCAGGGTAGGAACGGTCATTGTTGTACCCATTGAAACTCTTCTTCGATTTGGTTTCGCATTCTGGGCCCGGCTATTGTGTAGATGGATCAGAACTAGAGATGATCTATGCAGATCGCCCGTACTTTTATCGAGATCGTCCGGGAGGAACGATGGATCCACTTTCCGACGTCTTGTCGTTGCTAAAGCCGCAGAGTTATATGTCGGGCGGACTTGATGCGGGCGGAGACTGGTCCTTCCTGTTTGAGCGATATGGCGCCAGATGCATTGCTGCGGTCTCCGGCCATTGTTGGTTGTCAATCGATGGCGTTGCGGTCGACGTACTTCTCGAAGCGGAGGACTGCGTCGTGCTACCATGGCGACGAATTCCGCCTCGCGAGCGATGTGACGTTGACTCCCATTTCGTAAAAGAGCGCCCTTTCGGCGCCGCTGGATGGGAGCATTCTTTCGTGGAATGGGGGTGGCGCTTTCCTCGGTATCGGCGCACTCTTCACGTTTGCGGGAGATCGTCCGAGCACCTTATTGGGTCTCCTTCCGCGCATGGTGCACATTCGGAACGATTCCGACCGGGCGGCTATGCATTGGTACCTGGATCGCATGATCAGGGTGCTCCGCGAGCCTCAACCAGGTGGCTTTCTGCTTGGACAACACCTCGCACAGATGATGCTGATAGAGGCCCTGCGACTTTACATAGCGGATAGTGTGACAGCTGGCGTCGGATGGCTTCTCGCTCTCGCTGACAAGCAACTGAGCGCAGCGATCACTGCCATGCACGAAAACCCTGGCTATCGCTGGTCTTTGCAGGATTTGGCTGAACGTGCGGGCATGTCGCGATCCATCTTTGCTCACCGCTTCAAGGAGAAGGTAGGGACATCCGACCGCTCTCTGGATGCCGGCGTCACGAGACAGCCTGCAAGCGCCGCTAACTCTCACCTTGAACCGAGGAACGAGACCTGATACGCGAACATGCGCGACGATTTAGGTGCTCGCCACAACACAAGTTCATCCCTCACCAACTCTGCGTTCGCGATCCAGATCTATTCCTGTTGCGCTTGCTACTGCCGCCTCCATATACCCATGTCTGAAGACTACCGATTCTATCCACCACCGCTATGATGCCTGGCACTCCCGTATCAGGACTTGCACTACAGGCTGATAAGGGATCGAAGACCGGAGTAGTCCTGGTTGACATCCTCTGAGAAAAGACCCATGCTGTTGAGCGTAGCTCCATAGCCATGTCGCCAGATGGATTGGTTAGGGAGAGCCGAATCCAGCGGCGCTATTACACCTGGATGTACCCGCAAGACCAGGCCTGACTCCACCCTGCGTATTCATCCCTACAATCGGGCCTCGGCTGAATCCTTTCATCATAAAATTCTGCGCTTGAAGTGTATATGCCCTTCGTGTGCATATGCTCACGGCTATTTTCAGAAGTTCAATGTGAATTTTTACCTAAGGAGATGCACCTATGTGCACGGATTTTCTATTGCTGGCTGCGGACAAGGACAACAGCGTCGTAGTTGGCCGCAGCATGGAGTTTGGTGAGGATCTCGGTTCGCAGATCCTCGTTGGCGGACGCGGCACAAAGAAGCATGGCGGCGCTCCCGACTTGCCCCTGGGCGGGCTGAGCTGGACAGCGAAATACGGCTATGTTGGACTAAACGTCGCCGGGCTGCATATGCCGCACCTGATTTGCGACGGCATGAACGAAAAGGGGCTATCCATCGGCGCCCTGTGGCTGCCCGGCTTCACCGAATACAGTCCGGCCGTGAGCAACAATGCCCAGGCCCTGGATGTCACACACTTCACCAACTGGGTGCTCGGCAATTTCGCAACCGTTGCCGAGGTCAAGACGGGGCTGACAGGTGTGCAGATCTGGGGCGGTCCCTTAACGAGAGCCAAAATTCCCCTTCACTTCTCAATTCACGATGCGAGCGGCCAGAGCGCGGTCCTCGAGTTCCTGACAGGCGACACGCAGGGGCAGTGGCAACCCAACCCCGTCGGCGTGCTGACCAACGCTCCTCCCTT
>JABDHA010000188.1 GCA_013285705.1 Acidobacteriota bacterium
CGCCGTGGAAAGATCCCGCTGATCCAGAAGTTTTTTCACTCCAGTTGCGCCCAAGTGGTCGCTGGGCGAGGGACCTACTCTGGTCTTCGTGACGTAGTTATCCCGGTGGCCAGCGGATAAGTCAAGCTTGAAAATTAAGGTAGATTGAGCTGCGCGGAAATGGGGTTTGGGAGACTTGCGCGCCTTACACTGCACGACAAGACGCCACTCCTTTTCTTCCTTGAAGCTTTCATGTTTGAAGACCGGGCCGCAAAGGGCGATAACGCTGTTCATAAATGCTCTGGCGTTACGCATCCCAAGTTACGGATGTTCTCCCTGGATCGCGTCCATGAATGCGTTGACACTCTCAAAGATGAGATTCGACTTCTCGTCCTGTGTGTAGGCACACTTCAAAAGAGACCTGCGAGCGATGGCTGAGTCGTGGTCTTGTTCTCCCGGGTAACGAGGGAATTGGCAGCAGTCACATGTCCGAGAAGCCGGTTTTTCGGCCACTTGGCAAAGAGACAGATTAGCTCCGAATAGCTCAATGAGTGCTAAGGCCTGTGCCTGTAGGCGTCAACCGAGGATCGCGCCTGGACAGATTCTGCGGACACCAACTGACATCCTCTCCATTGACTTACCGTAGAAAAGTGGGAAATACCCGGTGGTCAGAACCTCGTCCATAATGTGATGTGGCGCACTCGGAAATGTGTGCGTCCGCATGAATCGCACTTCCACGGGCGAATCCAAAACATACCAAGAATATGGCGCTCCAAGAATCCATTGCGATGACGCTTCGCTAGCGCGCCTCTACATGCTCTACAAGGCAAAGTGACCCCCTACGCCGCGATGGGTTTTCAATTCTCGCATCCATGTAGATTCCCCACCCGCTGCATTTGTGCAAATTCTCAAACTCGACTAAGACGCTGACATCGTTGGAAACTGCAACAGTCCGAAAGCACTGCAAACAGATGGAGTCATAACTCCGATCCCCATTCTTGCGGTGAATGTATTTCTGATTGCCGCTCGTGTCCATTCATTCGCTCTCCGTCTGTGTGCGTTCGAAAGGGTAGGCAGGCAGGAATGGAGGGAAGAAGGAAGTTTTAAATACCCTACGGTGACTGCGTCGGTTGTCGCGTCACTTCGTGACCCGCCTATGAATCGAAGGATATCCGCTCAATCTCATGGGTGACGGAGCAATATAGACCAGGAAGGCGCTTTTAAACTCGCTACGATACTCTGCGCTTCTCCCCAACCATCGCACTTGCAATGGCTGAGAACTACTTGGCGAACCTGATCCAACCTCTGAGACGCAAGTTCCATGCACCTTTGTGATTGTGCTGCATCAACCTACTTTCGATAGTTCGTTAGTGACCGGTTGATGTACCCACTGGCACTTGAAGCCCTAGCTGACTGCGGCCAAGCGGAGTCAGATCTGCTTCTGTACCGCGGGCGAGAAAGTCGACCTCGAAGTTGTCCGGAGCGAAATCGGGTGGAGTCTTGCCCGCGAGAAATGCCTCGGCCTGGCCGGGTAGATAGGCCTCATTTTTGGGGCATCCGACGGTGGCGCCGATGTAGATTACGTTGCTGTATCCGTTGCCGTTATGCTCATCTTCGACAGCATGTACGACGTCCGAGTGCCAGAAGACAGCATCGCCCGGTTCCATGAGAGGTATGGATGTGCGAGCGTCGAGCAGCGGAGCGTGCCATTTAGAGTTGACCGAAAGTGCGCGCGCAGGCTCGGCGCCACACAACTCCGTTTCTGGAACATCGTCCTGCAAAGCACGTAGAAGAATGTAGACCATTGAATTGGCGATGGGGATCAGCTGCAGCGTGCCATCTCTCTTACCCTGTCGAGTGAGCGCGGTCCATCCCTGGTAGGTACGGAACATCGAGCAGACAGCCGGTGACGGAATCTCCTGGACCTCGGGCCGATAAGCGGCGTCGTAAGGATCGTAGTCGCGCCAATTGCCGGAGAACACATGGCGGTACACTTTGCGGAAGTTGCCGTCGAGCCAGCGTTCCACAGATCCACCGTCAACGTGCGGCGAAAGTCCCAGCGAAACTGACACCCGGGGGACGCCTGCGAATGCGGTCAGCATAAACCGGCACGTGTTCGGGATCGAAATGAACCCGGCCTTCGCTCTCAGACTTCCACAGCCGATTCAAGAATACGCGCACGTGAGTAAGCGACTCGCCCTGCCGTGCCTGAACCTGGGGACGAGACCAATAGATACCGTAGATTTGAGGCTTGGCTGAGGCTGCTATTTAAGTGCAGCGCGACATCTGTATTGGAAATACCTACTGAACGAATAGGGCATTCTGTCTGTGTGGCAGTTTTTGTCTGCACCATAATCCCATCCTGTCGAAAAACGGTGTTTTCAGTAACTTCGCTGCTCGACGTTCAGTACAGTAGGCTAGTTTCTGGTTGCCGGGGCGTCAAGCTCCGGCACCGGCGAGCGTCAGGTTACCTCTGCGGAATTATGCATTATTCCCGACGCGGGTCCTTCGCAGGTGAACCTTCTTTTCGAACCTTTTTCCGCGCACGCTTTCGCGCCAAAGCCTGTTTCACTCGGCGTTTTTCGCCAGGCTTTAAGTAGTACGAGTGACGCTTTACCTCTTTAATGATGTCTTCCGACTGAACTTTGCGTTTGAATCGACGGAGTGCATTCTCTAGGGATTCGCCCTCTTGCAATCGAATTTCTGCCACACTTACCCTCCTATACCAGGTTAATCGCGACGCACATTTCTTAACAGGCGACATTTCGCACCGTCAATTTGGTTGCTGGGGCCTTAGGCTCCGGCAGACTTGCCCTTAGGAGTCAGTTGCCAAGCGACCACCTGGCGTGGACTCCTCCACAGTTTCAGCCTCCCCGACAGTAATGTTGAATGGCGCCGCTGGTGCTGCATGTTCGGGCAGTGCGGCCATCTCATCCACACTGCCTACCACAGCCTTTTCCTGTTTTCGTTGATTCCTGCGCTCTGCCTTGTCCTTTTGTCTCTGTTGCCGTGTGTGTTCCTTCTGGCGCTTTGTAAATGTTGATTGGATTCTTGGCATAGCTATCCCTTCGCATCTCTTTGTTCATCGCCGACAGGCATGGCAGCCTGGCCGAACGCAATTTGTGCATTCGAAAAATTACCGGCGTGGTTCGCGCGGCTGCCGTGGATGGCCGCAACAGTCATCGCGCACGCGGCCACCTCCGCCGCCAAAACGCCGGGCCGTCACCCCCGGGACGTTCCGACTTAGGTTTGGCCTCCTTGATGGTCAACGTCCGTCCGCCCAGAATGAACCAGCTTGTGGTCGTAGAGATCAATCTCCTCATGGAGAGATTTCAGATAGTATTTGTCTTGCAGTTTGACGGGCTTTTGCGTAGGACTCTCCTTGGCACGAGGTCTGGAAGGTCAACCGGTTGCGAGGAATGCTTAAAGCAGAAAAAGGGAGCTGGCGCTCCCTTTTCAGTTGATTCTGTTCTTTGCTCAGACGACTTCGACATTTTCGGCCTGCCAGCCCTTTGGGCCTTTCACTACGTTGAAACGTACTGACTGGCCTTCCTGCAGGCTACGGAATCCATTGCTTTGAATTGCCGTATGGTGGACAAAAACATCTTCGCCAGTCTGACGGCTAAGAAAGCCGAATCCCTTTGCATCGTTGAACCACTTTACTGTTCCTTGTTCCATGACTTGTTCCTTGTAAATTGAAGTACCGCCGAAAACAATGTGGAGTGTTTTGCGAGTGGAGGCAAGCCGGAACAAGCAAGTAAACCAGATCGGATTCTTCGATCTCTTTAAGAGTATCACCCTGGTCATCGACTTTCTCGATTGCCCCACTTCATCGGTAATGTTTGTGTAAGCCTGTATTCCTTCTTGCGAACCATGAGACATTGCGGACGATCGTGGCCAGTAAACTGATCCTGGACTGGTCGCCGGAACAGATTTCGAAGTGGCTGAAGGTCCACTATCCCAACAACGAGAGCATGCGTGTGTCCCACGAGACCATCTACCGCAGCTTAT
>JABDHA010000189.1 GCA_013285705.1 Acidobacteriota bacterium
CTGCGATATTGAAACGCTGAACCAGAAGGCGATGAATGAGGCCTTCTTCGATGTGACGGCCATCTCGTTTCATGCTTACCCATACCTGCAGGACAACTACGCGTTGATGGCCTGCGGCGGTTCGGTGGGCGAAGGGTATGGACCGATGATCGTGGCCAGCCAGCGTTTTTCGCTCGACGAGATCAAGAAAATCAAGATCGCTGTGCCGGGAACTCTGACGACAGCCTATCTGGCGCTTAAGTTGTTTGCTCCAGAAGTTGAAACCGCTGTGGTCCCCTTCGACCGCATCATCCCTGAAGTCATAGCCGGCAATTTTCAGGCGGGACTCATCATTCACGAGGGCCAGCTTACCTACTCGCACAGTGGACTGCACAAGATCCTCGATCTGGGTCAATGGTGGCGGGAGGAAACCAAGCTGCCTCTGCCGCTTGGCGGCAATGCCATCCGCCGGTCGCTGGGCAACGATGTAATGGTAAAGGTGACCCAGGCGCTGCGTGACAGCATTCAACATGGACTGGATCACCGCGAAGAGGCACTGTCGTATGCGATGCAGTTTGCCCGCGATCTCGATACGAATCTCGCGGACAAGTTTGTGGGCATGTACGTCAACGAGCGTACGCTGAACTACGGAGAAGATGGACGCGAGGCAATCCGCAAGCTACTGACCCTGGGACATGAACGCGGGATCATTCCCCATCCGGTGAAAGTTGATTTTGTCGGCTGAGGATTGGCCGTCCAGGCACATGTTCTTATTCCCTGATCAAAAAGCCTCGCTTCCCGCGAGGCTTTTTCACGATATTCAGCCGTCCTGACTTGATTTTGCGGCATGTATTCTGGAAATGCCCTTTTCGACAATGGCACTCGCTGGACTGCCCTGCGATTCGCGAACTGTAACACTCCATTTACAGTAGAAGTATGACGAAATCGTCGAAGGTCGATCTTGTCGGCGTGGGGCTTAATGCCACGGACACGCTGATCCCTCTCTCAAGCTACCCTGCGTCCGGATCCAAGGTAGAGTACCGCACTGCGCATGTAGCGCCGGGAGGCCAGGTTGCAACCACCGTGGTTGCCTGCCAGCATTGGGGATTGCGCACACGCTATGTGGGGAAACTGGGCAACGACGCTGCAGCGGCACTCCATCGCGAGGCGTTTGCCCATGCAGGCGTGGAGACACAGCTCACAATCGTTCCCGGAGGCGCCAGCCCGCAGTCGCTGATTCTGGTGGACGGCGAAGGTGAACGAACGGTACTTTGCAGGCGGGATGAACGGCTGATTCTTCAGCCAGGTGATCTGGATCGCGAATGGATTGTGAATGCGCGCGCGCTTCACGTAGATGGCCATGACACGGCTGCGGCTACGGTCGCGGCTGGATGGGCTCGTGCTGCCGGGATACCTGTCATCGCCGACCTGGATGAGACGTATCCGGGTGTGGAGGAGCTTCTGGATCAGGTTGACCATCTCGTAGTCAGTCGAGATTTTCCCTCCAGACTGATGGAAGAACCTAATCTGGAGAAGGCTTTGAAGCAGATGCAGCGACGTTATGATTGCACTCTGACAGCAGCGACGCTAGGGCATGAAGGGGTGCTGGCCTGGGATGGCAAGCAACTGCACTACTCGGCGGCATACTCGGTTCCGGTGGTAGATACAACCGGAGCGGGAGATATCTTCCATGCCGGATTTATTTACGGACTACTTCAGGATTGGCCGCTTGACCGGCAGCTTGACTTTGCCTGCGCGGCGGCTGCATTGAATTGCATGGCAGCGGGAGCCAGAGGTGGAATTCAGACGCTGGAAGCAATTGAAGCGCTCATGGCTTCAGGTTCGCGGCACCACGCTGCTTATTTTGTTTCGAGTACGGAACGCGTGGCTCGTTAGCGTGGGAGAAACTATAAAGTAACGCAACAAAAAGCCCCGCTATCTGCGGGGCTTTCGTTTTCACAACCAACTTTAAAAAACAGTTTGGCCGAAAATTGCAACTGGTAGCTGGGCTACAGGCAACGAGTGCTGCTACTCTTTTCTTTGGCTACTCCACTATTTTCGCGCACAATTCGTCGACAGCCGCTTGCTGTGATCGGCATGGCGCTGCTTATCTTGTTTATCGTCATAGCGCTGTTTGCACCACTGTTTGCACCCTACAATCCGGCTGCCATTGACCTCAATCATCGTCTTGCAGCACCCGAGCATGCGCACTGGTTTGGAACAGATGAGTTGGGGCGCGACATCTTCTCCCGCACGTTGTATGGCGCACGGCTTTCGCTCCTGGTTGCTTCATCCGTGGTGGGCTGTTCCTTGCTGTTGGGGCTTATTCTGGGCGGACTTGCCGGCTACTATGGTGGCTTGCTCGATACCCTGCTCAATGTGTTTGTGATGAACGCGTTTCTGGCGTTACCGGGAATTCTGCTGGCGATTGCTTTCGTTGCATTTCTCGGACCTGGGCTCGTTAATCTAATTCTTGCCCTCTCAATTGGAGGATGGGTAGGCTATGCGCGACTAGTTCGAGCGCAGGTGCTTGCGGTGCGCGAGCGTGAATTTGTAGAAGCTGCGCGATCGCTTGGCGCGGGCGATCTGCGCATTTTTACGCGGCACATTTTGCCTAATATTTTGCAGCCGGTCATTGTGCAGTCGGCCATCGGTATGGCCGGAGCAGTGCTGGCAGAGGCTACTCTGAGCTTCCTTGGCCTGGGAGTGCCGCCGCCGGCACCCAGTTGGGGCTCGATGCTGAATGACGCGCGTTCGCATCTTTTCGATGCACCCCACCTGGTGGTATTTCCAGCGATTGCCGTGATGCTCTGCGTCCTTTCGTTTAACTTTCTGGGCGATGCACTGCGGGATTATCTCGATCCGCGAACCAGGATGAGTGTCGGACTCTAACAACTGTCTTCGACGGCTAAAAGCGTCTTGCTATTTCCTGACACAGTGAAAGAAGTTTGGGGCTGACGAAGCCTTCTGTGTAGACTACGCCCAAGCATGCGTACAGCCACAGCACCCGAAAAGCGCGGAAGGATTCTTCCTGCTTTAGAACGCTATTTCTCTTTCGACACGCTCGAAGCCAACTGGCGTACGGAGATTCTCGCCGGGTTTACTACGTTTATCACGATGGCTTATATCGTCTTCGTGAACCCGGCGATCCTGCATGAAGCCGGGATGCCTATTGCTGCGGTTACTGCGGCTACCTGCTGCTGCGCTGCACTTGGCAGCATTTTGATGGGTACCTTAGCGAAATATCCGATTGCCCTGGCACCGGGGATGGGGCTTAACGCTTATTTCACCTACACGGTTGTGAAGCATATGGGGGTTCCGTGGCAGACAGCGCTCGGTGCCGTGTTTCTCTCCGGAGTCATCTTTCTCCTGCTTACGATTGGCGGTATTCGCCAGCTACTGGTTAGCGCGATACCACATGAATTACACGCTGCCGTGGCAGGCGGCGTTGGATTGTTTATTGCGTTTATCGGGCTTCACAATGCGGGCATCATTGTCCCGGATCCGGCAACTGTGGTCGCGCTGGGCAATCTTCGCAATCCACAAACAGCATTGGCTGTCTTTGGGCTTTTACTGATCGCGCTGCTGCAGGTGTTTCATGTGCGAGCCTCGATGCTGATCGGCATTCTCGGAACCGCGCTTACAGGCTGGACCTTCAGCCTGGTGCGCTGGCAGCCGCAGAGCTATCACTTCTCCGACATTACAGCGACAGCATTAAAACTAGACATTCGCGGTGCACTTCATGTAGGCGCACTCGAGATTATCTTTGTCTTTCTGTTTGTCGACCTCTTCGACAATATCGGTACTCTTGTTGCCGTCAGCAAGAAAGCTGGACTGATCGACGCGAATCATCACATTCCACGACTGAACCGTAGCTTTTTCGCAGATGCCACGGCGACGATTGCCGGATCGCTCACGGGAACGAGCACAGTTGTGAGCTACATCGAATCGAGTGCGGGAGTTGCCGCAGGCGGACGGACGGG
>JABDHA010000190.1:0-2013 GCA_013285705.1 Acidobacteriota bacterium
CGTGGATGTCGAGAATGGAATTGACAACACGATTAGCGGTCCTGCAACGAACTTCAAGGTAAACCCCACGATGGCTTCCCGGCTTGGCTTTACTCCCACCGAAGTTGCAGAAGACGCAACGAGCATCCTTGATGGAGTAACTCCGACCGACCCGCTGATCGCCAACGGGCGTCCTTATACCATTCGCGTTCGCCTTGGCGATGAAACGCGCACTTCGCTGGATGCAATTCAGAATACGGTTTTCAACAGCAGCACTGGTCGCACGGCAACGCTTGGTTCGTTGGCGGATATTGAGCAATTACCACCGCAAAATGAGATTCGTAGAGAAAACCTTCAACAGTTGGTTGTGGTGACGGGCAGACTCGAAGGCTCAGACCTGGGAACTGCAATGGCTCAGGTTCGACAAACAGTGGATAGCCTGCATCTGCCATCCAGCGTGCGTGTTGAGTATGGCGGCACGTATGAAGAACAGCAGAAATCTTTTCATGATCTCATGCAAGTGCTGTTATTAGCTTTGGCCCTTGTCTTCGGTGTACTTCTGACGGAGTTCCGAAACTTCTCCGCACCGGTCGCCATTCTCACTTCGTCGGTTCTTTCCATCTCCGGCGTGGTGATTGCGCTGCTCATCACGGGCACAACTTTCAATGTGGCGTCTTTTATGGGGTTGATCATGGTCATCGGCATCGTCGCAAAGAACGGCATTTTGCTTCTGGATGCCGATGAAAGATTCCGTGCTGAAGGAGCCAGTCCCAAGGAAGCGATGATACACGCCGCACAGCGCAGACTAAGGCCTATTCTGATGACTGCCATCGCAGCCGTGTGCGGAATGCTGCCTTTGGCCTTTGCACTCGGCTCCGGCTCACAAATGCTGCAGCCCCTGGCAATCGCAGTCATTGGAGGGCTAAGTATTTCTATGTTGCTCAGCTTGATTGTCACGCCAGTTGTCTACTATCTGCTGACCAGACATCGCGAAGAGAGTTTTAGTTAGTATTCCGAGCGGTCGCAGGTCTGCTGTCAGAGCTAAAGAAGTGTCTCGATGCGACTCAATGGGTCCACATCTTCCGCTTGACGCGCAACTGGCAGGATCACCATAACAGCAGTGCCAATGTCTGGCAGACTATCGATATGGATTTCTCCACCAGCTCCATCCACGATAGCCTTGCAGATAGAGAGTCCCAACCCAGTGCCACCCGTATTGCGGTTGCGCGATGGATCACCGCGGTAGAAACGCTCAAAGACGTGCGGTAATGCCACGGAATCAATCCCGTCACCTTGATCTTCGACCCGAACTTCGACGATGCTTCCTTTCCGAAGGGCTGAAGCAATGATTGTGGTGTCGCGCCTGCTATGCTGCAGAGCATTCAGAAGAAGATTGGAGAGCACGAGCATACACTCCTCGCCTGCGAGAGCGACAAAGATATTTTCTGGCGTTGATAGGACTACTGCCACGCCGCGTAACTCGGCCATGGACTGCAATTGCTCCGCCACCTGTCGCAATGTGTTCGAGATATTCGTTGTTGTGACAATTTGATGTGACTTCGTTTCCGCATTGCTTTCGGCGCGAGCCAGAGTCAGCATTTTCGCAACAATCTCTTCCATGCGGCTGCAGTCAGATTCACAACGCTCTAATCCTGCTTGATATTCGGCTGCACTTCGTTGCTTCATGCCCAGCAACTGAAGCGAAGACTTAACGACCGCTACCGCGGTCTTCAGTTCATGCGCGGCATCGCTGATGAAGCGGCGTTGCTGGAGAAAAGAACGTTCCAGCCTCTGAAGAGTCGTTTCAAGAGCGTCGACCAGAGGCGCCAGCTCTTTTGTTGCTCGTGCTTTTTCAGGCGGATTGAATTGCCATGCATTGACTGAAACGCTTCCAGCTTCGGCTGCGAGTTCCCGCAGCGGAGCCATGCTTCGATTCAGCAGCCACGCCACGACAAATCCTGTGGTCGCCAGGAGGAGAAGACTTGCCGCAGCATAGAATTTCACGGCCCCGGTCACAGCCTTCCACACTCGATT
>JABDHA010000190.1:2023-3856 GCA_013285705.1 Acidobacteriota bacterium
GCCTCCACCTTTGTCATCCGGATCGACGACTCGCAAGCCATGAAGCAGCAGAGTCCGGTAATGTTTCCCCTTAATCTTCAGTGTGAAGTAGCCGTCCGCACGCGAAGTGAGTGTTTGGGCAGCAGTGCCGTCCCAGTTCGGCGAACGACCCAACAACCTGCCTTTTTCATCTCGTACTTCGTAAATATCTTCCGATGGGACATTGAGATCGCTCTTGTTAAGCATGACGTTATCGTCGGGGTCTTCAGCGTCCTGAACCGAACCGAGCAACGAATCGGCGCGGCCGCGCAGCAAAATGTCGAAGGAACGAAAATGGCTATGCCTCTCATAAATCCATGCCAGGCCGATGACGCACAGGGCAGAGACCAGCTCGACCAAAAGAACTGTCGCAATCAGTCTTCGCGCTATGGAGTGGGTTTTCATGCAGAACCTTCGCGGCGGGCAATCAAGCGGTAGCCGCGACCGCGCAGCGTTTCAATACTTGGCTGATTCGATGCGGCATCCAGCTTTCTCCGCAAGTTTGAAACGTGTGCCTCGATCACGTTAGAGTGATGCTCCCAGTTGTAGTCATAAAGGTGCTCGAGTAATTCCTGTTTCGAGACAACCACCCGAGGACGATGCATTAGATACTCCAAAATGCGATACTCCATGGGCGAGAGATCAATCAGTTTGCCGGCGCGCCGAACGCTTTGCTCAAGCGTATTCAGCTCCAGATCTGCAGCGGTCAGCATAGGATGAGCCGCGCCTTTTCCGCGACGGATCAGCGCTTTCGTGCGGGCAATTAACTCCCCTAAATCAAAGGGCTTACTCAGGTAGTCATCCGCGCCGGCATTGAGCAGATCGATGATGGAGCGGGTCTCTCCCTGTGCCGTCAGAATGAGTACAGGCGTTCGATCCCCGGAAGCCCGCGCCTTTTTCAGCAAGCTCAAGCCATCGAGCTTAGGAAGCATCAGATCGAGGATGATCAGGTCGTAGCAGCGATCTTTAGCAAGATACAGCCCAATCTGTCCATCTTCTGCAAGGTCAACCGCAAACCCGGGGCCGTCCCGCAGAGCAGCGGCTACGTTCTCCGCTAACCGAATTTCATCTTCAACCAGAAGTACACGCATCGAAGTTCACTTATAGTGTCACTCAATCTAGATTAAGAGCAGCTGAACGCCCGCGTCGATAGAGGGAAGCCAGTCCATTGCAACGGAAGACACTTTGGGCCATGCTTTAAGCCAATGGGTGGTTATGTTTCGTAACAGGACCGACGCCGGACATCGCCTTGCGCAAAAGCTGATCGGATACGCAAATCGCGAGGATGTGATCGTTCTAGGTCTGCCGCGCGGTGGCGTCCCGGTAGCGTTTGAGATTGCAAGACAACTGCGCGTTGCACTGGACATTCTTCTCGTGCGCAAAGTCGGAGCGCCCGGGCAACCGGAACTGGCGATGGGCGCGATTGCCTCGGGCGGCATTACAATTCTGGACCATCAACTCATCCGGCATCTCAATATCAGCGAGCAGAAAGTTGCGTTGACCGTTGCAAGAGAGGAAGAGGAATTGCGGCGCCGCGAACAGCTTTATAAAGACGTACGTAGAGTGAGGGAGATCAGAGATCGTTATGTAATTGTTGCTGATGACGGAATTGCAACAGGCGCCAGCATGCTCGCAGCGATTGAGGTGCTTCAGTCGCAAAAGCCGAGAAAAATCATCGTTGCTGTACCTGTAGCTCCTCCGCATGCAGAACGCGAAATTAAGGCCGTCGTCGACGAATTTATATGCCTGCATGTGTCAGAGTATTTTCCAGCAGTGGGTTTTTTCTACCAGGATTTCTCTCAGGTGGTAGATGAA
>JABDHA010000191.1:0-1361 GCA_013285705.1 Acidobacteriota bacterium
ACGGACTCACGATGCTTCCTGGTTGCTTGCTGGCTGGCATCGGGCTGGGCTTGACCAATACCACGGTGACAAATACGACTACGGGCTCGGTTCCGAGCACTCGTGCGGGCATGGCTTCGGGTATCGACATGAGCGCACGGTTGATTACGCTGGCTATCAACATTGCCTTGATGGGATTCATTCTCGTAGAAGGTGTCTTGTCTTATCTGAAGAGCGCTCTTCCCGCATCTCTGGATACGCTTCGGCTGCGTTCTCTCGCAGAGAAGATCGCTGCTGGAAATTTTGCTTCTCTCAAGCAAGTGTTTCCGGAGCTGTCTTCTTCGGATTCATCTGGAGCCGTCGTTCACACGGCGCTTGTGCATGGTTTTGGGCTTGTGATGTTGTACGGAGGTGTTGGTGCTTGGATTCTCGCCGCTGCCAGCTTTGTGATTTTTGCTCCTTTGAAATCCAATCGAGCTGCGCGCGCGCGTCATTCTCTGAAGGCAGTTCCTTGTGGAGATTGAAGAGCGGAATGCACAGCGTCAATTTCGTATTGGACCGAGCACGAAAGTATTGGAGGATGAGCCGAAGCCTTGTTCTTTACTAACCGCCGTTGGCGATTTATCTTCCTCAGAACAACGTCTTCCTAATCCATCAGCACGATAAACAGGATCCATGGACGATCTGCAGATCGACTCCCAGGCTTTTCGCAAGGCGCTTCTTGCCAGCGAGCGACGCCGCATTTACGGCGTGATCGCGTTTCTACTTGTATTCGCCATTGCCATCGCAGCCAGAATCGAAATCTTCGGGTCGCGTATGAGTCCGTGGGGAGCGATGTTTCTGCTGGCTATGGTGGCATACGAATTGTGGACGCTGCACGAGGTCGGTAATGCACTGCAGACAAGTCGCGAACTGCCGGACTGGCTACTATGGTGCAACATACTGGCTGAGGTCATTGTGCCTGTACTGGGAGTGGCATATTTCTCCAGTCCGTCACTGGCAGTTGGTTACCGGGCTGTAGCAACACCCTGGGTGCTCGCGCTGTTTCCGCTGATCAATGCTATCGGTACTGCGTCTCAATCCACTAGTTTCGCAGTTGCTGGGCTTGGTGGCTGCATGCGGCTTTCTGGCTAGTGCCAGTTATCTGGGATGGCGGCTCAACATACAGGAACTGCGCACACATACGGTTCCTGAGACGGCTGTGATCTTCTATGCGGTGATCCTGCAGGCAAGCGGCTTTATTGCCGGTATGGTAAGCAGCGAGGTGCGAAAGTACGTAGCCGCTGCACTGCACGAGGCAGAGGTAAAGAGGCGGTTGAAGCAGGTGGAGCACGATCTCGAAATCGCGCGATCCATCCAGCAAGCTCTGTTGCCGCGAATAC
>JABDHA010000191.1:1371-3844 GCA_013285705.1 Acidobacteriota bacterium
GGGCTGGAGATCAGCGGATGGAATTTGCCGGCGGATCTGACCGCAGTGGTCATCAAGCGTGTGCCGAAGACCGCGTAGAGCATGCCTAATTTTTTGCGAGCGTATAAAGAGAAGATATTTTCCCCCTTGTGAGCTCCAGGACTCCTGGCTTCCATACCAGGAGTCATTAGCGGATTCATTTAGAGGAATTCTGGCGGGTTTCACCGCCTGGCCTCGGTCACCAAGAGACATGCTAAGTAGAACACAGCCTTCCTAAATATCTCTTAAGAGGTTATTGAGACTATTCGACCTCAAAAGACCGGTTCCACGTCAGAATGACTCGGGTCTCACGTTCAAAGCCGAGTCGGCTGACCGAACCCGTGCCCAGCGCAAGTGTGCTTCCTGCTCGCGGCCGGAGTCCAATCCAGGTTGCTGCGAGAATTCGGAGAAGATGAGCGTGAGAGAAGAGCACAACTTTTCCGCCTGCGCTTAACGAACGATCGATGATCTTCTGGCAGCGCGCAGCGACCTCGTCCAATGATTCTCCTTCGGGAGGCGTTGTATCCCATATAGACCATCCAGGTTGGTCTTTGCGGATGTCTGCGGTGGTGCGCCCTTCATAGACGCCGTAGTCCCACTCACGCAGGTTCTCATCTGTTTGTGCAAGATCGCCGAAGCCGGCGATGCGGCAGGTTTCCTGCGCCCGTTGTCTCGGACTCGTCAGCACCTGAGAGAAGTTCTGATTCTGTAGATACTCGTGAATCTCGACGGCGCGCTGTCGTCCATGATCAGTCAGCGGAATGTCTGTCCTGCTCGTGTGCTGGCCTGAAATGCTCCATTCCGTCTCACCATGGCGGATCAGCCAAAGTTCTATCGGCGACTTCTGCATGCACTTGCTCCATTTCTCGTAGTGGGGGATATGGTTCATCTTCTAAGTTAGCAAGCAGAACCGGTATTGTCTTATCAGGCTGGAAGCGGGCTCCATCCAAGCGTTGCCTCACTCTTTCGCCAAACTGCCGGTATGTTCACAGCAATCGAGGGACAATCGATGTCATTCCCATTCCTGATGCTTCGGACCTGCATGGGTACTCCGTCGCTGTGGCAGAGAATACCCATCTGCAACTCAAGCTCAAAGGTTCTGTAGAGCAGGATAGGAGAACCGTAGCCGCAAATCGGGAGACACCTGTACCGCTGCTGGCCGGAGACGCATCGCCGATTAAACATATCATCTACGTCATCAAAGAAAACCGCAGCTACGATCAGTTCTTTGGTTCCCTTGGGAAGGGCAACGGTGATCCATCACTAGAGCAATATTCGGACGATGTGATTCCGAATCATCGGAAACTAGCCCGAGACTTTGTGCTTCTCGATAACTTCTACGCCACGGGTGGCAATAGCGGCGATGGTCATCAATGGGTCACCCAGGCCAACGAAACGGATTACAACTATCTGCCAGGCTATGGTGGGCGTAGTTATGCCGAGGACGGCGATCCAATGGATGGTGCACGCGGAGGCTACATCTGGAACGACACAATCGCCGCTGGAAAAACCTTCATCGACTTTGGCGAATATACGGGAGACGATGCGAGAGAATTTCCTATCCAATCGAAAGAGCGGCAAGAATACTTGGAGCACTTCAAAAACGATGCGACGTTCAGCCCAAGTATTCCTAATAAGGCAAACATGGATTCAATGGATCCATATCTCGTAAAGGACTATCCGCTTTGGTCATTGAGTGTACCCGATGTCGTTCGCGCACGCATCTTTGCGAGATACCTGAAGCAGTGGGAAACGAAAAACAGCATGCCAGATCTGGTCATGGTGCAGTTGCCGGCAGATCACACGGCAGGAACAAGGCCGGGATTTTCAACCCCCAAGGCGTGCACAGCCGATAACGATTATGCGCTGGGAATGATTGTCGATGAGGTATCACACACCAAGTTCTGGGGATCGACGCTGATTCTGGTTGTAGAAGACGATGCACAGGATGGCGTAGACCATGTCGATGGACACCGTACAGTTGCATTGGCGATCAGCCCCTATATCAAGCGTGGCTCCGTCGATTCAACCTTCTACTCGCAGCCAAGTATGCTCAAAACGATCGAATTGATTCTAGGATTAAAAAACATGTCCCTCTTCGATCTGATCGCGAATGACATGCGGAACAGCTTCCAGTCCCAGCCGGACCTTACACCATATACGGTACAGGTGCCCCAACAATCTCTCTTTGAAGTCAATCCTCCGTTGCAGTCGCTTTCGGGACAAGCACGAAAAGATGCGGAAGCGTCGCTGAAGATGAACTTCAGTATCCCGGATGCCGCCCCAACAGAAAAACTGAATCATATTTTATGGAGAGATGCGCGAGGTTTAGAGGTGCCATATCCGAAAGTGGCTCATGCCGTTTTTGCGCCTTACTCAAACGATCTTGATGACGAGGAGAAAGAGGAAAAGTACAAAAGCAGATAACTGCTATCGACTTTCCGTTTTCGCAGCG
>JABDHA010000192.1 GCA_013285705.1 Acidobacteriota bacterium
TGTTGGAGGACCGCATGAATCCAGAGAGTAATTGCCGTCGCCCCGCTGAGATATCCTGTCGCCGCAAACCCCCGATCGACCGATTCGCGAGCCTGATCGGAGCAGGTATCCATCTACGTCGAGATCTTTTTCGTGCATCAGATCCTCGCCCGTCTTAATTTTGTCCTAAACGTTTTGCATTTCTGCTCAGCCGGCGAAGGGCGCCGCCTTTTTCGTCCATGGGGACACCGCATAACGCTGCCGCAACAACCGCGCCACGTCTTTTTTCAGCGAATCGATCCTTGTTGCTTCGTCCGATTGGTTGCTTCTCTGGTAGTAGAGATCCCCATCGCATCCATAGCGAATCATGCGTAGCACCAAGTAGAGCGACTCGGCTGTTCTGGGCTCATCTGCATGCTCCTTTACGTAGCTCAGCACCTGGTCTCCGAGATAGAGCTTTGCGCCCTCCTCAGCCTTCAGGTCTCCCAACTCCTTCGCGGCCGCCTGACGTTGTGCATCGGTCAGAAAAGTTACCGGCTCATTGCTGAAGCTCGTCGGGCCGCTGCCCCAGCTGGATTGCAGCCCCGGGCACCACCAGTTGTCACGAAAACTCTCGATAAAGTCATACGTGTAAGAGCGCTGCACGCCCGTTTCCAGGTAGGGCCTCAGCCCTGGATTCCGGACCAGGGTGACAATTGCCTGAAACCCGGTCCCGCTTCCTGCCTGATTCTGCAATTGTGCCGGCAGTAACGGCAGTAGCTCTTTTGCCGCAGCATCGTCTTTGAGCAGAATGCTGCGCGTCCACGCCATCAGGGTAACGGCTTGGCGCAGCTGCGGCGGCAGCGCATTCGACTTCGCCGCTTCCACCAGTACGCTCAGCGGCGCTTGCGCATTGAAGAATCCTGCCGCGACGTCATTGAACTGGTTGTCGTCGATCTTCTGTACGCAGTCATATTTTCGTTTTGGATCTTTCATTGCGTTGAGGCATTCTTTGGAAGCCCCATCAGCCTCGGAGGTACGCAGCAACATCTTTTGTGGCGCGTACTCCAGAAACCCATTAAGATCCTTCGCCGCAGCCATACGCAGCGATTGATACAGATTTACAGCGGAATCCTGTTGCGTTGCGCGCAGTTGGGGCAGCCTCTGATCCAGCAACGCCCTTGCCTCCTCTGTCTTGCCCGTTTCCATCAGCAGACGCGCCCGGTGATAGGTAGCTGTCTCCCATGCGGCTGAAGAATGGTCCAGCTTTGCCGCAGCGGCAATCAGGCTGGGCGTGGCGGCATCTGTTCCCGTCGCTTTCGTCAGCGCAACTACCAGCCAGTACTGTGCCGATGTTTTCTGCCATTGCGTAATTGCATGTGCCTTGGCATCCGGAGCAACGGTCTGCAGCGTAATCGCCCAATCAATCATCGGAGAAGCCGCCCGCATATCGGCTGTTTGCTCATATGCGCTGTTATATCCGGCAGCACGCTGTGTCTCCGTCGGGTGTTCCTGCCCGGGAGATGTGGTGAACAGCTGGTCATTCACATCCTGGTGAAGAGGGATTGATTGTAGGTTTTGCTTCATCAGCCATGTCAGATCAGTCAGGTCTTGTCCGTAGCTCGGATCGGCTGCAGGCCCGGCCACCAGTGCGCTCAGTTCTCGCATACGGACCAGCGGCTCAATCCGAATACGCACCAGGTTTAGCTCCTTCTCGATTGCAGCCCTTGAAATGCCCGCATGCTTTCCAGCAAGCATCGCCTGCAGCAGGCTCGCCGCTTCCCTCATCTGTGCGGGATCGAAGTTCATCAAGGGAGTCTGCCCTGCATTCAAATGAGAGAGAAACGCCTGCCGGATCAGGCAGCGAGCCTCCACATAGCCGGCGATTCCCTGCCACGGAGAGGCAGTGTCTTTATGGATGGCAGCAAAGGCGTCACGTGCTTCGTTGAGCTTCCCTGCATAAAAGAGTGCCGCTGCCGTCTGGTATGCGTAATCGACTTTCAGCAGCGCCGGAGCATCTTCTGGTACGGCCGCCGGCATCGCCGGACCACCCGAGCAGTTGGCAAAAACCGCATCCTGTCCCCGTATCCAATCCTTAAGCCACGCGCTCAATCCGCCCCACGTATCAGCGCGTGATTGCAGTGTCGCCGCAGCCGTGCGAAAAGCGTCTTCATTGCAATTGATATAGCTCGACTGATATGTAAAACCCTGTCCCCTGATTTCAACGCTCCGATCCGGTGAAATCTCTTCGCTGTGTCCCGCATACTTCTCATGTGCCGCCGCCCACGCCGCTGCACCATCGGGCTTCTGCTGCTCAGCCTCCGTTGGCGAAGTCTGACTTTGGTCCTCCTCCAGCATCGAGTAAGTCGGCGTATACGCTTTCTGTTCCTGTGCATCCAACACGCCGCCATTCAGGTAACGAAACGCCACCATCAGATCCATGCGAGGATACATCGGCAGCACTATACCCAGCTTGCCTGCGGCAAACTCCTTTGGCTGGTCCGGACGCATCTCCCGCACAAACACATCCGGCGCGAAATCCGGTCCGCAAGCCTGCACAGTGAGGATGGGTAACAACACAAGGCATACAACTGCAGCAACAATCCAGCGTTTTTTCATTGCGATTCCTTCTTTGCTACCAGGTCAAAATCACTGTGCCATCCGCGATCGGCAAAAATGTATATGCGTTTCCCAATCGCTTCCTGGGGCCACGCTTCATGAGTAGAAACGCCGACACTGTGCAGGCATAACGGTTCACGAATGCGGAACGCCGGCAGTCCCGACCAGGCTCGTCTGCGGTCCGGCTCCATGCGGAAGAACATCGGCACCGCCTCATCCACCGGCAATGTGCCGATCCAGTCGTCATAGCTACACCACGAAGCTAGCGCCGTCATCGATAAGGGAAGAGACGCAGGCATCTGCTGCCGAACTTTGCGCAGCACATCGCCATAAAATCGTCGCTGCGAGCGCGTAGCGTCAAAATCGATCTGCAGTGCTGCAATGTCAGAGCGATGCGTCGAGCGCAGCAGCAACGCAACCACCTGTTTTTCTTTATCGTCATCGAGCTTCGCCCCGGCAGGCGCCTCGATGCGCACCACCGCAATCAGAACCGATCTGGTCGGATAGACTAGCGGTTGCATGCGCGGCTGGCTATGCACTGCCTCGCCTATACAAATTGTCTGGTCCAGGTAGGCAATGGCGGATGTCGAAGCGTCCATGCCACGCAGATCTTCCGCTCTTTCCCACACCCACAGCGTCTGCCGCGGCAGATGCGCCATCCTCCTGCCATCCCGTCCAAACGCAACATCCGAACGCCGCCCTGCACAAAGCAGCATCAGCAGCGCCAACACGATCGCGTTCCTGGGAGACATGAAGATGATTCACTAAAGATGCGGCAGTTGCCGTTCGCGGTCAAGAGAAAGCGGCTTTCTCAACGATTTTAAAATCGATCATAGGACGCACTACGAAATGTCCGTATTGCCGACAATTCGTCCAAGTGGGAAGACCACCGACCAGAACTCAATAACATTGGTGAGCTTCCCATTTCACGTCAGTTTTAACGAGCGATTTGCCCTGGTAGCTACAGCCCAGCCCAATTTCCGAAGACTCTCTCAGCAAGCCGTGCCCGCCGCGCATTGACACGGCGGATATAGCTTGATCTTCTACATCTGGCGATGTATATGTAGAAGCGATAGGCATGAAGAAGACAGACGACAGGTTTGATCTTCCGCAAGGCACGCTCGACCTTCTCATCATGAGGGTTGTTGCGCTTGGACCCATTCACGGCTATGCC
>JABDHA010000193.1 GCA_013285705.1 Acidobacteriota bacterium
ACTTATGGCGATTCCGGCATCATGACTTTCATTCTCAACAAGGGTGGCGCGGTTTATCAGAAAGACCTGGGTCCGACGACTACCGCAATCACAAGCTATGGTCCCAACAACGGGTGGACGCAGGCCGAATAAACGCGGCCCTCCCACTTTGCTCACTCCATCGCGGCAGTTGTATCGATCGTCCTATTTCTCCGACGCTGTGGACGAAGATTCACTTCTTCACCTTTCCGGAGTGCAGTCGAACGAGAAGCCTTGATCAGTTAGAAAATCCTTTGGAAAGCCTATTCGTTTGTTCATAGGCGAGTGATAGGTAGACGAGGTTCGGGCCTAGTGCCCGCAAAGCCGTGGCGGTCTCAACTGGTCGGTGCAACACCATCTGATATGAATTCATTTCTGAGGGTGGTGTTTATGGCACAAGGAAAACGGGACAGGCTCTCCACGGAGCAGAGGATCGACATGTGGCGCCGCTGGAAGGGGGGCGCGTCGTTGTATGAGATCGGCCGCGCCTTCGGTAAGGGCCATGGTTCTATTCGGTTCCTGTTGACGCAGCGCGGCGGTATAGTTCCTGCTGCTCGCCGGCCCTCGCTGCGAACACTAACGCTGGCCGAGCGGGAAGACATCTCAAGAGGAATTGCTTCCGGTTCGTCGATACGTGAGATAGCTAAGGGGTTACAGCGGCCTGTGTCGACAGTAAGCCGGGAGGTGGCGCGTCATGGCGGGCGTCCACTCTATCGAGCCAGTGAAGCAGATCATCAGGCTTGGGCTTCGGCTCTTCGACCCAAGGTATGTCTTCTTGCCAACCACGAGACATTGAGGACGATCGTGGCCAGTAAACTGATGCTGGACTGGTCGCCGGAACAGATTTCGGCATGGTTGAAGGTACGCTATCCCAACCACGAGAGCATGCATGTGTCCCACGAAACCATCTACCGCAGCTTATTCATTCAGGCCCGTGGAGTGCTGAAAAAGGAGCTGATTCAGCATCTCAGGACCAAGCGGCTTATACGTCCCTCACGACATTCTCGGGCTGGCGGAAAGTCCCACGGTCAGATCGTCGATGCCATCTCTATCAGGGAAAGGCCTGCCGAGGTTGAAGACCGCGCTATTCCCGGTCATTGGGAGGGCGACCTGCTCGCTGGCAGCAAGGCAACCTCGTCGACCCGAAGGTCGTAGTGCAGAAGGCGCTCTGCCGGCGGGGATGCTTCATCGGCTTCGATCGCCAGGGCAACCCGGGAGATGAGCAACAGGTGCCGATGGTGATGGCTCTGCTCGAAGCCGGCTTCGTGAATAATCTGATGTTCTCGTCCGACCTGTCGTTTCTTCCACAGACGAAGCACGGTGGCGGCCCGGGCTATGCGCAGATGTTGACTGTCTTTGTTCCTAAGCTCAAAGCGGCGGGAGCGACAGATGAGCAGCTCCATACGATCATGGTGGACAATCCGCTCCGTTTCTTAGCTTACGTTCCGAAAAAGCCTCGCGGAGGCTAGACAGTGGCTTGCTTCGCGGCGGGTGGCCCAGGCTCCGGCCAAGTCGTCCAGCCTCGAACGAAGTAATGTCCCCCGAAATCCCGCCATCTGCGTGTATTGAAGTCACTTGAAGTGAGTTCTTTGAATTGTTCTCGTATTGTCAGCAAACCGGACATTTCGACCCGAAACTTCCAGAAAGAGTTAGTTGGGGCCGCCGTCAGGCTCGAGCGCTTCTAGCCATTACAGCTCCTGTCTCAGGCTGTTGGCTTGTCCCAACCAACGGGGCACCCGCTTCTTGTACATAAGATAGGCCTGACCGAATGCTGCTTCCAAAGTCCGTTCTTCCCGAGGCACGAGTACGAGATTCACAACTAGCAGCAGTGCGATACATCCCAGAAGAACGGCCCGGCTTGCGCCCACCCCAGCCATAATGCTAGTTCCGCGACATACATCGGATTCCGCGTAAATCGATAAGGTCCATCGGTGATCAAGACCGAGGGCACCAGTTCGAGCCTCACGGTCTTTGGTGCATGCGCAATTCCTATGATCAGTGTCCAAATAAGGAGAGCCGTGGCAACGCCAACCGGGATCGGGCTTGCATCCTATTGTGCGTCCGAAAAGGATCGAAGTACGGGCTTTGGTACGGCAATCATGTGTACGCTTTGGAGCCACAGTCGAAGGCGGGGCGATTCGCGGCAGTAAAGGTTCATGTTGTCGGCGAACTTTCAAATGATGTCATTACAATCACGTCCATAGCCCCAATTCCTGCGACACCTGCCCCAGAATCGCAGCGGTAATTTTTCACGAAATACGCCGAAACCGATTTGCCATCCACTTTGAAGCCTATTGGGCCTGAGTAAGTTCCTTGCACGAGTTTGTCGATGTTTCGAAGGGAACGAGGTAAATCCACTTAGATTCCGAGGAGCTTTAGGCGCGCGGATTTTGCAGAAAACCCTTTCAATGTAGTCAATCTCGAATCGCAATTTGGCCCGATAGATGCTTGCTAAATTTCCGATTGTATGGAACGCTCCTTTCTGGCTGGCAGCGGGCTGGCCAAATCCCCCTCGAGAAACGGAGTCTAAAAATGCGGTTTCCCCCAACGTTATTCGCACTCGCTCTCTGTGCGGCATCGCTCACTACTGCGCAAGCCCAAAACGCAACACTCGCCCCGCCTCACACACGGACGAATCAGGCTCCCACCGGCATGATTTTTAGCTACGACGCCGAACACGGCATGATTAACGCTAATGGCATGCAAAACAAGCCAACCCCCATGGCGAGCACCAGCGCCCCGTCCTTCACTGGTACCGTCAACGTAACGATTAACATCAAGATCGCCAGTAACTTCAGGCCAGGTACTTTATATCACTGCTCGGCGTCGTTTGTTGGCGGCGAACTCGACACGGATTCCGGCTTGGTGGCAGGCGGACTTGAAACCGCCAACGGCTTTGCCAGACGTACGGGTGCGGGCACAGCAACCTGCACCTTTACAATCCCATTTGCCTGGTCATTGCCTAGTGCCCCTTCAACTGATACAGGTCTGGTCATCGCCTTTGGGGCACGGGCAGTCGACTTTAGCGGCAAAGAGAAAGAAGTATCGCGCTCCACCTTCCAGGTCGATGGAATCCAAAACCTCCCGAGCGATGCATCTACCTCGAGCTTCGTGTTCGACGTCACGCTTTAGAAGTCGGTTATTTCCCAGACAGATGGAAGATTAAGGCTCAACCTCGCCCAGTGTTGTCGCAACTGGGCGAGGTTGAATCTGCCAGGTACCAGATCTTTCTCCACGGCAAGCGGCTAGCAGCTAATACCGGGGAATTTACCGGGGACGCTGCGGGGACTAAGCGGCAGGTAAACGGGTGCAAATCTTGCAAAGATACTGCGAGGTTGAGAGACGCATCTCCACCGCATATACACTGGCGTTTTGCTAATTACGACAAGTCAGTGCAAATACCTCAAAGTATGCTAGAAACCCTCTTTCACGGCGACAACACGGTTCGAATTCCGCAGTCGGTAAGTGTAGAGCGATGTTATAAGGCTTTCCCACTTGTCGAGTGACCGGTTACCCGGAAGCAATCCTGCGCGGTGCCGGAAAAGTCAGCTTTTCAATAAATTGCTTTCCGATGCTAGAAAAAGCAGGCAAGTTACCTGAAACACTGGCGGTCTCAACCGGTCGATGCAACACCATCTGATGTGAAGGTGGTGTTATGAAACAAGGAAGACGGTATGGTCTTTCTGTGGCGCAGAGGACTGAGATCTGGCGCGGTTGGAAGGCTGGAGAGTC
>JABDHA010000194.1 GCA_013285705.1 Acidobacteriota bacterium
CAGCGACCTGCTCACCCCGAAAGCACATTCTCGCCGAAAAAGCATGGCCTTGTTCGTGAATGTGTGTCGTCGCAGGCCTGCATCGGACTTAGCGCGGGCGGTCAAACGGGACGGCATCGTTGTCAGGCAGCGTTTTGCAAAGCACAGTATCGACGATGCTGAAGGGCGGTAGCGGCATGGCTACGCCAGACTGCAGATAGAGTTCACCACATTGGTTCACAAGCGCGTCAGAAAATCGCGAGCATGGATCAGTCGTACCAACAACTTGTTTGAGAGGTTGTTGAATGAGATGCAACACGTCCTGAAAGTTAAGTGGAAAATTTGTTGACTTTTAAAAGGTACCGGCTTGTACTGGTTTCGAAAGAAAGGTGAAATCCGCATTAACAGTCGCTACCGGTTGAGGGGCGGGATTTGGTGGGACGAATGGATACCCAAAGAATGCTGCCTGAATTTATACAAAAACGGAAGGATCTGAAAATAACATCGAAAGTATCTTCGGCGAGAAAATGGCAGCAATATCCTAATCCCCGATCCATTACACAATCACAAAGCCTTGGATTTTGGCGGCACCTGAACGATGAACTCCGATTTACCCTCGGCGCTATGCAAGAGATTGATATCAAGGGATCAATCAGTCCATTCGGAGAGGACATCTCGCGGATTACGTTGAGCGATGACAGTGCGCCTCCTGTCGCTACACGCACGGATATTGTTCTCGATGGAGACCGGATACGTTGTAGCGTCTTGAACGGCGGCATCTATTATTTAGATCTAGCTACCTTTCAGGATAAAGAGATATTCGCCCAAGACATCCAGGCAGATGATACCCCTATGAATGCTCAGAAAACCGCCGAATATGTAATAAGCCGTATGGTAAATATCATTGAGTGGATGCGCCGTTCATCATCGTGAGAGTACTTCACATTCACGATCGGTGACGCTTTTTCTTCGCCACGCTTTGATCGTTGGACTGCCGGTTCGATCCCATTCCACGAACCCTACACTAGCGATCCTAATGAACAGCGACCTTGTTTTTCGCGCTTTCCTTCGGATCATTCCGGCGAAGCAGCAGCGTCAGTGGAATCATCAACAGTGAAAGCGCGCACAAGATGAAGTAGACATCCACGTATGCAAGAAGGTTCGCCTGGGCCTGCAATCGATTGTAGATTTGCGCTTGGGCAAGATAGTTCGCATTTGCCGGACCGAAAGAGCCCGAGAGGGAATCTTGCAATGACCTGAGCTGCGTCTGAAATATCGAACTGCTGGGCGTTACATACTTAAGCAGCTGATTAGCGTGGAATTGTCCCCTCTCGGTTATCGCAGCCCCGGTTAAGGAAATCAGGATGCTTCCGCCGATGTTCCGGACAAAATTAATGAGACCAGAGATCTGGTTACTCTTCTCCGAAGGCATTCCGAAATAACCGGCTGTAGTCACGGAAATAAATACAAACGGAATAGCCACGACCTGTATCACCCTCAGCCACGAATTGGTTCCAAAGCTCAAGCCCAGGTTGAGGTGTGTTGCGGTATAGAAATACGCCAGAGTATAGACTGCAAAACCGAACAGAATGAGGTTACGCGCCGGAACTCTCGTGAGAGCTTGCCCAGCCATCGGCATTAAGACCACCCGGAGAATACCTCCCGCAGAGAGGGACAGGACGCGGCGTTGCAATTCTTGCCAGCTACATGGAAGAGCAAATTAAGCGCGACCGCCTGATCAAGGAAAATCCTCAGATCATGGCAGAACACCTGATGAGCCTTATTACAGGGGGATACGTTCGCTGGACAATGCTCGGTCTTCCGGACAACGTCAGTCTGAAAGAAAAAAACAACGCGTCAGCGCTGCGGTTGAAATGTTTCTGCGTGCCTACTCGACCCGCAGTGGCGCGTCTGTAAAGTCTTCGTGAGAAGGACAACAATCTGAAAGTCCTTGCCGCCCGCGCGTACCGCTGCTGGAAATCGCCGCGCATCCCGCAACTAGGGCCTTGGTAAACTTGCTGCAAACTCAGTTGCTGCAGAAGCTGGAAGGGCGTTTTCACTATCCGGTGTACCTGCCGAGGGTCTTGCATATCACTAATTGAAGCAAGGTGGGTTGGCGGCAGATCAGTTCCGAAAGGTTCTCGATCATTGCGGGGGCGGGGAAGATTTCGTAACGGGCAGTCTTTTCTGTTCTGCAATCCTCGAAGGGATTGCCAGCGTGCTGCATCGGCAGCCCGATATGGAGTTGGTGGGCGAAGCTTCGGATGGTTACGAGGCCATCGAGGCGTTTGCGAAGTTCCGGCCCGATGTGGCTTTGATCGATCTGCAGATGCCGGGTATGAATGGGATCTATACCATTAGCGCGATCCTTGAAAAGTGGCCGGACGCACGCTGCGTGGTGCTCACTACCTATGCAGGTGATGTGCAGGCAACGCGCGCATTGAAGGCCGGCGCCAAGGGCTATCTACTTAAGAGCATGCTGCGCAAAGAACTGGTAGACACCATACGCACCGTTCATTCAGGCAAGAGCCGCATACCAGCTGAGATCGCTACGGAACTGGCCAGTCACCTGACTTCAGACGCTCTGTCGGCGCGTGAAATTGAGGTGCTGCGCATGGTCAGGGAAGGGTGCTCCAATAAGATAGTCGCCGACCGTCTGGTGATTTCTGAGGACACGGTCAAAGGGCACATGCGCAGTATCCTCTCCAAGCTGAACGCAAATGACCGCACGCACGCTTTTTCCCTCCGCACGCTTTCCGCAAGGAAACCGTCACCGCAGGCGACACCGAACTCGCGGCGTTTGCTGTCTCGCTCATCCAGCTCTTTGTCGTCATGACAAAGACTCCGGTGCGGTATGAATGCTAGGTAAGTGGCGCTCGTGTTAATGCATGGGATGCTGGCTGCCGGTATGTCGCCATGATCTTGACTGGAATCCACCATTGAAACTGAGCCACTGCAGGAAAAGATATAGGCATTGGCATGTGCCAAATAGACCTGTTTAATGAAACTCAGATGACACGCAAGAAGCACGAGCCGGGCGGGAAGGTCCGCCTCGCCCTCAAGCATGATGTAAAGAGCAGCGCCGTCTTTGGTGGCCCGTCCGATTGCTACCGTTACCGGCTCACGCGCACGTGGGACAAAGACAAGCCGCACGTAATGTGGGTGATGATGAACCCCAGCACCGCCGACCCGCTGGCCGACGATCCGACCGTGGCGAAATGCGGTCGTTTTGCGAGGGCATGGCAATATGGCGGAATCTTTGTCGGTAATACATTCGCCTATCGCGCCACCGATCAGAAGCGGCTCATAAAGGTGCCCGACCCTGTGGGCCCGGAGAATGACGCTCACCTCATAGAGATGGCCAAGGAAGCTGCTATCGTCGTCTTCGCTTATGGACAGCCCTGCCATGCCACATTAAGGCCCCGTGGGCTCGCTTTAGCCAGACTGCTGATGAAAGAAGCCGGCGTGACGCCGCACACCTTGCGTCTAGCAAAGAACGGAACACCATGGCATCCGCTTTATCTACCCGAAACACTTAAGCCCTTTATATGGAAGTTGTAGTTTTCCTAGACCCGTCCCTCGTTCACCGCCGCTGTCGGCCAACCTGCTTTACGGCCTTCTTTACGGATTTCTTAGCAGCCTTTTAGGCGTGGTCTTCTTAATCGCTTTCTTCGCAGCTTTTTTAGCCGGAGTCTTCTTAGCCGCGGCTCTTTTACCAGCCTTCTTCGCGGGTGTCTTTTGGGCAGCTTTCTTTGGCAAGTTTTTC
>JABDHA010000195.1 GCA_013285705.1 Acidobacteriota bacterium
CACGCGCAGCTTGAAATAAGTGCCCCGCTGCTTCAGGTCGTCCAATTGGGCGGAGAGATGTTTGAGCTGCGGCCGCTGGGAGAGCGCTGTCGACATAAAAGTTGCCTCGCTATACAAAAATGGCGTAACTAAGCATCCTATCTTGTAGGGGTATGGGGGGTGCAAGCTGAACGACGGCTGCAGAGGCAGCCGGTCGGAGCAGCAACGGCATCCGAACGAGGGCGATTTTAGGTAGTGCAAGGAGAGACCAAAAAATGCATCGGAATTACATGCTGATCAAACAAGTCCCACAAATCGCGCTGTTGTGCGCCATCGCCTTTCTAGTGGGGTGTCACAAAGCGCCGCCGAATGCTGAAAATCCGCCGGCTGGCACTCCAGCTGCAACGCAACCGGCAAATCCAGATCAGGCAGCACAGTCCTCTCCGGCACCTGCAAGCGGCGCGCCTGCAACGAGCCCCGCTCCGGCACAGCCAACAGGCTCCAGCCCATCAGCAGCATCCAGTACAGCGCAGGCGCCTGCGGCAGCCCCGGCCACCACTCCCACACCGAATCAACCGGTTGCACCGCAGCAGGCTGAAAATACTCCGCCGCCGGCCCCCGCGCCTTTACCGGAGGTGCCCGCCGGAACTATTCTCAGCATCCGCATGAACCAGACCATCAGCGTAAAGCATGCTGAGGCCGGTCAGCCCTTCAACGGCACGATCGTCAATCCGATCATGGTCGATGGCAATACCGTGATTCCCTCGGGCGCAACCGCTGAAGGCATGGTCGTCAGCGCGCACAAGCGTGGACACTTTAAAGGCAAGTCTTACCTGCAGTTAACCCTTACTGGCCTCAATGTACACGGCCAGCACTACCGCATCGACACCAGCAGCATGACGAGTACCAAAAAAGGCAAAGGAAAGCGCAGCGCGGCCTTTATCGGAGGCGGTACGGGCCTTGGTATGCTCATCGGCGGCGTGGCCACAGGCGGCGTGGGCCTTCTCATTGGCGGCCTTGCAGGCGCAGGCGCAGGAACTGGTCTCGCCGCCTTCACGGGCAACAAAGACATCGCGATCCCAGCCGAGTCGGTCTTGAACTTCAAGCTGGCCGCACCCATTCATCTACGCTAGAAACAGCTCTCTTCTGGAAAGACGGGCGCTCTTCGGAGCGCCCATTTTTTATCCTCACTTTTCATCTTCTGTTCATTTACGGACGCCTGATTTCGATTTCGGACAATTGTCTCGCTAAAAAACAGCTCCGACGCCGCTAATCTGCATAATATAAACAACTTGTACATCCGGCCTGTTTGGGTGGAGAAGTGCTCGTGTTCTAGTGACATTTTTTGTGAGGCACCCATGGGGACACTTTTTCTCGACCTGAAGTTTGCTTTCCGGCAATTGCGCAAGTCGCCAGGATTTACGGCGACGGCGGTGCTGATGCTCGCCTTTGGTATCGGCGCGACGACCGCAATTTTCTCCATCGTCGAGGGCGTGCTGCTGCGGCCATTGCCTTTCCCCGATCCTGACCGGTTGGTGGTTCTGGCCGACCGCCTTCAAGGCGCCGACGTTGGCGGGAACGGCGAAGCCGGAGTGACCGTGCCGGACATTCGCGCCTACACGCGCGACACGCATTCCTTCGTGAGCCTCGGCGGCTACCAGTTTGCGGGCTACGAGCTTTCCGGCAACGGAGATCCTGCCCAGGTGAATGCTGCGCGACTGACTGGTGGAGTGTTTCCGGCGCTGGGCGTGGCTCCGCTGTTGGGCCGCGTCTATACGCAGCAGGAAGATGACGATCATCAGCAGGTGGTAGTGCTGAGCTATTCGACCTGGCAGAGTCGCTTCCATGGCGATCCGAAGATTCTGGGCACAAAGATCCTGCTCGACCGCAAGCCGTATCTCGTGATCGGCGTGATGCCGCGCAATTTCGAGTTTCCTCTCACGTCGGGGCATCTGAACCGCATCGAGCTTTGGGCGCCGATGAGCTTCCGGCCTGATGAACTGATCCCTGCGGCGGGCGCCAACTGGAGCTACCAGATGGTGGGCCGCCTCAAGCTGGGTGTCTCGACGACTCAAGCGCAGCAGGATGCCGAGCGCGTTGCACAAGACATCATGCGTGGCTATCCGTCTTTCATGGCCAGCCTGCACATCAGCTCCGTAGTGCGCCCGCTGCAGGAAGAGACGATCGAGCAGGCGCGGCCGCTGGTGCGGACGCTCTTTTTTGCCGTGGCTGTAGTGTTGCTGATTGCCTGCGCCAACCTTGCCGGGCTGCTGCTGGTGCGCGCCATTCGCCGGCAACGCGAAATCGCCGTGCGGCTTGCGCTCGGAGCACGTTCGGCAGCGCTTCTGCGGCAGGCCATTCTTGAGAGCCTTATCCTCAGCGTGCTAGGCGGCCTGCTCGGTATCGTGCTTGCGGCTGTGGCTCTGAGCGTAGGCAAAAATCTGCTGCCGGAAAGCCTGCCGCGTGTCAACGAAATCAGCTTGAACTGGGTCGTGGTCGCCTTCGCGCTACTGCTCGCCGTCGTCACCGGCTTTGTCTGCGGACTCGCTCCGGCATTTGCCGCGCTCCGCACCAGCGTGAACGAAACATTAAAAGAAGGCGGACGCAGCGGGTCGGTGGGCGGTGGTCACGCCAGACTGCGCTCTGCACTGGTGGTTGCCGAAATCGCCATCGCATTGATACTGCTCACCGCATCGGGTCTGCTGTTGCGCAGCTTCGACAAGATGCGCTCGGTCGATCTCGGCTTCCAGCCGGAGCACATTGCGACGGCGGCATATTCTCTTCCGCAGAAGCAATACTCGACCCAGCCCGCCGTGGACGCGTTCAATAAAGAATTGCTGCTGCGACTGCGACAGGCTCCGGGCGCGCAAGCTGTAGGCCTTACCAGCTTCTTGCCTGCTTCCGGGAACAATAATAATCAGGCGTTTGTTCCTGAGGGCTATGTTCCGCCCAAGGGCGAGAGCATGAGCCTGGCTACGAATGCGATTGTGGTGGGCGATTATTTCAGCGCGATGAAGATTCCGCTGCTGCGCGGGCGATACCTGACCGAAGCGGACAATGCGGATGCTCAGCTTGTTTTGGTAGTGAACCGCAAACTGGCGGAACACTACTGGCCCCATCAGGACCCGATCGGCAAGCGGCTGCGCATCGGCACACCAGAGATGCAGACTCCGTGGCTCACGATTGTAGGTGAGATTGCCGACGTGAAGCTCAGCTCTCCTGACGAGCCCACGAAGGAGCAGTATTACCTGACCGTTGATCAGATTGAAAAGGCATTCGGCTCGCTGGCCAATCCGGCTACCGATCTGAACGGCAACGGCGGCTATATCGTTCTGCGCAGCGCGCTCCCGCCTGAGCAGATGGAAAATGTTCTACGCGCAACCGCCCGCTCAATCGATCCGCAGTTGGCCTTGACCCAGGTACAAACCATGCAGCAGAACGTGTCTGATACCGAAGCGCCGCGCCGCTTCAACACAGCAATCATCAGTGCCTTTGCCGCGGCAGCCGTATTGCTGGCGGTGCTCGGCATCTACAGCGTCATTGCCTTCTCGGTCGCTTCGCGGGTGCAGGAGATGGCGATCCGCATGGCTCTCGGCTCGCAGCGTTCTGGAATCCTGCGGCTGATCCTCATCTCCGGGGCAAAACTCGCCGCCATCGGCTGCGCCATCGGACTGCTCGGTGCTGCGGGAGCATCCAGCCTGCTGCGCTCTTTCCTCTTCGGCGTCAGTCCCTTTGATCCGGTAGTGTTGACCAT
>JABDHA010000196.1 GCA_013285705.1 Acidobacteriota bacterium
GAATTTAATGAGCATGAAAGTGAGTACGCCGCCACTCCAGGCGGCGAGCGCGGCAGCCGGACCACAGCGGCGAAACGGGAGCAGCATGCCGAGCAGCATGGGAATCGCAATCGGTCCCAGAAGCGCGGCAAACCAGAGAATCAGCAGGCCGAGCACGCCACCGAAGCGATTCGCATAGATGGCGATAAGCATGCTGAGGGCCAGAAAGACGAAGGTGCAGATGCGGCCGGCGAGCAATTGTGCGACACCGCTCAGGCGGAGGCGGTCGCGGCGCAGGGCGGGAATGATGTCGCGCACCACTACGGCTGCGATGGCATTCGCGTCAGAGGACGTCATCGCCATGGTGGACGCGAAGAGTCCGCCCAGTACCAGGCCGAGGAGACCGCGTGGCAGCATTATCCGAGCCATCAATGCATAGCTTTCAGCTGGGTCAGCGATATGTGGAAGCAGCAGTGGAGCGGCCCACACCGGGAAAAACAGCACCAGCGGCCAGATGAGATAGAGAGAGGCTGAGAGCAGCGCGGCCTTCTTTGCTTCTTTGCCAGTAGGTGCGGCGATGAAGCGCTGCGCGAGGTTCCACGTGCCGCCGTTATAGGAGAGGGTGTTGATGAGGAGGAAGACGGCGGCGAACAGCGGCGTGTACGGAGCGACAAAGAGTTGCGAATGCGAGGGCGGCAGGCGCTGCCATACTGTCCACAGAGCGGAGAAGCCACCAAGGTGCGAGAGCGCTGCGATGAGCATCACGACGCCAGCGATAAGTTGAATACCGAATTGGCTGAAGTCCGTGAGTGCATTTGCCCACAGTCCGCCGCTCACGGCATAGACCAGCGTGACGCTACCTGTCAGCAGCACGCCATAGACAGGCGGTACGTGGGCAAGGACGTTGAGCAGGATGGCCGTGGCGGTCCACTTGGCGCCGATATCGAAGATCTTAAGCAGGGCCCCGCTCCAGGCCAGCACCTGTTGTGTCGGCAGATTGTAGCGAACCACGAGGTACTCGAGGGGCGATATCATGCCTGTGCGCTGGCGGAGGCGCGCCCAGCGCGGGGGAAAGATGCGGTAGCCAATCAGCATTGCCAGGGTGATGGTGCAGGCCCACCAGATGTAAATCGTAAATCCGGTGCTATAGGCGATTGCAGCATAGCCGACAAACGCCGCAGAGCTATATCCCGACATGTGATGAGAGATGCCAGAGAGCCACCAGGGCATGGCGCCACCGGCGGTAAAATAGTCGTTCGCATTCCTGATCTTGGTTCGCGCCCACATCCCCACACCGATCATGAATGCGAAATATGCGCACAGAACTGCCCAGTCCAGAAAGCTCATTCCCATAGGCACCGGAATTCATACACCTTGCCGTGCTGCCAGTTGGATGACAATCCAAGCAAGCGAGGTGTGGGTATCGAGAGCTCCATGGCGATCGAACCACGCAGAGAATTGATCGCGGTAAAACACATTGAAATCGATAATTGCGGCGGATTCAGTTCATGCACCTTTCGCGGTCTGCACAAGTTGATAGAAGCGATCCGGATGGCTGGCTAACGAAGCCGAATAGGCCGTCGCACGCGTCCATTGGAAGAGCAACTGATCTTTCGGCTCCAGGCCGAAGACCGGTTCCAGCTTTGCGGCAGAATCCGGGAAGCGGCCGTTGTCCCAATCCCTGGTAAGTGCCTCTGCGAGATCTCGATCGCGCGCAGCGATGGTCTGAATCAGAAGGTCTGTGTCTTTTCGATCCAGTGGCTTTTTGGCGGCCTGTTCGATGACCATCGATTCACGCCAGAACATTCTCTCGAGATACTGGACGCAGAGTTCAAAAGCCTGGAAGTCTGCGAAATTCTCTATCACCAGTGGCTCGAGCTGAACCAGCAGGCTGCGGATCCGTGTAAATGGATTCGGGCGGGGCGATGCATCTTTGAGCAGGGATGCCAGTTGCTCATCGTTGCTCCATGGAACCGGCAAAGTCAGGCCCATCCAGGAGGCTGTTTCGCGATCCTTCATATAGGGCGCTGCGTCGAAGAGCATCTGAAATACTTCATCCCACATCTCGTTCCATCTTGCTCCATAGTGCTTCTCGACGAAACGGTGGAATCCAGAGGTCTGCGCTGTTGCAGTTCCTTCGTTGAACGCGACGGCGGCGTATGCGAATCCATCCCAGATCGAATTCTGAACGTATCGGCTGGGTATCCAGTTTGTCAGGATAACACCTAGGGAGTTCGGATCATTTGTTTCGAGGTAGGCGTCCGCATAGGCATCAATGTTCCGTAACTGTTCCGTGCCAACGCGCGCGCCCCACTTATAGCAAGAGAGGCCCGGTGCTCCGATTCCGCGAGAGCCGTTGGCGCTGACTTTCTGAAAGGTCTCATGAAACTTCGCGGAGTTGTTGCCTGCGTAGTTCCAATCCATGACAATAAGGCTTTTGTTTAACTGCCCGAGGATCGCCGGCTCTTTGTGAAGAACAAAGTCGCCCCACACAATGAATTGTTTGCCGAGTTTCATAGAGATTTGATGGAGTGAATTCAGGTACTCTGCCCATATTTGCACACGGGTCTTTGTCTGCAGCGCTTTGCGGGACAGCATCGAGCCACCCCAGTTCACTTCATCGCAGCCGCCGTGAAGATAGATCGAAGGAAAAACCTCAGCAACTTCGCGATATAGCTTCTCGAATAATTGCAGCGATTCCGGATTCACTGGAATGATACCGGTGAACTCAGACGAGCCCGTCGGATCACTGTCCAATAAATGAGCGTAGGCTGGAGAACGCGTAATGTATCCCGTGTGCCCGAACGACTCCAGTTCAGGGATCAGGTCGACACCGTGGCTCTGCGCGTGCTCAACCAGGCCTTTCAATTGTTCGGGAGTAAATGCATTTCCATGGGTCACAAGATCGGGAACCGAAGAGAAGCGCATCGCACTCCCCTGGTCGTCAGCCAGGCGGAACTGAAGGGTATTCAGCTCCCAGTCCGCACAGAACTCTATCACCCGCTTATAGTAGTCCATGGTCTCCGGAACGCGGCCGGCGTCTACCATAAGCCCGCGCATTTTCCCTCGGACCGCGGCTTTCCGCGGATCTGATTCCGCGGTTCCTGCCTGAGACGTTCTCGCTGAGAGTGGGTTGCCAACGGTTGCTGGAAAATCCGGATTGATTCTGGAAGCGTCCGCTGACAGAAACGGGCTCGCAGCTGCATTGGCTATCATGACGCCCGTCCCTAGAAGAAACTCTCGTCTATTCCTGTTCCTCATACTCAAGTTGTCACTCCACTCCGGCGATCAAAGATATTGCTTAAATTCGTACGATTAGTAGATCCCTTATACATCAGTAATAGAGTGATAAACATCGCTCCACTACCATCCGTCACTGATTCTCAGAAAGTTTGTACTGAGACCGGCAAACTCCAGCCCGGCGTTAGACGATTTCGAGTGCGGAAGAGAGTGTCGAAAGTAAGCACCACGACCCATCGCCAAAAAAAATCGTGCTTGAGCCTGATCGGGCTATCATGGTCCATGCGATTCTCATGACCCACGATAATTCGCAGTTGCAGAAAACGGTGCTTGTGGTTGGGTGTTCCGACTCGCCAGTGACGAGTGCGGTATCGACAGTTTTGTCCTCTACACAGCTTGTTCAATTTCTTAATCATGTAGCCGGAGCACCCAATATTCCCGCGCTTCTTAAACCTGAGACAATCCGCGCCATGACCACTCCGGCCGCAGCCTATC
>JABDHA010000197.1 GCA_013285705.1 Acidobacteriota bacterium
GACCGGCCTCGAGCGCACCGTCGAAGAAATGAGCAGCGATAGTAGCAGCTTCAAAGAGCTGGCGCCCCGCTTAATCGCGATCTACGCTTCGGTGGTCGATGCTGAAAGCGCGATTTACTGCAGCACGCCGATCACAACGGGTCGCCGCTACGTGGACTGGTTGCTACGCCACGGCCTGGACTTCTCTTCGATCGACGATGCGCCGTTGCCGCTTCGCGCCGACCACATGCGATATGTCGTCGAACACAACGTTCGTCACGCTGCCGAAGTATCAGGCCGGATTCGCAGCGCGCATCGTCGCGCTGTAATCGATCCGGCTGCGATTCCCCATATTGAGGGGTGGAGGCAAGACGATTGGCTAAGTTTTTGGGAAGATGTGATCGACCGATTTGCACAGTCTTTGGTGTTCGTCGACGGCTGGGAGTACAGTTTGGGGTGCACGCATGAGTATGCGTACGCTCTGTCTCGCAACAAACCTTGCTTTGATGAGCGACTTACGGACCTCCGCGTTGGCCGCGGCATTGATTTGATTGGCGCCGCATGCGAAACGATGACGCAACTCGGAGGCAATGCAGCCAAATTGCGTAGGAACCTGCAAACAGTGATGGGCCTCGTGCCCCTCGAAAAGTTCGAACTCTTTCGCGACGACTAATGCTATACAAGGACGCCGTGCTGAACGGCCTCGCCGCCCGAGCGAACGTCGCACAGTTCGTCAGTTTCGGTGCCGACGCGGCTCAACGCTTCTGTTGGATCCGCGGGCACTCACCAAATCATGATTTCAATGATTTGCGATCTGCGGTGACGTCGCTGCTCGAGGCTAGCGGCGAGAACTCGATAAACGTTCGGAGCTATGATCCGGCGAGTCCGAAGAGCAAGGAGTTCATCTACGGAATAAAGAATATCGACGACGCCACTTCGGCAGTTGAGCGACTTGCAAGCCAGGGGTTGTTCACCATTGTCAACGAGACGATCGATGTGCGAGACGGCGGCGTTTCGGGAATTGCTCTAGGCGACTTGATCGAGTTTATGCCCGGAGAAACGCCTCGAGCCGTTGAGAAGCTAGAGCCTGCGAGCCTTCCGAGGTCCATTGGCGTGGCGATGCTTCATACTGTTTACGGATTCGTCGCTGAGCTCGACTACTCACAGGAAGAACGCGTCGAATTCAGCATTCACCCGATGAAGCGTGGTTACAAGGGCGGACACACAATCATTTGGGAACTGGAAAATATCGGTAGCTCGTTCGCTCAGCCACGACTCAGTTGGCCGAACCCCTTTAGTCAATTTATCGGAGACAAGGCATACGGCTTACTCGTCGCCCATCTTTTCGGCCTCCCGGTACCCCGAACGACTGTTTTTGCGCGATCGACACCGCCGTTCAGCTTCGGTCGAGCGACCGGTAGCACGGAAGTTTGGATGAGGACCTGTCCTCGCGTTCAGCAGCCTGGCAAGTATACAACTCGCAAGGGCTGGACTGACCCATTTCGATTAATGAGTGAAGAAGATCCTGATGGTCTCGCGCTCGCATCTCTACTAGTGCAATCGCAAGTCGATGCGCGTTTCTCTGGAGCGCTGTCCGCGGTCGAAGCGGCGCCTGGGGAGACAAATCTGATGATTGAGGGAGTTCCGGGGTTCGGCGACGAGTTCATGATCGGCAGCTCGGAACCTGCCGCGCTTCCTGCGACAGAACTGCGTCGACTCAGAACGTTATTTCGGATGGCCTCAGCTAAATTGGGCCCGGTAAGATTCGAGTGGGCGTCGGATGAAAAGAGAGCATGGATCCTGCAGTTGCACCGCGGCCTATCCGCGTCGAACGGTCATGTCATTTACCCAGGCTCACCGGTCGAGTGGCTGACCTTTCACGTTGCTGACGGCCTGGACTCGCTGCGACGACTCATTGCATCGGCACAAGAAAAGCAGAGCGGGATCACGGTAGAGGGTCGCGTCGGAGTAACGAGTCACGTCGGCGATCTGCTGCGGAAAGCAAGAGTCCCTTCAGTCCTTTCGGATCCCTAGCACTCGTCGATCTCATCTTTGAAACGTCAGCCCCCGCTAGCGCAGATGGCCGATTCGGCGATTTGAGTGCGAGAGATGCGCGCGGGAGACACTTCGTTCAGACCGAAACGAGAGAACAATCTCCGCATTTGTCGAGCACGAGAGGCGCGGCAACGCAGATCAAAGACACTTCGCGAGCGGACTTACGCTTGAAGCGCGTCTTCCCGAGAAAGTGGAATCGCGGGTCTGTCTCACCGAACTCATGATAATGCTGAATCCGCTGATCCGACTTGCTCGAGTCGGTCGACTCAAAGCCCAGGAACAGTTCGTTCAAAACGTTTTCAATTTTCCCGGCGCGCGATCGTGCCTGTCGGGCGTACGAGTCCATTGGCAGGTACGTGGCGAAGTACCAGAATACCAGCGGAGCGAGCGCTGCGAACCAGAGCCAAGGACCGAGAGTTTTCTCGCCAAAACTTGCGATGCCAGCGGACAGAGCCGCCATGTAAGAGAAATTCTGCCAGATCCCTTTGTATATGTTCTCGTATCGGTCTGCGCACTTCTCGTACTCGAGCTTGTAAACGTCGAATCTCAGGCGTGTTTTGTCCTCTTCTCCGCCGCTGTATGCATTCACAGTAGTCCGCTTCCGCGCGTTTGATGGTTTCGACCCAGCGCATCCCGCGGCTGGGCGCCCAACCTGAGAACACGGTCGACTCCGAATAGACCGGCGCGATCGGTCACGGTCAAGCGCGGCGGAGTGACAAAGGGGCTTGTGGTGGGACTGCCCCTCGACAGTGCCGGAATTCGCGTTCCCGACATTTGAAACCATGGACGCAATTGAGCTGGGGCTGAGAGCGCCGGGGTGGGCCACGCTGCTCGGAGTGACGGGTCGTTGCCTGTGGTTATGCTACCAAAAAGGGCCCCGAATTCGAGGCCCCTTTCTGTCCGGTTCGCCTTGCTCGATGTAGTTCTTCGACGCCGCCACGTCACGTTAGTTGTTCAACGAGCATTTAACAAAGCGTTTGTCCCAATGTCCCTACGCGACTTGTGTATTTGCGGATTTGATGCATGCAACCAAGGCAATCACGCCGATAACTGCGAACGCCACGCTGCGGAGCTGGGGACTCTTCCGCACGCCGGTCGCTACGTACCAGACCATATGCTCGCAGTTATTGAATACAATGTCATACGCAGCGTTAGCATCTAATACTTCCTCGAGGCGCTGCCGCACGCCCTGCTGATCGTTGATGCACGCGACAAATACCCAACCGTCGTTCTCGTCAAAAGGCCGTACCGTAAGCCCACTTGAATCCGAGAGCTCGATCACTCTGCTCAGGCGTGGATCTCCATACGGATGACTCCAGCTTGGAATCCAGTCCACGAGTGCCACGTGAGTTATGCCGTACTGGTGTGATGGGCGCTGAACGATCCACAGCTGAGCCGGCGCTACTTGAATGTCAGCCACGATCCCTTCCCTGAAAAATGTCTTAGATCGACAACATCATTGGTTTGGAGAATGTTGAATCGATCCCATCTCTGGTTGAGAACTATCGCTATCGGCAGAATTGTCAAGACGAGAGACCGCGGCGTGGCGGACGTATTCTCTCCGGTCTTGCCCGCACGTGCGCTACGTCGCACCGATACTGTGTCAGGTCGCGACGAAGCTCGGCGCCTCTCCCGTCAACAGAGGCATTGAGTCGACGCGTGTCGGATGATCCGAA
>JABDHA010000198.1 GCA_013285705.1 Acidobacteriota bacterium
ACTCGTTAGTCTTGTTCACCGAGGGTTTGCGCGTAGGTCTTGCCGTAGGGATAGAAGCGATCTTTGTGGCCTTGTTGCCAGGCTGCCTTGAGCTCGGGAGTGGTGATGTCCCAATCGGGGCGGCATTTTTTTGTGACAGCGCGCAGATCCTGGCGGAGATCTTCGAGGGTGGGACGGCCGAAGAACCAATAGCCGTTGTAGATTTTGTAGACGACGAGACCGGGTTCAAGAACGATGACGTGGGGAATCATCGGATTGTTGATGGGATCGGTGTACTCGGCGATATCGAGGTCTTTTTGTACAACGCGGCCTGCGTCGGAGAGGAACGGCCAGTGAGCGCCGACTCCGGAGCGGTACTCGTTGGTGAGGGTGATGTTGTCGGTGCTGATGGTGACGAGCCGGCAGTAGGCGACCTCGAGTTCACGATGGAGCTCGACGAGACCTTCGGCCTGGCGGCGATCCTTAGGACAGAAGCCTCCCCGGCTGAGGACGAGAACCATGGGATGCGGACCTTGCAGATCGGAGAGCTTGCGGCGCTTTGCTGTGTGGTCGGTGAGTTCGTAGTTGGGAAAGACTGCGCCGGGGACAATGTCAGCTCGCATGGGATAGGGTCCTCGGTGTTCTGATGCATTTCGATGCGTTGCGTCGCGCACTTATTTTGTGAATCATTGCCAACCTCCGCCGAGTGCGGCATAAAGCTGGACGAGCGAAGCTGCTTCCTGCTGTTGCGCCTGGGCAAGAAGCAACTGGGCAGAGTAGAGGTCAGTGTCGGTGGTGAGCACTTCGAGATAGCTGGTATTTCCGCCGGAGTAGCGCAGCCGCGCGAGCCGCACAGCATCTGCTGCGGATTTTACCTGCTCTGCTTGTTCCTCGCGGTGTTCGCGTGTCTCCTTGTAGGAGACGAGCGAGTTCGATACATCCTTGAACGCATTCAGAATGGTCTTCTGATAGGTGAGCAGCATCTCCTGTTCTTGCGCCTTCGATAGACGATAGTTGCTGCGGATGCGGCCGCCGTCGAAGATGGGTTCGGAGATGGAGCCTGCCGCATACCAATATCCATTCGCGCTGGAAAAGATGGAGCTCAGCTGATTGCTGGCCGAGCCTCCGAGGCTGGTGAGCGATATCTGCGGAAAGTATTGTGCGCGAGCGACTCCGATGCGCGCATTGGCTGCGACGAGCTTTGCTTCCGCCTGTTGAATATCGGGGCGTCTCTCGATGAGCTGAGAGGGAACGCCGACGGGAATTTCCTGCGGATGAGGCTGCTGCTCGATGGGCAAACCGCGATCGATGGCTTGAGGATTGTGGCCGAGCAGGATGCTGATGGTGTTTTCCTGGATGGCGATCTGCCGTCGCAGGTCAGGCAGGTTTGACTGTGCCGCGTGAAGCAGCTCTTCGGCTTGGCGCACGTCGGCGAGCGATCCGGCGCCGTGCTGTTCAAGAGCCTGCGTGAGCTGCAAAGAATCTTTGCGGGCCTTGATGGTGTTCTCAGTGATTGCCATCTGCGCATCAAGACTGCGGAGCTCAAAGTAAGCCTCCGCGACGCCTTGGATCAGTGAGGTGCGCGTTGCTCTCTGACCCCATTCGCTGGCCAGGAGTTCCGCTCGCGCTGCTGCGGTCTGGCGGCGATACAATCCCCAGAAATCAAGGTTCCATGCGGCGGATGCGCTGGGGCCTCCGCCATTGAAGAAGGAGTTTACCGGCGTTCCGTTGCTGTTGTTGCCTGCCAGCGACGCAGGAACCTGGAGCGCGGTGTAACTTCCGCCGCCGTTGACTGTGGGGAATTGCTGCGAGCGGGTAACGCCGAGTTGAGCCTGCGCCTCAAGCACGCGCTGCGCCGCGATGCGGAGATCGAGATTATTGGCGAGCGCTTCCTGGACGAGATGCTGCAGGGTGGAATCCTGGAAGATCGTCGACCATTGCTCATCGGCGATCGATGGCGCAGACGAGGCGGGCGCAATGTCGGGTGCGAGCGTCTGACGATAGCTTCCCGGCGCGTCAACCGCAGGCCGCTTGTAGTTCGGACCAACCGTGCAGCCGACTATAAGAAGCGCCAGCAGTACACCCCCGATAATTTTTCCAACTCGCTTTACCAGAACTACAGACATACCAAAACCATCCTTCCTCAATTGCGCTGAGGCTCAACGCACTTGTACGTCCTGTCCTTCATGCAGAAGGTCGCTGGGGCTGGCGACGAGTGCGTCGGAGCCCTGGATTCCACTCAGAATCTCGACCTGCGTTCCCATGTCCCGGCCGATAACGACAGGAGCAAAGTGAACCTTCTGGTTGTCTTGCAGGGTGACGACATGCATGCCGCTGTGATTGATCATAAGCGAACTTGTCGGGATGATCAGCGACGTACGCTGCTGAGCAAGCGTGAATTGGACCTGCGCATACATTCCCGGCAATAGCGATCCATCGCGGTTGTCGACCTGCACCTCGGTCAACATGGTGCGAGCTGCGCTGTCGAGCGAATTGGCGCTGCGCACGACTGTACCGGTGTACTCGCGGCCGAGATGCTCCTTCACCGTGAGAAACGCCTTTTGACCGTCCTGTATATTGACAGCTTCGGACTGGGGCACGTCGATCTGAATACGCAGCGTTCCGCTTTGCGCGATGCTGAAGAGAGGCTTGCCGACGGCGGCGCTGCCTGTGGTGACGAGGTCTCCGCGCTCAACGTTGCGCACGGTAATGACGCCGTCGAACGGAGCGACCACCTGCTCGAAGCTCTGCAACTGCTGCAAGCGGCCTACATTTGCGCGGTTTGCAGTTACATTTGCCTGCGCGGCCGTGATGTTTGCCTCGGCAGCGGCAACATCGGCGACACGCGCATTGTGAGCCTGCACGGCTTCATCGACGATCTGCTGCGAGATGGCGTGCTGTTCTCCTAAGGGCAGATCGCGTTCCTTGGTGAGGCGTGCAAGCTCCGCATTCGCTTTGGCCTGCTCGAGAGTGGCCTTGGCTTGTTCGAGAGCGGCTTCGGATTGAGCCAGCGTGGCGCGCGCCTGGAGCAGTTGCTGGTCGACCTCAGGCGATGAGATGACAGCCAGCACCTGACCTGCCTTCACTCTTGATCCGATGTCTACATTTCTGTGGTCGATGTAGCCTTCGGTACGCGCATAGATGGCGGCGTTATAGAGTGGCTCGATGTTGCCGGGCAGGAGCAATGTCGATGTCGGCTCGCCGAGCTGTGGGTGAATCACAGTGACAACCGGATGAGTGACAGGTGATTCGCGTACTGCGGCAAGCGCTTCCCGTTGACGCGCAAGACGAGGTATGGCGCCCAGTGCTATGAGTGCAATGATCAGCGCCGCTGCTCCGGCCAGGCGGACTTTGGTTCCGGAAGAGGTCTTCTGATTCTGCTCGGTAGAAACTGTCTCGATCTGCTGCGTCATGCTGCCTCCTGTGGCGTGTTGGCATTTCTTCCGTGAATCAACGTGAACATCAAAGGGACAAAGAAGAGAGTGGCGAAGGTGGCGACGCCGAGGCCGCCAATCACCGCGCGTGCGAGCGGCGCATTCTGCTCGCCGCCCTCGCCCAGGCCAAGCGCCATGGGCAGCATGCCGATGATCATGGCGAAGGCCGTCATGATGATGGGGCGCAGGCGCGTGTAGCCCGCTGTTACTGCTGCCTCAA
>JABDHA010000199.1 GCA_013285705.1 Acidobacteriota bacterium
ACCGCACCTTTACAATACGGTGCGTCGGATGACTGATCTCAACCTGACTCTGGCTCCCCTGTCGAAGGTGAGCGTACGCTTTGGCTACAACCACAACATCAACCAGGGGCCATCCTATAGCACGGTTCATCTCGGGACGGATGCTCTACTTTCCCAAAACTGGCGCAATTCTACTGATAATTGGATTGGAGGAGTCGACTGGAAGCCGGACCCAAAGACGACTTTCAGCTATGACCAGTTCGTAACTCATTACAAAGCGGATACGAGTTGGCAACTCAGCGGCTTAAATTACACCCTCTCGAATGGCACACCCGTCAGTCTTGGGGTCAATCTATCTTCAGTATGGGGCTCTCCCTGCTCCAGCCCATTCAATTCTGATGGAACAGTGAATCCAGCTTGCCAGGGGTTTCTTGCCTACACTCGTTCCGCACCCACGCGGACTCTTTACCCAACCGAGCAGGCGCGCTTCCAGACTTCAGCGATTCATAACTTCACATTAAATGGGCGATTGCTCTACAACGGTTCAAACAGTACTCTCGCCAACTACAATGAATTTTTCAGCGGCTTGGATACCCCATCACTGCGTCAATCGGTCGAGACTGGGAATGCCCGTGTGCAACGTGTGAACGTCAACGGGGATATCGCTGCTGTATGGCAGATCACACCTAAAATTTCAGCCTCCGATGTCTACGACTTCTGGTATTTCCGTATACCAGGTATCAACAGCTTCTCAACAACGAGCTATAACGGAACATCGCTGCTGCAGCCTCCGGGAACTGCTACCACGACGACAGCGACTGACTATCAGGCGCTTAATCAGAAAACGAAGGCCAACACATTTGTCATGGCATTGGACGTGACACCAAAGGCCCGCATTTCGGTGGGCTATCGCTATCGAAGCAGGATCATTACAGACTCTGCCGGGGACTTCATACCTATCCATGAAAGCTGGGGACTCTTTGGTGCTGCTCTGAGGCCCACTCCTGAGTTGCGAATCAACTTCAATTTCGATGGTATGTACGCTGACAATGCGTTCACTCGCATCAGTCCTCGTCAGCTACAACACTATAGAGCGCGGGCTACCTATCAGCCGCATCCATGGCTTACGGTGTCGGGGGCTGTGAACATCTACGAAGCACGCAACAACGTGGAGACTGTTAATCATCTGGAACACAATCGCGATTTCTCGTTCGGCACAACGATCGCTCCAAGTGAGAAATGGTCGCTGAACTTGAGCTATGCCTATGACAGCGTGTACTCGAGCACAATCGAGTGCTTCCCATCTACCCCGCCCCCTCCAGGGGCCGTCACTGCACCGCCAGTCTGCACCGCAGCCGGTACGCCCTACCAAAGCAATGGTTATTACAATGCGCCGATGCAATTCGGTTCGATAGGTTTCACTTTCTCGCCAGTTAAACGAGTGCATGTAAATGCGGGGTATCGCATGAGCGACGTGGATGGCACGTCCGAAATGATCAATATCCGTCAAGTGCCAGGCTCACTACAGTCGCAGTTTCAATCGCCCTATGCGGGCTTCGCCTTGCAGATGGCACCGAGCTGGACATGGAAAGCCGACTATAACTACTACGGCTACGGCGAAGGTACGCCTATTGGCCCAACACTGCCGCGAAGCTTTCGCGGAAATGTATACACTCTCGGGGTCAACTATGCCTTTTAGGATTTCTCAGTCTGAACTACGCTCATCAACCGTTAACCAGGAGGAACCAATGACTATGCTGAAATACGTCACTCGCGTCTGCGTCGTAAGCGTGCTTGCAGTAAGCACCTTAAGCTTTGCTCAGAAATCTGGTGCGGACACTTACAAGTCCAAATGTCAGAGTTGTCACGGGGCCGACGGTAGCGGAAATACTCCAGCGGGCAAATCGATGAAGGCTAAACCCTTCAGTTCGCCGGATATCGTGAGCGCTTCGGATGCGGATCTCATCGCGGACACAAAAAATGGGAAAGGCAAGATGCCCGCGTATGCAAGCAAACTTACGGACGACCAAATAAAGGATGTCGTCGCTTACATTCGTACGTTGCAAAAGAAATAGAAGCTGACCGATGACTCAATCTGAAGGATTCAGAGCGAATCGGCTTAGGCCGCTGATCTTTTTTGCGCACAACTCAATCAGCTTGATAGGAGTCGGACTTACGACCGCGTCCGCTCTGACTCTAATCGGCTTTTGGGTGGTCGACGTGTTTGGCCACGGCGGCTCAGCCAACCCTTATGTTGGTATTGTCTTTGACCTTTGCCTGCCCGCCCTCTTTGTCCTGGGGTTAATCCTCATTCCAATTGGTATGTGGATACGGAGGCGCCGGCTGAAGGCAACGGGCCAGCTGCCGTCTACCTATCCCCAGGTTGATTTTGCCAATCCTGTGATCCGCAGTTCCTTGAATTTTGTCGTTCTCACCACGTTTATCAATTTTGTAATTGTGGGCACCGCAAGTTTTCGCGGCGTTGCCCAAATGGACAAGCCGTCGTTCTGCGGCCAGTCCTGTCACGTCATGGCGCCGGAGTGGAGCGCCTATCACGTATCGTCCCACGCGAATGTGGCCTGTACGGAATGCCACATCGCTTCGGGGATGTCAGGTTACGTGAGCGCAAAGCTAAACGGAGCACGACAACTTGTGCACGTGGCATTGGGCCACTATCCTCGTCCCATCATGCCAGAGGGCAAGGTTCCTCCTGCTGAGAGCACGTGCCTGCACTGTCACAATCCGGGAAAGTACATCGGCGACAAGCTTGTGATGAAGACTTCCTTTGGCGACGACGAAAACAACTCAGTCACACATTCTCTCGTCCTGGTCCATGTTGGAGGCCGAGACCTGTCTGGCCGAATGAATGGAATCCATGGTGCGCATCTTGGTCATATCGAATTCATTGCCACAGACAATACGAATCAGACCATTCCCTGGGTAGCCAAGATCAATGACGACGGTTCTGCGATCGAGTATGTGTCGTCGGAGTCGAAGATGGTCGAAGGCGGCCAGAAGCGGACGATGAATTGCATTGACTGTCATAACAGAGCCGCGCATTCGTTTGATACTCCACAGAATGCGGTGAATACGGCGATGGCTCGCGGGAGACTCAGCCCTTCTTTGCCTTTCCTTCACAAGGAGGGCCTTGCCCTGATCAAAGCCGAGTATGCTTCGCAGGCGGATGCGGAATCAAAGATCACGGCTGGCTTGGAGGACTTCTATCGTACGCAGTATCCGAATGCCTGGAGCCAGCAGCGCACTCAGATCGATGACGCCGCGAAAACCCTGAGCACGATCTATGGCGAGAATGTTTTTCCTTTCATGAAGGTTACCTGGGGCACCCATCCGAACAATATCGGACATAACGACTATCCTGGCTGTTTCCGATGTCACGATGGAAGTCACAATACCAAGGATGGAAAGAGCATCGATAACGACTGCGCCACATGCCATAATCTGGTGGCTGTCGATGAAGTGAATCCCAAGCAACTTACTGATCTCGGTATTCAATGAAGGTGTCGCGACCACAGATCGCTAACCAGGGCGAGGTTCAGACTATGTGCCCGGCGATCACAATACGTCGTGATTCGAGTGTCGATCTCTGTCAGTTCTGACA
>JABDHA010000200.1 GCA_013285705.1 Acidobacteriota bacterium
TCTCAATTCTAAATTTGAGCCAATGAGGCATCGCTCTCTCAACTAGCGATAACAGGACGAGTCACTCATCCAAAGCACCGACTCTCGATTAGTATCCGGAAACGCACCAGTGTTTACTAGTCTCCGTTGTGGGAAGATACCACATGGCTGTGTAGTCCGCTACGCGTCCAGTTGCGAAGTGAAGAACTCATCCGGGTTCGACGCCAAGCCTGTTGTTCACAGGGACTCTCAAACGCTGCTTGCAAGCGATGTAGCGTTCCGTAGTTTGCACTGAGACATGTCCCAGAAGAAACTGGATCTGCTCGAGTTCTCCCCTGAATCATGACAGAGTCGAGCACAGGACCGTCGAAGATCGGCTGCCGTCAACCACGCATCAAGCGTCTCTTTCACCCAAGTCGGCACAGGAACGGTTCGTATGTGTCTGCCCTTGCCAATAAGCACCTGATAGCCAGCGAGAAATGTAGGAAAGCAAATCCTCGCGTAGCCGGTTACACGCCGACAACGGCGAGTTCTTCAGAAACTCGTCGAGCGCGTCGACGATCTTAGTCCTCACATACGAGCGTCCTTTTCAACTCACGCAAGTGAACGCATTCACAAGGACGAGCGCGAGCATCATACCCATTCTTGATTTTCAGATAGTTCAATAATTCACCGCATTGTCCGAGAAATCTGACTCGTCATCGAATGCCCTCTCGTCGTCTACCACCAGGCCAAGCGCCTGCCGCTCAAACAGCCTTCTGTAAGTGCCACCTTCGCGTCGCACCAGTTCCTCATGCTTTCCCTCTTCCACCACCCGCCCGCTATCAAAGACAAGAATTCGGTCCAGCATTCGCACCGTCGAGAGCCGGTGCGCAATCACGATCGACGTTCGACCTGCCATGAGCCGTCCCATCGCCTCCTGGATCAGTGCCTCGGACTCCGAGTCCAGGCTCGATGTCGCTTCATCCAGCACCAGGACCGGCGTGTCCGCTAAAAACGCCCGTGCCAGAGCCACACGCTGCCGCTCTCCTCCAGACAGTTTCACACCACGCTCGCCCACCAGTGTGTGATATCCCTTCGTCTGGCGCAAGATGAACTCGTGCGCATTGGCCAGCCGGGCAGCCTCCTCAATTTCCCGCATCGCCGCGTCCGGCCTTCCATACGCAATGTTCTCGGCCAGCGTTCGATGAAATAGGATCGGTTCCTGTGGCACCAGCGCCAGTTGCGCGCGCAGCGAGTCCTGCGTCACGGACGCGGTATCCTGCCCGTCAATTACGATCCTTCCACCGCCCACGTCGTACAGCCGGTGCAGCAGCTTCACGAACGTCGTCTTGCCCGATCCTGAATGCCCCACAAGCCCCACGCGTTCGCCAGCTTCGATCCGGAGCGAGAAATTCCGGAACAGCGGCTCCGTCTGCGCTCCATAGCGGAACGTCACTCGGTCATAGAGGATCTCGCCTTTTCTCACATGGATCGCCTTCGCATCTGAACGGTCCACTACACCCAGAGGCCGCGAGTGGAAATCGACCATCTCCTCCATCTCATTCGCCGACCGCTGCAAGTTGCGCACATGCTGCCCGATGTCGCGCATGTAGCCATGCACTATGAAATAGCTCGTCAGCACAAACGCCATATCGCCGGCCGTCACCCTGCCTTGCCACCACAGCCGCACGGCATACAGCAGAACCAGCGTGCGCAACCCTTGCAACAGAAACAACTGCAGGCTCCCGTTGCGCGTCGCCTTTGCCCACGTCCGCCACGTCCGCTGGTTCCACTTGTTCAGCACCTTCGCCAGTCGATAATCCTCGCGCCTTTCCGCGCCAAATGACTTCACTACCGCGTTGCACGTGATCGCATCGGCCATTGCCGCGCCAATCCTCGTATCTTGCGCATTCGATAGCCGCGCCGCCGGAGCCACGTAATACAGGGACAGCGAAACCGACACTGCGATATACACCACAGCGCCCGCCGCCACCATGACGCCCATGCCCGGCCAGTGCCAACCCAGTAGCAATGACGAACCCACCAGCACCAGCAGCGCGGGCAGCAGCTCGAGCAGCAGAATGTCGTCCATCATGTCCACGGCCCACATGCCGCGCGTGACCCGTCGCACAATCGCGCCCGCAAAGTTGTTCGCATGCCAGTCGGTCGAAAACCGCTGTACCCGCCAGAACGCGTCACCCGCAAAACGCGTCATCAATCGCAGCGTCAGCCGGATGATCCCCGCCAGAGCAGCGAACCGCATCGCCGTCAGCACCGCGCCCAGCAGCGCCATCATCGCAATCGCGCTTAGAGCGCTGCGCAACGCGAGCGAACGCGCGACTGCATGTACTCCGATCGCGTCAACCAGTTTGCCCGCATATACCGGCATCAGAAGATCAGCGGCGGTGGCCACAATCATGCACAGCGCTACACACGCCACCAGCCATTTTTCCCCTCGCCAGTGACGGAAGAGAAAAGTCAATACTTCGCGCATTTTGTTCTTGGTTGAACTTTCGCTCATAAAAAGGCTCGCTTAAGAATCTCGAGACCGCAGACTCAATGCCCGCAGGCCGATCAGGTTGAAAAGGAAAGAGGCGTACCTAAGCCGCCCTCAGGCTGCGCTGAAGACCTTCAAATAAAGTTTGAGAGAGGATCTAGCTGCGCGAGACGTCGGGAAGAAACACCGCCGATGTTTTGGGATCGCGGGACATATTCAATGTCTTCATGGTTTCTTCCTTTCGTCGAAATGGGTAACAACAGCTTACCAGATTCTTAGATCCGTCCCAGCACTAGAAATAAAAATCCAATGCACTCATTGAGGTCGGCAAACGGTTGATGCAGAAGAATCGGTAACAACGGCTTCGCGTTCGAAACTTCCGGTTGGTCGGCGATACGGAAGTTTCACCCTATAGTTTCGGTATTGCCGGCTTTACATCCACTTGAAGTCGAACGCGCTAGTACACAGAAGCCGCCTGTTCATTGCGTATTTCACTTGCTACATGGATCACGTCGATTAGCCATCTGCTAAAAAAACTCCGTTTTAAAGGCTTCATGGCGTCGGCGCGCAGTGCTCATTATTTCTGAGAAGGTGTTCTCTCGTCGCAGCGCATCAAGGAGTGGATCGTTTGCAAAATACGGATAGGGAAAAAATCCGTTCTCAATGCTTTGATGCATAACCCGCAGTGCAGATGTCTTATCTCCAAGTTGTGCATATGCTTGTGCAATCTTATAGATCGCTTCGGGGTCCCTCACTCCGCGTTCATTGATTTTTTTCTCCAAAGTACCGAGAATTGCAGCTCCTTCTACCGTTTGGCGTTGAATTCCAAAACTGAGGGCCTTTCCAATTTCCGCCTGCATCACCGAGCGGTCAAGCTCAAAGGCGTGATCAAAATGTTTCTCTGCCTGCTCCCAATCGTTTTTGTAGTACTCGCCAAAACCGCGATAAAAGACAATAAGCGGTACATCATCGGTTCTGGGAAGGCTCTCGAGGAAGCGGTCA
>JABDHA010000201.1:0-2305 GCA_013285705.1 Acidobacteriota bacterium
ATGCCGTCCAGCACCCGTCTTTTACTGGAATTTGGAACATGGCTCACATGCTACTACCCCTGGGTGCTGTTTGGACCGATTGTGTTCCGGTTGGAGCGGCGGTTTCCTTTGGATCGCGACAACTGGATGCGAAGCGTGTCTGTTCTATTTTTTTATGGCGCTCTCCTGGCTTTCGCGGCGGTGAAGATCACGCTCACGCTTAATATGCTGCTCGATCACAAGTTCAATCTGCACGCGCTGCTCTTTGCTGTTCCAGCCTACGAGGCGGGACTTGCATTTTTCCTGTTCTGGATTAATGCGGCAGCAGCGGTTGTGATTCGCACCATCATTCAACTGGAGGATCAACAAAGATTAGCCACTCAATTAGCGCTCGAAAATGCAAAGCTCGAAGCCTGTCTCAAGAACGCCGAGCTGGAGGCCCTGCGTCTGCGCCTCAAACCGCACTTCCTCTTCAACACGCTCGAGAACATCTCCAGCCTGGCGGAAGACAATCCCCGCCTCGCCCGCAGAATGCTATCGCGGCTGGGTGAATTGCTGCGTGCTGCATTCCGCCGCGACTTCCAGGACGAGATCAGCCTCAGCTCTGAAATTGCACTGACGAATGCGTATATCGATGTCGAACGCGTCCGTTTTGGCGAGCGGCTGCTGGTGCATGTCGATATCGATCCTGAAACCGAAACAGCTCTCGTGCCCAGTCTTCTGCTACAGCCGCTTGTCGAAAACGCCATCCTGCACGGTCTTCGCGATGTAACCGAGATCGGCAGGATTGAAGTACGCAGCGCCAGGAACTGCGGATCGCTCGTCCTCACCGTGAAAAACAATGGCAACGGGCCACCCCGTCAAACGCTGGGTGAACTTGAATTAGGTGTCGGTCTCGGCTCTACGCAAGAGCGTCTGCAGCGCATGTATCCACGGAACCACGGTCTCTCTGTGCGACAGTCGGAAGACGGCGGCACCATGGTCCACATTCAACTTCCCTTTCACACGCGCGATACGGTATGACCCCGCTACACGTTCTCATCGTCGATGACGAACCCGCCATCCGCAGCGGCATCCGCAAACTGCTTTCTTCGCTACCGGACATCCAGGTGGCAGGTGAATGCCAGAGTGCCGCCGAAGCGGTCCAGACCATCCAACGCGGCGGCATCGACCTTGTGCTGCTCGATATCCATCTGCCCGACGCGAGCGGCCTGGACGTAGTGCGCTCCGTCGGCGCGGAGCAGATGCCGCTTCTGGTCTTTGTCACTGCATACGACGAGCATGCGATTGAAGCATTCGAGCTCAATGCTCTCGACTATCTTCTCAAGCCGTTGGACGAGGATCACCTGGAGCGTGCCTTGAAGCGCGCCCGGGAGCGGCTGGCCTCCAACGGACAGCATGCCGTTGTCGAACAGCTGCAATCCTTGCTCGCCACCTACAGGCCCAAGGGGCCAGAGCGTTTCGTGGTGCACAAAACCAACCACTATGAGTTCGTCTCCTCCGACTCCATTGACTGGATCGAGTCGGCAGACAACTACGTGGAGCTGCATTGCGGAAACAAAACACACCTCTTAAACGAGACGATGAGCGGAATCGAACAACGCCTCGACCCGAAGAAGTTTCTGCGAATTCACCGCTGCCACATTGTGAATACCACGCGCATTACGGCCATCCATCCACTGACCGGTGGCACGTATGAGCTTGAAATGCAGCACGGCGCGCGCCTCACCTCGGGGAGAAACTTCACGCATGCCATTCGCCTGCTGCTGGGAAGGTAATCGGCAGCGCTAGAATTTTTTATGCGGAGGCACCATGCGAGCTGCTGTCCTTCACCATCCCGCTCCGATTGAGCAGAATCCCCTTCAACTGGAAGATCTGCCAGTACCCTCACCGGGCAAAGGCGAAGTCCTGCTTCGCGTGGAGGCCTGCGGCGTCTGTCGCACCGATCTGCATATCACCAGCGGTGAGTTGCCGCCGCTGCGTCCGGCCGTGACACCGGGACACCAGATTGTGGGACATGTCGAAAAGCTCGGCGAAGGCGTAAACGATCTGCGTGTCGGAGCGCGCGTAGGGGTTTCATGGCTAGGCGGAACAGATGGAACCTGTCCCCTCTGCCGTAAGAATATGGAGAATCTTTGCGATAGGCCTACGTTTACCGGTTACACCGTGAACGGCGGCTATGCGGAATATGCGATTGCCCGGGCTGATTTCTGTATCCCCTTGCCCGAGCAGGCCGACGCGAAAGATGTGGCTCCCCTGCTCTGCGCCGGAATTATCGGGTTCCGCAGCTTGCGGGTCGCGGAAGTCGAGCCGGGAGAGCCATGTC
>JABDHA010000201.1:2315-3161 GCA_013285705.1 Acidobacteriota bacterium
GCTTCGGCGCCTCGGCCCATCTGGCAATCGATGTGCTAAAGCATTGGGGATGTGAGGCTTATGTGGCGACGCGTGGCGTTTCTCATCAGAAGCTGGCTCGTGAGCTTGGCGCCAGGTGGGTGGGAGAAGCGACCGAACAGCCTCCCGTCCTGCTTGACCGCGCCATAACCTTTGCGCCCAGCGGCGATGTGGTGATCGCTGCTCTCGCCTCTCTGCGCAAAGGCGGGATCGTCGCGATCAACGCGATCCATCTGGACCGTATGCCGCAGTTCGACTACGACACGCTGCTCTGGGGCGAGCGCCAGTTACGCAGTGTGGCGAATATGACACGGCAGGATGCACAGGACTTTGTAAAACTGGCGACTGAAATCGGGATTCGCCCTCGCACAACCTTGTTCACTCTCGATCAGGTCAATGAAGCACTCGCAGCCGTCTATCACGATTCGATTGATGGCGCTGCTGTCGTGTTGTGCCAGTAGCCTGGCTTTGCCAGTACCAGTAGCTAGCTTTGCCAATAATCGTCCGGCAGATTCACCACGATAGGCGTCGAAGTACTGCGGACGACGATCCAGCGGAAGGGCTTCTCCTTCGATGGATTGATCTCCTGGTGCGGCAGCCACGCGGGCACATGAAGAAATTCCCCTGCATGGACCGTGGCTTCGTGCTCGCCGTGTTCCCCCCAACGGACATAGGATAAGCCTTCAAGCACGTAGACGATGGTCTCCTGTTCGCCGTGGTGGTGGATTCCCGTTTGCGCTCCGGGCTCTACCGTGAAGGTGCCGCCCCATAGACCGGTCTCGACATTCTGCTCTGGACTAACGGCTGCGAGCCGGAGTGAGCCGGAGG
>JABDHA010000201.1:3171-3389 GCA_013285705.1 Acidobacteriota bacterium
TCTGGGCGGTTCCTGGGTCGAATTCTTCGGGGCGAATGACGCTGATCGTAGCGCTGGTATTGAGAACATTGGACTTCGACAAGCTGCACCTCATTTCCAGCCCCTGGGTTCCGGCCAAGTGCCTAAATAATTGATGAATCACATTGGTACAACGATGCGCGAAGCGCATTCGCCTGGACGGCCAGTACCCTAGTAAACTGGTAATGAGGAAAAGTATG
>JABDHA010000202.1 GCA_013285705.1 Acidobacteriota bacterium
CAGATCGACCCGGCGAACGCAGAGGCGTTTATCTCAGAGAAGCATATTGGAGAACGCATCAAACGTTTACGGTTGAAGAAATCCATGGGACTGGTGGAACTTGGCAGGCACACGGGCCTGTCCGCCAGCTTTCTTTCGCAACTGGAGACGGGCCGCGTCGTGCCGACTCTGCGGAACCTGGCCCGCATCGCCATGGTCTTCAGCAAAGATCTCTCGTACTTCTTTGAAACTGAGCCGCATACGATCTTCCGCGTGCATAAACAGAATGACCGGGTGAGATTGCCCCAGACCGGCGTCGATGATCCGACCTACTATTTTGAAAGCCTCGGCTACATGGTGCCCGATCGGCATCTCGATCCGTACCACGCGGAGTTTTTGCCGCTGAAAAAAACGGTCGATGTCCGGCCTCATGTGCATCCGGGCTACGAGTTCCTTTACATGCTGGGTGGAGATCTGGAAATCCGGCATGCGGATAAGGTGCACGTGCTGGAAGAGGGAGACAGCGTGTACTTCGATGCAAGCACTCCGCATGCCTATCGCTGCGTGAGCAAAGGCCCGGCGACCGCCCTTATCGTGACCATGCATCAGCAGCACATTCAGCAGAACGCCGCACAGCCGCGCCCGGCCGCGACGACTCCTGCACCACACCCGGCGCCGCCGCCAGCAGTGTCCGGATTGCGGCAGGCAGCTCAGCAGGTTCCAGCGGGGCTGCGGCCAACGAATGGATTGGCGGGCAGCACGCGCTAACGGGCTTGCTTCCAAGTGCACGCAGCATAGTTTCTGAGGCGCGGGAGGAAAAGCAGATCCGTCGCTCCGCTCAGGATGACGATGCTTTTCCCATAGAAAGAAAGAGCTGCTCTACCTGCTGCCAGTTATCGACGCGGCGATAGCCATTCACATTGAGATTATGGGGCGCGGTAAAAAGAATTCCCTCGCCGGAGAAGCGCCGCAGCTGCCGGGGCTGGTCATCGATCAGATAGTCGGCGTTCAAAATCCCTTTATCGCCACAGAAGACAAAATGCGTGGGCGGCAAATAGGGGAAATGACGTCGCAGCCAGCGAAACTTTGAGCCGAAGGAGTTCGGAAATTCCATGGCGGCGGTGGCGATGAATACCTCATATTGCGCCGCCAGCGCCTTGACCACACGCTGACTGTCGGCCATGACCTCTAAATCCTCGAAAAAATCCTCGGATCGCAGATAGCCCTCAAGCCGCTCCTGGCGATCGGTAGAGACGATCTCCCACATCCATTTGCCTTCAAGATCGGCCTTGGTCACGGCCTCATCATGATCGCGGTTATAGCGAATGATGTGCTCGGCGAGCGTGTCGGCCAGCACGTCGTCCATATCGATGGCAATGCGCTTCATGATTCTGTTTCCGGATTTTCAGGGACAACCCTCTTTTTGCGTTTCGAAGGCTCGACGATGGGCGGTTCCGGAATCGGCTCGGACGCCTGGTCGTAATAAAGCAGGCGTCCGCAGCTTTCGCAGTGGATGCGCTGCCCTTCGCGCACCTGGTTCCACATCTGCGGACGAAGAAACATCTGGCAGCCCAGGCAACGCTGTCCTTCAACGCGCGCGAGGCCTGTGCCGCGAGCCGAGGAGACGCGGTCATAATCGGCGAGCAGGTCTGCGTCAATCTGGCTGCGGAATTGGGCGCGGGATGCATTGAGCGTGTCGAGCCGGGCCTGCTTCTCGGCGGTCTGCCTGCTGGTGGGTTCCTTTTCCTGCTCGACGAAGGCCTTGTGATTCGCGAGCTCCTGGCGCGTCTGCTTGCGGCTGGTTTCGAGCTGCTCGGCGCGCTCCATGCCTTCGAGCTCCAGATCTTCGAGCTTGCGAATCTCATTTTCCGCGAAGGTGATTTCGTGCTGCAGGGCGTGGAACTGCTCGTTGGTCTTGACGCTGCTCGACTGCTCGCGAAATTTGGCGATCTTCTGCTGCTGGTCCTTGATGTCGCTTTCCAGGCGACGGCGTTTGGTTTCTTCCGCCTGAATCGCCTTGTCGGCCTGCTCGACTCCCAGCGTTTGCGTACGCAGTTTTTCTTCGATGGTGGCGAGGTGTCGGGGTAAGGCAGCGATCGATTGCCGGAGCTGCGCGACCTCTACATCGGCTTCCTGCAGGTGAATAAGGTGTACAAGAGATTCGTCCATCATTCTGAAAGTGCAGTCTAGCACGCGTGGGTTACCGGAGTGGCCGACCCGGTCCCGGGAGGTAAAGCAAAAGCACTCGATTGTGGGATGCAGGCAGCGATGCCCGCTGCTACCTTTGATCCCGTAGCAGCTGCCGGATAGAGCGAGTAAAAGAATCGCCGGATGGCAGGTCATCGGCCAGATTGTGCTATCGATCCCTTAGTCCTCCCGCGATGACCACCGCAACAATCCACACACAAACCAACCCCAACCACACACCATAAGGAGAATTCCGATGAGCACGATCACGACTAAAGACGGCACACAGATTTATTACAAGGACTGGGGTACCGGACAGCCTGTAGTTTTCAGCCATGGCTGGCCATTGAGTGCGGACGCCTTTGAGGACCAGATGCTCTTTCTGGCGGCCAGAGGGTACCGCTGCATCGCGCACGACCGCCGCGGCCATGGCCGCTCGAGCCAGCCGTGGGACGGCAATGATATGGACACCTACGCCGACGATCTGGCGGCTCTTACCGAGGCGCTCGATCTGAAGGGTGCGATGCATGTGGGACATTCGACGGGAGGCGGCGAGGTGGCACGTTATATTGGCCGCCACGGTACAAAGCGCGTGGCCAAGGCTGTGCTGATCGGCGCTGTGCCGCCGCTGATGCTGAAGACAGCTGCCAACCCCGGCGGCCTGCCTATCTCGGTATTCGACGAGATTCGTGCCAATGTCCTCGCGGACCGCTCGCAGTTTTTCAAGGACCTCAGCATGCCCTTTTATGGCTTCAACAAGCCCGATGCAAAGGTCTCCGAGGGCCTGCGCGAATCGTTCTGGCTGCAGGGCATGCTGGCTGGACATAAAGCATGCTATGACTGCATCAAGGCCTTCTCGGAGACGGACTTCACGGAAGATCTCAAGAAGATCGATGTGCCGACCCTGGTCCTGCATGGGGATGCCGACCAGATTGTGCCCATCGGCGATTCGGGCCTGCTCTCAGCCAAGATCGTCAAGGGCGCGAAGCTGAAAGTCTATCCCGGAGCGCCGCATGGCATGTGCTCGACCCGCAAGGACGAGGTGAGTGCGGATCTGCTTGCATTCCTCAAGGAGTAAAGCCCAGTGATTGCCCCATCCGTCGCGACGTCATTCTGAGCCGCAGGCGAAGAATCCATGCAATGCCAATGGGCCGGAGGTGCAATTCCCTTCCGGCCCATTGGCTTGTTTGCTTCAGGGATGAAAATCGCAAAAG
>JABDHA010000203.1:0-206 GCA_013285705.1 Acidobacteriota bacterium
CTCTATGTCTCGAAGCCGCAATGACGAGAACCGGTGCAATTGAATTGATAAATCCCTCCTCTTTCTTTGCGAGTGTCGCAGTTACTATGCTACTGACACTCCCAAGTGCGGCTTACGATTTCCGCATTGGCCAACTTTTGGGTTGCTGACAACACGTGCACTACGCAGTCAATGAGTGCATCGACTTGTCATCACCAGTTGAAGAT
>JABDHA010000203.1:216-3233 GCA_013285705.1 Acidobacteriota bacterium
GTTGAAGATATGGCCCCAGCTCAAGAGTTCGTCGATCATCACCTTTCAATTTGGATGAGACAGGTCACAGTTATCTGGAGTCAGTATTCATGCCCGGCGTCTCCATTTCATGTTCTTTCATCCAACTCACCAGCCTTTCCGCCGACATGGGCCGCGAATACACATAGCCCTGAATGGCATGAACGCCAGCTTTGACGAGGTCGTCCACTTGCTGGTTCGTCTCCACACCCTCCGCAATCGTGCTTAGGCCTGACGCTTTAGCAAAATGAATAATCGCGTCCAGCACCGGGCGTTTGGCATCACACTGGGTTCGTAGCGTGTCAACGAACATCTTGTCGATCTTTAACGTGCTCACCGGCAGTTCCTGGACGTAAGAAAATCCTCCGTTCCGGCATCATCGATCTTGATGTCAATTCCTGCGTTTGCGAGGCAAAGCAGACGACTGCGTGCCTCCGCAAGATTTGCCAACTGGCGCCGTTCGGTGATTTCGACTGCAATGTTCCTTCCCGGAATGCCGCTATCGATTAGTTGCTTCACTAGGGACTCGCAAAAATCCGTTTTCACGATCTGATCAGGTTCGGCATTGATGCTGATATAGCGATTCGTGCCCAGCCAACCCAGGTGCTTGAGGTCCTTCAGCACTTTTTTCACGATCAGTTCGGTGATGGGTGTGATCAAACCGTTCTCGGCAAATGGAACAAATTGTCCCGGCGGGACCATTTTGCCCCGGCGATACCAGCGCGCCAAGGCCTCCGCGCCCAACACGGATCCGTCACCGCCGTCGACAATCGGTTGATAATAGGGCAAAAATTCATTTTTTCGCAGTCCCTGTCTCATCAGGCTTGCCATTGAAGTTTGCCGCATCAGCAAGCCATACAACATGAAGTTGAAAGTCAACGCCACGATTGCGGACATACCCGCAGCTAAAATTAGGCCTTCGAACTGCAACTGGTCAATATAGCGTTGCAACACTCCCACCGTGAGTTTTGCGCGAGTGCGGCCAACCATCGCTTCTTCCGTTTGATGCAGCACGACTCGGTTCCAGTCTCCAAGTTTCACTTGGAAGTCTGGCTGTGTGACATCCACTTGGTATGTCACACACTGCAAACACTCGATCGAGCTTTCGAAGTCAAAAAGCATCGTCTCCGGGATCGCGATATACTCCACGTCATCTCGGCGCTGTATTACATAAACAACACCCGGGCTGTCGTCTACTAACTCGACCGACCATACGTTGTCGAGGACGTGAACATGAGCGACTGGTCCAGGATTCCTATTCACGAGACCGCTGCGGCAGATCATCTCCCCCGCCTGCCGAAGGCCAATCCAGCGAACATACGGGTTCTCAAAGGCTCGCTGGGCCAATACATCGCGGGTGCCGTTCCGACAGTTAAGCGCTTCGATCGGCGGCAATTCCTCGAGTTCGTGGCGTGTGCCGGCGACCGCCTCTCTGAGCCCGCGAGCCAGCACACTGGTCTGGCGCTTTAGCGCGCGGCTCGCCAGATATCTGGTCATCGATCCCAGGCTGAAGAAACATATCGCGAACACGAGCACGCATGTGCTGGCCGCCAGGGTCGCGGGGATGTCGGTTGCAGCGAGTCTTCGCATCGGTCACGAATCACAATCGAACGCCGAACTGAGAAATAGCTAACCACCCAAAGCTCAGGCCAGTCCGGGAGGTGAGTAATCAGCGAGGTTAGTCGACCACTTATGTAGTCTTGTGAACCATAAGTTCATCGTTGCGGTATCCAACAGTTTCATCGCAGAGTTCGCGCAGATAGTAAGCTGCGGGTACCGGGAGTATGGCGTTCATGAATGAAATGTCCACTGGGTTCCGGAGGTGATCGGAGAGAAAGGCAAGTCTTAAATTCCTATACTCCGGCGATCGCCTTGTTTTGCAGAACACGCACGACTACACGACGATTTTCCGCCTCTCCTTCCGGCATGTTCGCATTGCCGACCTGTTCGCTCTCTCCCATTGCGCCCGGCGCAAGCATTCTGGTAAGTGGGGCCTTACCCTGCTGAAGCAGGATATTTGTCACATTATTAGCACGGTCCTCGCTGAGTTTCTGGTTCAGGGCAGCATTACCGGAGGCAGAGGCGTAGCCTTTTACTTCAATCATGTAACCTTCGATCGTCTTGGCTTTCTCCACCAGCGCCATCAGTTGAGCAGTATATTTTGGCCCGACCTTGACCTTGCCATTGTCAAAGTACACAATTACTTCATCCATGATGTAGTAATCGTCCAGCTGGCCGAACCGCGCGACGGCAGCTTCGATAGCTGCCTTATTTTCTGCGACCTTTGCCTCCTGTTGTTGCAGGGCTTGTCTCTGAGCGTCCAGCTCCGCCTTCTGCTTTTCCAACTCCACCTTCTGTTTTTCCAGCTCTGCTTGGGTCTGCTGAGCCTGTAACTTGGTTTCGTGCATCCCGGCTTCTATTGCTTCGGCGTGTTTAAGATCATTGCCCTTGAATCTTACAGTCCGCGCTATGAATCGAGTGTCGTGGTAGTAACCTTCCACTTTTATGGCTAGGCCCGGAATCAAAGCGGCCATTGACAGTTTCTTATTGCGAGCCTTGAACATCCCCATTCGTCAACTCAACCACCAGATCATGATTGTCCTTGGTTTGCACGATCATGCTTTCACCGCTTCGTCCTTTAATCAGACCTTCAACCTTCACTGTCTGTTGGGCAGCGACCGTCAAGGACATGAATGTGCTGATCAAAGTGAGAATCGCAGTATTTCTAAAGCCAAGTAGTTTGAACTGGTTCATAGTCTTGTCCTTTCTAGTCCTCCAGTCCTGGTGGTCTCGTACATCTACTTCCATGCGCGTATTTCCTCCTCAAGCCGCTGAAGCCTGTCTTTGAGGGTCTGCCCCTCTAGGCTTTGGTTTTTTTGGTCTGAGCATGGCGCTGGCAATGATCGTCGCCGCGACAGCGTATACGATTCTTGTCCTCCAGGCAGTTTGGTCTTGTCTCATGGCAAAGCCTGCCCATCCCCTGTGAACGGTGGCAGATA
>JABDHA010000204.1 GCA_013285705.1 Acidobacteriota bacterium
CCCGCCATCCACTACACCATGGGCGGATTGTGGGTCGATTACCACCTGCAAAGCTCGATTCCCGGCCTCTTCGTGCTGGGCGAGGCGAATTTCTCTGACCACGGCGCGAACCGGTTGGGCGCGAGCGCGCTGATGCAGGGTTTGTCCGACGGATACTTCATCATTCCCTACACCGTCGGCAACTATCTCGCGACGAACAAGCTCGACAAGGTCGATGCAACGCGCGCTGAAGTACGGGATACCGTGGCAAGCGTGCAGCAGACCATCCAGAAGCTGCTCTCGATCAAGGGTAAGCGGACGGTCGACTCCTTCCATCGCGAGTTGGGCAAGATCATGTGGGACGAGTGCGGCATGTCACGTACTGCCCAGGGTCTGGAAAAAGCCATCGGTCAGATTCGCGCCCTGCGCGAGGAATACTGGCAGAATGTCACTGTTCCTGGCAGCGGCGACGACCTGAACCAGAGCCTCGAAAAAGCCGGCCGTGTCGCCGACTTCTTCGAGCTCGGCGAGCTGATGTGCATCGATGCACTCGAGCGCAACGAATCCTGCGGCGGCCACTTCCGCGAGGAGTACCAGACGCCCGACGGCGAAGCGCAGCGCGACGATGAGCACTTCTCCTACGTCGCTGCCTGGGGATATCGCGGCCCCGGCAATCATCCTGAGCTAAACAAAGAACCGCTGGAGTTCAACTACGTTCATCCGAGCCAGAGGAGCTACAAGTAATGAAACTAACGCTGAAGATCTGGCGCCAGAAGAGCCGCAAGGACGCGGGCAAATTCGTCACCTACCCGGTCGACAACGTCAGTTCGGAGATGTCGATGCTCGAATGCCTCGACGTGCTGAACGAATCGCTGATCGAGCGCGGCGAAGAGCCCGTGGCCTTCGAGCACGACTGCCGCGAAGGCATCTGCGGCTCATGCGGCTTCATGATCAACGGAGTCGCGCATGGCCCCATGCCTGCAACCACCGTCTGCCAGCTCACCATGCGGCACTTTAAAGACGGCCAGGAGCTGGTGATCGAGCCGTGGCGCGCGGCAGCTTTCCCTGAAGTCAAGGACCTCGTCGTCGACCGCCGTTCCTTCGATCGCATTATTGCGTCGGGCGGATACGTCTCCGTTTCGACCGGCAACGCGCCCGATGGCAATGCGATCCTCATCGGCAAGGAGATAGCTGACCGGGCCATGGACGCCGCTGCGTGCATTGGCTGCGGAGCATGCGTGGCTGCATGTCCAAACGCCTCCGCTGCCCTCTTTACCGGCGCAAAGATCTCGCATCTCAGCGTCCTTCCACAGGGAGCGATCGAACGTGACCATCGCGCCGTCAACATGGTTGCGCAGATGAACGCTGAGAGCTTCGGTGGCTGCACGAATATCGGCGAGTGCACCGCCGCATGCCCTAAGGAAATTCCATTGGAAGTGATTGCCACGATGAACCGCGATTACATCCGGGGAAGCTGGAAGCAACGCGACAACATCGTAACGACCATCGCCCCCGTGACGGAGTGGAGCACGGGATCGAAGCTCTAAATCGGCCCGCACGCAGCCAGGTGGCCCCTCCCCTGTTTTTGCTAAATTCCTCCAAACACAGGGGCTTGCGTGCAGAACGACTGTGCGAATGTTCAGATCTAAAGGTAAAAGCCCGCTCGGATGAGCGGGCTTTTTTGCTTATCTTTCCTTGTTTATCAAGGATAGCCGATTCCGGGTATTCAATCTGCAAGTCGTCGTTTCACCATCTATCGTTTGAAATGCGATCGTTACAGGTTGTTCTGTCAGTTCTGCTATTGACAGGCCAAACCCGGGCGCCGTTTGGTCTTCAGCGCTTTTTGAGCAGCAGCATGCCAAGCACTGCCATGAAGATCGCCGCCCCGCCGTGGATGAAGACCTGATAACTTGCTCCTCTCGCCGAAAAGACGGTGAATGCATCGCCAACTGGCACCACAATCGTGAGCAAAACCAGAACGCCCGCAGTGCGCTGTTCCTTGATTACCAGCATTGCTGCGAAGATCATGCCGATAGCAATATCGCGCATTCCCGCAAGCCTTACCCAGGTATAGTCATCCGCAGTTTTGACGGGCCTTCCAAAGAGGACCGACGCGACAAACGGGTCGAACACTGCAATGACTCCGGCGAGCAGAATTCCAAGAGTCAGTGCCGCATACAACCAGTAAAGTGGGGATTTCGCCGTAAAGTTCATCGTTGGTTCATCCTCTCACCGCCTATCAAATCAAAATGATGGACCCGATTCGCCTACGGTTGCCTCCGGGTGAGGAGCAATTGTGCCTCCTCACCCCGTCGTCTCCGCTAACGATTTACACTGTAGATAACATGATTCCTACACTTGAATGGACCGAAAAAGGCGTCCGCTTTCTTGACCAGACGAAGCTTCCGCTTGAAGAAACGTATGTGCTGGCTACCAGCTACCAGCAGGTAGCCGATGTGATCACCACCATGGTCGTTCGCGGCGCGCCTGCCATTGGTGTTTCCGCTGCCATGGGAGTGGCACTCGGTGTCCAGCAAAGCGGCGCTGCCACGATTCCAGAGCTGACCAAGGAATTCGATACCATCTGCAATACTCTCGCGGCCACGCGTCCTACCGCGGTCAACCTCTTCTGGGCCATCGCCCGGATGCGCGAGCATTTTAACGCCCTTGCCGCGCAGCCTGGCGTCACCGGCCAGAGCATTGCGGAGGCATTGATCAAAGAAGCGCAACAGATGTACGACGAAGATATCGCCGCCTGCAAGACCATGGGCGCCAATGGCGCTGAGCTGCTGCCTGAAACCGGCGGTGTGCTCACCCATTGCAATGCCGGCGCGCTGGCCACCTGTGGCTATGGCACGGCCCTGGGTGTCATTCGCGCTGCTATCGAAAGCGGTCGCACGATTCATGTGTATGCCGACGAAACACGCCCGTTCCTGCAAGGCGCGCGCCTCACGGCCTGGGAGCTGATGCACGATGGCATTCCGACGACGGTTCTCTGCGACAACATGGCAGCCAGCCTCATGCGCCAGGGCAAGATTCGCGCCGTGATTGTGGGTGCGGACCGTATCGCGGCCAATGGCGATGTGGCGAACAAGATCGGAACCTACAGCGTGGCCATCCTGGCCAAAGAACACGGCATTCCGTTCTATGTTGC
>JABDHA010000205.1 GCA_013285705.1 Acidobacteriota bacterium
TACTGCGTCGCGGAACAGCAAACGCAATTCAGCAGCCTTGGTGCCGGAGTGGAAGGGGCGCCGGTTCGGTGGATCGATATGGGTGAACTGCGCTGCTTCGTATCTGATTTCGCTGCGCAGATGCCTTATGCACCCGTGCCCGAAATGGTAAGAGCGTTTAACCAAGTCTTGCAGCGGATCTTTGCGCAAGCCATTATCATTCCGTTTCGCTTCCCGACGATCGTCGAAAGTGAAGATACGTTGAGGCAATTCGTGGAACGCCGGGCGGCGGAGTACGGTAGCGCTTTGAAGCGTTTGCGCAACAAGGTGCAAATGGATGTACGTATTATCTTTAAGGCTCGCGAGAGCGTGAATAGTTCCTCATCCAAGTCTGGAAGGGAATATCTCGAAGGCAGATGGGGGCGCTACGAACAGGCACAATCCGTTATGGACAAATTCCGGCAGGTCTCAAACTCACTGGCGGAGGAATGGATTCAGCGCGATACGCCTTCCGGAATTCGCAGCTTTGCGCTTGTGGATCGCTCCTCGCTGGCTGTTTTCTTGGAAAGAATCGGCAGCGTGGTTACCCCTGCCGACATCTCGGCTCGCATCACCGGGCCATGGCCTCCGAGTGAATTCGTGGAAATCACACGTGAGTGAGAGGCCAATAAAGACAGATTCGTCGGCGGCCGGAGGGGGCGAAGAGACAACTTCAGTCCCGGCGCGAATCGAGTTGTCCCCAGACAATATCGAACAAGGACTTGCGAAACTCGTTCTTACGCTCATCGATTTTTTGAGGCAATTGCTGGAGCGTCAAGCAATTCGTCGCATGGAAGGTGGAGCACTAAGCGATGAGGAAATCGAGCAGATGGGCGAAGCCTTGATGAAACTAGAGACTAAAATACAGGAACTGGCTGAACAATTTGGCCTGTCGCCTGCCGACTTGAATATCGACCTGGGTCCACTAGGCCGGCTTCGCTAAGGGGCAAATTTGGCCGCTCCAAGTTGTTGAAAAAGATAACCTTCTATCGCAGCTATACAGGAAAACCCTTATTGACGTCTCTTGGTGCTGCGACTACCATCCCCCCCTTCGTCCCTGGACGGGAATCAACGTCTAAACCCCGCCCAAAAAGAGAGCGCGAGTCTATGGAGAAGATGCCGACTGTCTCTGGAACGGCGAATCTTGTCGACATTCTGGATCGCGTTCTCGATAAAGGTCTGGTGATTGCGGGCGACGTTCGTATTTCATTGGCAAACGTTGAGTTACTAACGATTCGCATTCGTCTGCTGATTTGTTCAGTGGACAAGGCCGAGCAGATTGGGCTCAACTGGTGGAAATATGACCCGCACTTGACGATGCAAGGGCCGTTGCCAGCCTCGCTGCCAGAAGCTCAGCGAGCTGCACGCCGGCCGAGAGCTGCGAGAGCAGCGAAGCCTAGACGAAGAGCCAAGTAGTAGAGGCGAAAGGACGGTCCTATGGCAGTTGAACGCGTATCGGGTGGATCCAGCCTGATCGATGTCCTCGATCGAGTTCTGGACAAGGGCATCGTTATTGACGCCTGGGTGCGCATCTCGCTGGTCGGTATTGACCTGATCACGGTCGAAGCGCGCGTCGTGGTCGCCTCCATCGATACCTATTTGAAGTATGCGGATGCGGTGGGTCTAACCGGCTTGGTTGCGAGACCGCAGCATGGTCAGCTTGGTCCGGGCGAAGAAGCGGAACTGCCGGTGGTGCCGGCGCGGCGTGCTGCCCGTGCCCCGGCGCGTCGGAGGGCCCGGCGTTCAAAATAAGGGGTTTAAGAAATGGCTCCGGTGGCCAGCCCGCGCATATTAGAAAAGCCTGTTCTGCTCGTGCAGGACAGGGGTGGCGATTCGGCAGCACTACGCCTGCTCTCCGCGGAGCGTTCCGAAGAAATCTTTCCCATCCTGCTTGAAGAGATCGTCAAGATCGGTTTTCCGCGAGCACTGGTGCTCGAGGTAGACTTCGAAAATGGCGATGTTAAAGCCACAGCCTCACTGAACTGCGACAAAAACGAAGTGGAGAAGTTTCACACCTCTCTTTGGGCTCGCGACAACCCGATTATGGCCGTTCTGCAGCGGCTAAGTCCCGGTGTTCTGCCGAATCCCACGGGAAAAGGCACTTCCTTTTATGCCTACCCGATGATTTACCGCAGTCGAACTCGCTGCTGGGAGGCCGAACGCGAGCGGCGGGAAGATTGTCTGGCGGTGCAGAACGCGCGACTCTCCCGGCATCTGCCCCTGGAGGGCCAGATTTGCAGTGCGAGCGGCATGCGCGCCTATGCCACCCTGCTTCTTGCCCAACTCGGCAAAGACACACCCCCCGCGCGACTGGATCAACTGCGCAACCTGGCTGAGCGCGCCAATAGCTATCTGGCGCGGCTTTTCAAGATCGAACACTACTTCAATCGCATGCGCGATATGGAAGTGACCATTTCGCGGCTCAGTGTAGTTATGCAGAGCATGGCCGACCCGGTTATTTTCACCGACGATCAGCATCGTGTAGTGATTCAAAACCGGGCTGCCGAGAGATTTTTCCGCGTGCCGGAGGGTATCGGTGATGGCGGCCGCCGCGCCGTGGAGCTGAATAACCTTCTGTTTTCGGCTGCGCTTTCTTCCATGATGGTCAGCGGAAAGGATACCTCGCGAGATCTGACGTTGGTGGACGTAATGGAAGGCGAGGAGGTTCTTTTCGAGGCCGTATGCGCGCCCACGCAGAGCTCAGATGGAACGCGAACAGGCATGGTCACCGTGATGCGCGACGTCACGGATTTGCGCCGCGCCGATATGGAAGTGCGCGCGAATCTGGACAAACTGCGTATTGCCGAAGAGATCGTGCGGCAGGAACGAGACCGGCTCAACCTGGTCATCGAGAATGTGGGCGATCCGATCGTCGTCGCGGACAATTCGGCCAAAATTGTGCTCCTCGATTCGTTGGCCAAAGAACTGTTTGGAATTGCCGAAGGCTCCAAGCATCCGCAGGTGATGAAAAATCTGGCCAAGCTCGATGCTTATTTGACTGCCTTTACTTTTTCTTTTGCCGACAAGGATAACCGCAGTTTGCGTCTCTACAATCCATCCACGGAGCGGG
>JABDHA010000206.1:0-1249 GCA_013285705.1 Acidobacteriota bacterium
GCCTTGATTTTCCCCGTAGCGACGCCAATGACAAAAACCCGGTCTCCTTGCGCCACGAATTCGGGTGGCTTCGGGTATGTCATTTCAATCTCTTCTGACGCCTTCTGAAGGACCTCTTCCACTCCGGCGTGCGCACGATGCGTGCCGGCCAGCGGCCAGTCCTCACCCGGAACGATCCACTCAATATCTTCAGCAACCAGCGCAAGCACATGTTGGTTATCGCCACTGCCTATTGCTGCAAAGAAACCTTTCACAATCTGGACATTCTCATCGATGCTCATCGAATCTCTCCTCTCCTCCATCAAGTGCGTCCGATTGAATGGAACGTTTCGGAATCATCCTTCTCGGCCTGAATCACACGGTCACAAAACCGATTACTGCTGCTTCTTAAACACATCCTGGAATATGAGCTGACCCCAGGTGCGGCCTCGTGCGTGCACAAGCCATCCGCCCTCGTTCAGCTTTCCCAGCTTGACGGGTGCGAACCCGAGTTGTTTGGCCAGGTCTGCCACGGGAGCAACCGCGTCTTCGTCGTTGCTCGCAAGAAAGACGACCCGATGACCACCTTCGACTACCGGATCGGTCGCCAGCGTGGTTGCGATCAGGTGATTGAAACCCTTCACGACCTTCGCGCCGGGGAAGGACTTTGCCACGAATGCGGAGGACGGCAGACCATCGAGCTCCTCTGGCGGAAGGGGGAACGAGTTCATCGCGTCGATGACCGTCTTGCCTTCCCAGTTCGGCAGGACTTTCGCAATCTCGCGATGTCCAGCGAACGGGACCGCTAGGATGATGGTGTCGGCCTCGAGCGCGTCTTGCAGCGACTTGGCAACGACCGTGGGCCCAATCGCCCGCGCCTGCGGTGCCAACTCCTCAGGCGACCGGCGGCTTGCGACGATCACATCGATGTTTTTACGGGCAAAGGCGTGGGCGAGGGCCTGGCCTATCTTTCCGAATCCTACAATTGCGTAGCTCATAGTGTTTCTCCGATCATGTTGGTGTCGCTTTCACGCTGATCGAATCACGGTGAGTGCCTTAGAGACCATCCACCGGGATTCGCCGGTCTCAAACGGCTGTCATGCCGCCATCCACGAACAACTCCACCCCATTCACGTAACTGGCGTCGTCAGAAGCAAGGAACAACGCAACCGTCGCAATCTCGTCAGGTTGCCCCATCTTGCCGCGCGGGATGAGGGATTCGAAAAACTCCCTCGCTTCCTTAGTGAGAACTTCTTCCTGCATCATGACC
>JABDHA010000206.1:1259-3061 GCA_013285705.1 Acidobacteriota bacterium
GGTGAAGTAACAGCTCCCGGGACCAGAAGATTCACCCGGATTTTCCTGTCTTTCAGTTCATTGACCCAGGTGCGTGCGAAGGAGCGCAACGCCAACTTGCTCGCAGCATACACGCCGAAACCAGGAAAACCTTTTGCCGAAGCATTGGACCCGGTCATGATGATCGATCCGCCATCGCTCAACAGCGGCAACGCCTTTTGAACCGTGAACAGCGTGCCGCGCACATTCAGGTCGAAGGCCGCATCGAAGTGCTCCTCAGTGATCTGGCCCAGTGGCAGTGGCTCACCCTTGCCGGCACTCGCGAACAGGATATCGATCTTGCCCTTCTCGCGCTTGACCGTATCGAACAGGCGGTCCAGATCGTCCAGCTTGGCTGCGTCACCGCGCACTCCGGTCACATTCCGGCCAATCGCCTTGACGGCCTCGTTGAGCTGCTCTTGCCTGCGTCCGGTGATAAACACATAGGCACCCTCTTCCACGAACCGCTTGGCGCTCGCTAGCGCCATACCGCTCGATCCACCTGTGATGACTGCAACCTTACCTTCAAGCTTTCCCATAATTACTTCCTCTCGATCATTGTGTAGCGTTCAGTGCGCAATAGCGCTCGTCGACGGTGGCTTCTCGGCGATTCGGGGTGTTCTCAAACGGCCGAAAAGCCGCCGTCGACAGCGAAATCCATTCCATTCACGTAGCTCGAATCGTCTGAAGCGAGAAACAGGGCTGCCGCGGCAATCTCCTCAGGACGCCCCATCTTTCCGCGGGGGATCAGGGACTCGAACATCTCCCTCGTTGCCTTGTCGAGCCGCTGGGAGTCTGGTGTGTCGACCTGCCCCGGGCTCAGCACGTTCACCCGGATCTTTCTGCCCTTCAATTCGTTGAGCCAGGTGCGTGCGAACGAGCGCAGCGCCGCTTTGCTCGCTACATACACGCCGAAGCCAGGAAATCCTTTCACCGACGCAACTGAGCCGGTCAAGATGATCGATCCGCCGTCATTGATGAGCGGCAACGCTTTTTGGGCCGTGAACAGCGTTTCACGCACGATCAGGCCAAATTCCTTATCGAAATGCTCTTCGGTAATCTCGCCAATGTAATGTCAGGCACCTTGTATGCAGTCGCGCACCGCGATCGCATCTCTCTGGCGTTGCTTTCGCCTTTTTTTGATTTCTATCAAGGTATTCTCTTGAACTGCGCCTGGCTCATCGCCACACTCGACCAGGCCAGAGGTGCAAGGATGCGATGGTAAATCGCGCTAGAATCATTTCTTTTTTGAGAAATGCCTTGAGAGGCACCGCTGATATGAACCCCGGATTAGTAATGAAAGTCGGCTTATCGTCATTGATTCGTCGCTTCCGAGAAGGGCGTTTATCGGGACTGATCGTGGTCTTCTAATCCACGTTTGAGGTATCCCCCTGGACTGGCTCCGACAATTCGCTTGAACGCCTTACTGAACGCAGCATCAGATTCATAACCGACCGACCGGGCAACGTCGACGAGCTTCTTGTCACGCTGTTCGAGTAACTGCATCGCCTTCTGCATCCGCCACTCGGTTACATATTCCAGCGGTGTTTGTCCGAGCAGCTCTTTGAAGCGCACTGCGAATGCGGAGCGAGACACGCCCGCTGCTTCGGACAGAGACTCAACTGTCCATGGCGCACCCACACTGTCGTGAAAGGCAGTCAGGGCAGTTCCGATTTGAGGATCAAAAACCGCACGAAGCCATCCTTTATTGCGTTCCGGTCTCGACGCGATATGCGCCCGGAGTACCTGGATAAACAGAACCTCGGCCAGTCGAGTCGCGACGA
>JABDHA010000207.1 GCA_013285705.1 Acidobacteriota bacterium
CGCGCAGCGCGGAGCAAAGACAGCCATTCTCGAAGATGACGGCATACGTGACGGTGTCAACACCTACGAAGGCACGCTTACCTGCGAACCGGTAGCTAAATCGCAGAAAAAGAGCTGGAAGCCTGTTCGCGATTTGCTGGCATAACGCATACATGAGAAAAGGCGTGGCTTTCGCCACGTCTTTTTTACGTCCGCACACAACTATCTGCGCAACGGAACAGATTGCTCCAGGCTAAACGTCAACAGTGTCTCCGCCGGGATCACAATCTCCTTGTTGCCGGTAAATGCGGTACCAGCCGTGCCCGCACCGGCACCGGCCAGTCCGCCGATCAGTGCGCCTTTACCACCGCCGGCCAATCCGCCAATGATCGCGCCCAGACCCGCGCCGCCGCCAATGAATCCAGCGGTGCGTTTGCCTTTGCCTTTTTCAACACGCTCCACCGTGCTGGTCGCAATCGGATACGTGCCGCCCTCCGCGCGAATGCTGTCCAGACGAATCGCGAGCTCTGCCTGGCCCTTGAATCGTCCCAGTGATTTAGCATCGACCACCGTGCCCGATGCCGGAGCGCCAGCGCGCACCACCGTCACGCCACCGACCACGATGGGGTCGGCCACCGTAGCGTTGAAGCTCTGTCCCGATTGGCTGATCTTCGATCCGAGCTCCTGTCCAAGCGACACGCGGATATGCGTTCCCGCCGGAATCACCAACGGCGGCGGTGGCGCAGGTGCTGGAGCTGCGGCCTGTGTTGTTGGAGCAGGCGCCGGAGCAACAGGTGCAGGTGCAGGAGCGGCCTGCGGCTGCGTGCTTTGCGCAGTAGAGGCTGTAGGTGGAGGCGGCACACTTTGGTCAGACTGCGGTGTGCTTTGGTCCGCAGCCGGCTGGGCCGTGTTGGCTGCCGAATCGGACTTCTTATTGCACCCTCCCGCGAACAAGATCGCGGTGAGCACGAGCGGGAATGTAAGAGAGCGAATCCGAGTCATAGTCATAGCAACACGTAAGATGAGTAAAAAACTCCTGCGGTTGGCAACCCTCAGCTATGCTGATCCGTATTTCTAAAAAGAGAGCCTATAATCTTTGAATTGGATTGGAGCTTAGGTGCCAACAATGAAGCACAAGCGGGCCACGATCGCCGCGCTCGGAATCATCGTGCTTGTATTGCTCTTCGTGCTGGCCTCGCTCAATGCCTTTAAGTTGAATTTTCTTTATCCTCACAGCGTCGCTGCAGTCTTTCTTTTCACCACGCTTTCCGTCGTTGTCTTTCTGCTTTTCCTGCTAATGCTGGTGTTGCTATCGCGCAACATCCTCAAAATTTATGCCGACCGTCGCAGCCGTGTCCTGGGATCGCGCCTGCGCTCGCGCATGTTGATCGGCGCGCTGCTTCTCTCCTTTGCTCCAGCGGCTTTCATGTTTTTCTTCAGCTTCGGGCTGATGAACCGGTCCATCGATCGCTGGTTTTCGCAACCCGTTTCGGATCTTCGCGAAGATTCAACGCGCATTGCTCTGGAGCTGTCGCACTACGTTGCACAAAATGCGCGCGCAGAAGCAGAGTCGCTCGCTCGTTCTGAAGCCATTGCGCTGAATTACCAGGCAGACAATAAAAATGCCCTGCTCGATGAAATCCGCACCCACCGCATTACCCTGCAGGGCGGCTTCACAATTTTTTATCGCGACGATGCGCCCTTAGTGCAATACCAGTTGCCTTCTGTCTCGGATCCCGTCAAGGTCCGCGCCTGGATGGACAACATCGCCAAACAAACCACGTCGAACGACCCGCTAACGACTGTTATCCGCAAAGCGGCGCAACGAACAGACGAGCCCGTCCTCTCGCTTGGCGACACCGACTATGCGCTTGGCATGGCAAGCACCGCTGGCGGAGGGGTCGTCGTTGTCGGCCTGCCGCTGCCTTCCGGTTTGAGCACAACCGTCTCGGCAATTCGTTTGAGCACCGAGCAGTACTGGGCCGTCTACCGCGAACGCCGCAGTATCCGCAGCACCTATTTGTTATTGTTGCTGCTGCTTACGGCGCTCACCTTCTTCGCCAGCAGCTGGCTCGCATGGTTCTTCTCAAAGCAGATCACGCGGCCTCTCGAAAGCCTGGCCGATGCCATGGATGAGATTGCAGCCGGCCACTACGAACAACGCGTCACCGTATCTGCTACGGAAGAGCTGGGCGAGCTCCTGCAGGCCTTCAATCACATGGCTGCCGATCTCGAACAGAGCCGCATGATTGCCGAGCAATCCACAACGAAGCTCTTTGAAGCGAACTCCACTCTCGAGGAGCGCCGCCGCGAACTCGAAACCATCCTCGAAACCATCCCCGGCGGCGTGGTCACACTCGACGCGACGTTACAAATCACCCAGGCGAATCAAGCCTTCTCCGATCTGCTGCCGCCCGGCGCGCCGCAATCTCTCAAAGGCCTGGCCCTCACCGAACTTCTGCCCCATGACATCGCCGACGAGCTCACCATTCTCGCCCGGCGCGCCCAGCGCATGGGAGTTGCCGCTACGGAATTCGAGATGCGCAACCCGAAGGGCAAGCTGAATCTGTCCGCCACCATGGCCATGCTGCATCTCGGCCAAAACCGCCGCGGCTCCATTCTCGTTCTTGAGGACGTGACCCAATTCCTGCAGGCGCAGCGTCAACTTGCCTGGAAAGAAGTCGCGCAGCGCGTCGCGCATGAGATCAAGAACCCGCTCACGCCCATCGCTCTCTCGGCCGAGCGCATCAAGCGTCATCTCGACCGCAACAGCGCGGAATCTCCAACCGTCATCCGCTCCTGCAGCGATGTCATCCTCGGGTCAGTCGAGACCTTGCGCACGCTCGTCGATCAGTTCGCCGTGCTCGCGCAATTCCCCACCGCGCAGCCCAAACCCTCCGATCTGAACACCATCGTCAAGAATGCTTTGCAACTATTTGAAGGACGCCTCGACAACATTCGGGTGGAAGTAAGCCTTTTGCCTGGCCTTCCACGCGTAATGGCCGATGCAGAGGCCTTGAAGCGCGCGCTCACCAACCTCATCGACAACGCAGCAGAGGCCATGCAGGAAAGCCGTCTG
>JABDHA010000208.1 GCA_013285705.1 Acidobacteriota bacterium
CTCCCCGCAAGACGGTTCGGGAAATTCGCTTTGCTAAACCGTTCTGGTTGGACGTTGTGATCCCAATACAGTTTGCGAAGTCGTTTGAGAAGCAAAAGGCCCTGTGTCTCCATAGGCAGACTCCTCAAATCTGCAAGGGTCTCTGCGTATGTTGAGATGAAGAAGTATTCAGAAGTTCAACGGCAGTGCTGAACAGAGCGCATCAAATCACTCCCCGCGTGACGTCTCCATCGCTGGCTTGATCCTCTTCAACTGAGCAACGCCCAGCTTGGCCCACTGTCGCGCTGCACTAAAATCCCGGACTTGTTTAAAGGTGCCATTTGTGAATCGTTGCACTCCTGCCCCGCGCCCGCCAGACTGCATTCCAACCCACATCGAACCATCTCTTGCCGGAGCGAGGTCGACCACACCAGTTGCCGGAATCAATCTCAGCCCATGGGGAACGTAGGTGCTGGATGAGCCCGGTTTCCAGCGCGTAATCGTTGCCCCGGAGCCTGTCCAAAGAGACCCGAAGCCGTCCTCGACCAGCGGAGAACCATTGGTCTTTCCGAAGTAGCACTGCGTTCGCGTTCCGACGACCTTACAGATTCCCCATGAGGCTTCCCCGGCTGCTTGATAGAGCGAGAACCAGATTTCTCCATCGGCGCGCTCCGCGATTGCGCCGACTCTTCCTGGCCGGACAGGATATTGGATCAGATCACCATGCACCAAACGGCTCAACCCAGAGTCCGTGCTGATCCATAAGCTCCCATCGCGCCCCCCAGAAGCGTGGTGATCCTGGGTGACGACAACTTACTTCCACTCGCTGGTTTCCAGGGGACAAATCGGACCCCATCGAAACGCAAAAGTCCGGTCTGCGTTCCTATCCATAGATAGCCATCTTTGGTCTGGGTGATTCCATGGATAGCGCTACCGAAAAGTCCGTCTTGCGCTCCCCATGCGGTATGTGCATATTGCGTAATCTGCTTGCTGGGATCGAGCGCGAACGCAGCCGGGGCAGACAAGCACACCGCAAACCAACCAATGACGGGCCAAGCGGAGCGCCATGCACGAGGCTGTCGTGCTCTAGAAATGTGAGTTGCGATCGCGGGTTCGAGCGATTGCAGATTCATGGTAAGCGCTCGATTCATCCATGGACTTCGACTTCAGCAATACAATAATCTTACCCTGCTCAAGTCATCCACAGACACCTACAGGAAAACCGCTCTAGCGTCCTCAAACCCATTGTAGGGCTTCGTTGCCATGCGATTTCGCAATTAGAGTTTTGTCCGGTGGAAACGTACTCGTCCTTGCTATGGGCTCCGTTTGAGCCGTCGTACAGGAAGGCGAAGCATTTCAGCGTGTTTTCTCTTTGTGGCTACGGACAAGCCGCCCTAGGGAAGGGTTTACTTCATCTACTGACCTCTTTCCGCTGGAGCAGGAGGGAGCAAGGGTTGAATCTTCCAATAGGTAAGCGACCGCCACAACCACTCCGCAGGGCCAAATTGGAATCGACGAAGCCAAAGCGCACTCCAGAGCAGGTTCACCACCCACACGCCGGCGACGATGTAATACAGCTGGTAATACTCCGGCAGACCATAGAGCTTCCAAGGCCCCCAGAAGAAGAGGATGTTGCACAACAGGCTGGTAAGTAGATAGTTACTCAGTGCCATTTGGCCAACGGGAGCCAATAAGCCAAGAAAGCGAGGAAACAAGCCCTTCTTGACACAAAAGAGTCCGAGACCGGCTATGGCTAACATTCCAGATACCCTGCCAAGGTCATACGTGAGGAAGAGCCACTTCTCCGAAGTAAGCATGTCGAAGCCGCTTTGATAGCTCTTCCATGTTGCTACAGCGACCAGTGGGACGGAAATCGCTGTACTGGCCAGGGCGGTCAATCCGTAGCTACGTGCCGACAGGCCTGCTGTCAGAAAGCCGTTTTTGGACAGCGCCATGCCGAGCAGCATGATGGGCAGCATGTCGAGAAAAACCAGTCCATAGAAGTAATCGCGCTCATAGGCGATCACTGCCGGTACTTCCCGTCGGAAGTTGGAGATGATGCCACCACGCCCTGCCGCAAGATCCGCTGCCACCGCATCCGCACCCGGTCGCCAGCTCTGCTCGCGGGCCTGCCATAACCTCAGATCTTCTTGTTGAGAGGCGGAAAGCGTCTCCCCCGCCTGCCGCGCATGCTCTGCGCCCACCACTCGCTCGTGCAGTACAAGATCCCGGATCGCCGTTCCTCCGGCAAAAGGATTGATGCACGTGCTCAACACCAGGAGGCATACGCCAGCGATGGCCAGCGTCCGCGGCTGAAGATTTCGGCAAGGATAAAGAAAGAGGAGCGCGATGAGTCCGTAAAAGTAGAGGATGTCGCCATGGTAAAGAAGATAACCGTGCAGGACGCCGAACAGGACCAGCCACATGTTGCGCCGAAGGTAAATATCGGCTGCCCTTCCCTGTCCCTGGCGCTGCTCAATGCGGCCGGTGAGCAGGATGACGCCCGCGCCGAAGAGCAAGGAGAACAACGCGCGCATCTTGCCTTCCATGATCAGCCAGCGTGCGAACCATATAGCGGTATTCGCGGCGGCGTGCGGACCAGTGAAGACAGGCTTGGACGTACTCAGAGGCACCAGATAGTCCCAGCCGGGCAGGCCGAAGTCGGAGACATTGGCGATGAGGATGCCCAGCAGAGCAATGCCACGGAGCACGTCCATACTTGCGAAGCGCTGTTGACGTTGGATCGGGGCAAAAGCCGACGCAGGGCCTGCAATCTCTTCCTGGAGCACGGGAGTGCTGTTGCTTTGCATGGAAAATGGAATCCATCCTAAGAGGCAGCTTTGTATCTCTTGCCTCAACAGGCTATCCGAGCCGAGATTGGGTATGGCAACGATTCTCGGCGGATGCAATCGCGCAAGCCCAGAAACGCTGACACCGAGACGATCTGAGTCTACTCGATCTCATAGCCAGCCTCCATCTTGACAACAAAGGCATTCCGGGAGCAACGGAACAGAAAACTCGCTTAAGGTCTGCTATTGGCT
>JABDHA010000209.1 GCA_013285705.1 Acidobacteriota bacterium
TCTGGGTGTGTCCGGCAGCGAGCTTCTGGAGAGGCACCTGAATCAGCCGCTCAGCCGTGAGCGCACTGCCTGTAAAACGATAGACGGCAATTGCATTCCCTGTATGCGTCTCGTCGCCGCCTTCAGGCTGCGCCAGAGAATCGATACTCGCATATACGTGTGTGCCATCTGCGCTGAACGCAATTCCGTTATAAAGCGTCTGCGCCGCACCCACTTCTGTACGCGCGTCAGGAAAATCGGCGAGTTTCCCGGTCTCCGTATCGAGAACCGCGATGGACTGCTGATAATTCGACTCAACCGTGCTGAATCCCGCATTGACCATGGCCAGATAACGATGATCCGGCGACCAGGCCATTGCCATCGGCAAGCTATTCAGCCTTTGCGGTGATCCGGGAACCGGCTGAATGATCTGTTTGCTGGTAGGCAGCGAGATGGTCTGTGCAGCTCCAACGCATGGAAGAACAAGCAACACGGACGAGAGCACAACGATGGAAGGGGTCATATGCGATAGAAGGAAACGTATCACGGGGACATTACAAAAGTCTTACAAGTGCCACTCCATCTGCCTGATACGGTTGGAATAGAGCCAATTCCTCACAAAGGACGTTGTATATTCCGATGCCTGTCGAACTTCTCGAAGAGCCGCTCGTAGCTGAATCTCCGCAAACACCCCAGCGCAATTCCCCCAAGACGGATGTGCCGACATTAGGCCGCGCTGCACAGAGCGGCAAGTTGAGCTGGATCACAGCCATCTTTATGGCCGCGTTCCATGTTGGTGCCATTGCAGCGCTCTTCTTCTTCTCTTGGAAAGCAGTATTAGTTGCGGCAGTGTTGTATATGTTCGCCATCAACATGGGCATCGGCATGGGCTATCACCGGCTGCTGACGCATCGCGGCTTCAAGACACCCAAATTGGTTGAGTATTTCCTGGCGGTATGCGGTACGCTCGCGCTAGAAGGCGGCCCGATTTTCTGGGTAGGCACACATCGGCTGCATCATCAACTGTCCGATAAAACCGGCGATCCTCATACTCCGACCGAGGGCGGTTGGTGGGCGCACGTGGGCTGGATCCTGAGCGGTGAATCGCTTCACGCACAGACTGTGATGCTGGGGCGCTATGCACCCGATCTCACCAAGGACCGCTTTCACGTCTGGTTGAGCAAGTACCACTGGGTTCCACTCACTATCGTAGGCCTCGGCCTGCTTGCCATCGGCGGATGGACATGGGTTCTGTGGGGTATTTTCTTCCGTGTAACGGTAGGCCTGCACGCCACATGGCTGGTGAACTCGGCCACCCATATGTGGGGATCCCGCCGCTTCCCGACCCGCGACGAGTCGCGCAACAATTGGTGGGTAGCCCTGCTGACAGGCGGCGAAGGCTGGCACAACAACCACCACGCCCATCCAGTCTCCGCGCGGCATGGTTTGAAATGGTATGAGTTCGATCCGAACTATTACGGCATCTGGCTGCTGAAAGTGCTTGGCCTCGCGCGTGATATCAAAGTCGCGCAATACGATCCCAAAAACCCGCGCCCTGCTGGCACAGCTTAAAATAGAAACAGACTACGGAAATCCGCCCGCTCACGATATGCTGAGCGGGCGTTTCCATTTGTCCTATGCGCATTACACAACGCAGACCGGCCATGATCCTCTTCATCACGCTCGGCGTGTGCATGGTCGGCGTTGCCATCACACTGAATGTCGGCTGGATCATCCTGAACTGGCGCCGTGTGTGGCCGATGGCCGTCGGTATTCCCTTCTTTGTCCTTCTCATTGCAGGAGTCGTACTGAACACGATCTTCCTGGTACGCGAAGTGCGCCGCAACGAACGGCACGACAGTTTCCTGAATGCCGTGACCCACGAGTTGAAGACGCCCATCACCTCGATACGTCTTTATCTGGAAACACTGCAGCGCAGGGCCTTGAGCGAGGAACAACGCCAGCAGTTTTACGGCATCATGCTGGCGGACAGTGATCGTCTATTGGCAACGGTAGAGCAGGTGCTGAAGGCAGGCGAAGTAGGCCAGCGCACTCACTCCCAGATCCACACCGAAGTCGATATGAATGCGCTCGTGCAGGAATGTGTCGAAACGACACGCTTAAGACATCATCTCGCCCAGGAGTCCATCACCTTCCAAACCGAGAAGGAATTCGGCCCGTTGCTAGTGCGTGGAAACCCTGACGAATTACAAACAGTCGTGCTCAATATCCTCGGCAATGCAGTGAAGTATTCTCCGGATGGCCTTCATGCAAGAGTTCAACTCACCATTGAGAAAGAAGCCTGGATTGTGCTGACCGTCTCCGATGAAGGCATCGGCATCCCCCCAGCCCATCTCAAGCGCATTTTCAAGCGTTTCTACCGCGTGCCACACCGGAATGTTCTTAAAACCAAAGGCACCGGTCTCGGCCTTTTTCTTGTGCGCACCATCGCGCGCCAACATGGCGGCGATGCAACTGCGCAAAGCGCAGGGGAGGGCCGAGGTACAACCATTCGGCTGCAACTGCCCCGTCTGCTTGCGCGAACTGCGCGTCTGCAGGCGAATTGAGGACCCATGACGGAGAACGCAGGCCATATTCTCATAGTGGAAGATGAAGCGCACCTGGCACAGGGCCTTCTGTTCAACCTTCAAGCAGAAGGCTTTGATGTCGAAATCGCAGGCGATGGCGAGTCTGCTCTTGCGCTACTGGCGGAGGGAGCCAATTTCGACGCAGTCTTGCTCGATGTCATGCTTCCGGGTAAGGATGGTTTCACCGTCGCGCATGAATTGCGGGAACAGCAAAACTACGTTCCGATCCTGATGCTCACCGCGCGAGGGCGTCCGGAAGATGTGCTCCAGGGCTTCGCTGCTGGCGCAGATGATTATTTGCCGAAGCCGTTTGACCTTTCTATCCTGCCGAGCTCTTTCATGAA
>JABDHA010000210.1:0-2705 GCA_013285705.1 Acidobacteriota bacterium
GAAAGTGAGAGGCGAGAATGGCCCCGGAATCTCGTGATCCTCAAAGCTACACGCTTTCTCGTTTTCTTCCTGGACGCGTTCAAGGGCCTCACGGCGGAAGAGCCCGATGGGTCCGGGAACAACCATGACGGCTCCTGTAGCGCCCTGTGAGAGACGCAGCGCTCCGTTGGCGAGTACATACTCGAAGGCCTGAAACAGTCCCAACAGCGATTTCCGGTTGCGCACACGGATCTGCCCGGAGACCGCGCCCACGCGCGGATCGAGCATGTGCCTTACCATCAGCCGGAGCGAGCCGGCTTCGATGCGTGAATCGGCGTCGATGCATAGAACCAGCTTTCCCTTTGCGTGCTTCAGGCCGAAGTTGTGAGCGCTCCATTTGCCACCGTTGGGCTTGGTGAAGACGCGGACATCGCACACGCCATGCTCGGAGTAGTGAGATCCCGCAAACGGAAGAGCGAGGTCGTAAGTGTGATCAGTAGAACCATCGTCGACGAGAATCACCTCGTATGCCGGATAATCCAGCTGCATCAGCGCACTCAGCGCATCCGTGACGCAGGCAGCTTCGTTATAAGCGGGGGCGAGGATCGATACGAAGGGCAGGGATGTGTCGTCCTGCAATGTGGGCGGTTGCTCTCCCCGCGCCATGCTCGCATAAGACATGATGAGGAGAATGCACCAGCGCAGCCCGATGAGACCTGCGAGCGCGCCGAGAAGATATACGCTGAACGCGCCGAGGCTTGGACCCTGGACATCGATTCGCTGGCTGGCTTCGGACCACAGCTTGTACGGAGTGTACAGGGCCAGAAAGCATCCGAAGCAGAATGTGATCCAGAAGAGCCAGGACGTCGATACGCTGGTCGGCAGCAGCGTATCGCGCCGCGTGCCGGCACTCATTTGCTCACCGGTGCCGACGGCTGATGCGTTCGCAGACCCTCGTCGAGTTTAATGCCCAGCTGAAGGAACTGTTCCTGCTCCTGCTTGGAATAAGACCAGCTCTCGGTCCAGTTCTGATCGGTTTCATCAGCGGCAGATCTGCGGGCAAACATGGCGCGTACCCGCGCGATGAGCCACGCGAACATCGGCACGATCGAGAAGACCAATCCCGCCTGAGTGATGCGGTCGGTATAAAGCGGCGGCCGCCATTGCAGCGTAACCGGTATCGATCCCGACGAAAATGCCTTGAACTGCTCGGGAGGCAGATCACAAGCGATCACGAGGTCGCTGCGGTCGGGGTATCCGGGAACGGGGCGAATTTCTTGCAGTCGCCCGGAGACCTCGTCGCTCACCAGCGAGTGCTTAAATTTCATGCGCAGCTCCCGTCCCGGCTCCAGCATGGATGCTTCGCGTGTTGGAATCTGGACGGTTGCCTGGAAGCCGGGGCCTTTCGCCAGCGCAAGGATCACCTGGCCATCGTCGGCCAGCGCGGGTGTGGGGTGACGGTAAACAATGGTGCCGGAGAATGGTGCAGTGACGCTCTCTTCATTGTGAAGGTTTGCAAGATTCGTGCGGAACTCGCCAAGCTTCGCTTCAAGCTCTGCCAGTTCGGCGCCTCGTTCGGCTTGCGCGCGTTCTCCATCCCGAACGATTGCCTCTTCGGCACGCTGCACTGTCTGAGAGCCATCCTTTGCCGCCTGAATCAGATTCTCGCGTTCGCGCAATTCCTGCGCAGCGGCTTCAGCGGTGACAGAGGCGGTGTCCAGCTTTGCCCGCGCTACGATACCTTCCTTCACCAGTGTAGTAGTGCGTTCGAATTGCGTTTTGGCCGCGTCGTTCTTGGCCTGCTGAGCGGCGATGAGCTTGTCTTCATAGAGTACCGGCGCTGCTGGGGACGCGACTGGCCTGGTTGAGCTCAGGACTCCGTAACCCAGTTGAGCAAGCCTGGCGCGTTGCGAATCACTTGCATCCTGCGACACGCGTATTAGCTCAGGATCGAGTTCCAGCGGCTTGAGCCGTACACTCGCAATTTGCCGCTCCAGAACATTGATCTCGCCGATGAGTTGCTCTTCCTCTCTCTCGCCTTCGGGATCGTCGAAGGCGGCAAGAGTTGCGTGTTCATGGATAGAATCATTTTGCGTGAGATGCGGAGTTGTCTTCGCATGCGCATGCACCACGAAGAAATCTGTGCCGAGAATGACACCAGCCCTTCGGGTCAGCTCGCGATCGAGCCAACCGGCAGCGAACGCCGCAACGGCCAGCAATAGACCCACGAAAAGCAGACCGCGCCCACCGCGATTCTCTCCGTTGGCGTTTCGCTTCCTCCAGACCGCGATGGAATGAGAGACACAAAAGACCAACCAGCCAACGACGGCAGCGGCCAGAGCAATATGTAGGGCCCCAACTGAATCATTTACCATACGTTTTCCTCGATTACGAATTACTTCGCAGTTGGGTGAAGGTGCCGCAAATCGCATGGCAGGACGGGCTCCTGCTCATCAAAGAATGGCTGGGTTGGATTATGCATAGGCCGGTAATCGGCCACCCTTACCCGCGCTTCGTTAAACCAAGATACGGCGCTAAGAGGAGGTATGAAATAGAGGTCACTACACGGACCCACATGTGGAACCACACTTGGGGGAGATCGCCGGTCGCGAGTGGAGAACATCTTGCCCCAGCTTTTCAATGAGTTACGACCGGCGGCGCTTATTTTGCTGAAAGTGCCTATGAAGATTGATCGGATTGATAACGAGAAACGCGCACCTCGGAAG
>JABDHA010000210.1:2715-2891 GCA_013285705.1 Acidobacteriota bacterium
CGAGATGCTGAATTTCCTGGCTCATTCTGGCCACAGCGAAAATGTTCCGCGCCTGTTCTCCTTACTTGACTAGCTTTTGTGCGAAGGCCTCGATCGTCGTCGACCCGTGGAACTTCTCGGTTCCCGAATTTTCTCGCAATCGGCGAGATGTGCAGACTTCCCCCAGGTGCTCTCTG
>JABDHA010000211.1 GCA_013285705.1 Acidobacteriota bacterium
CATTCTGTTCGGCAAGTATTCGGGCGCCGAAATCAAGATAGATGGCGAGGAATTCCTCATGATGCGTGAGGAAGAAGTGCTCGGCATTCTCAAGAGAAAGTAAGCGCGTGCGGCGTTCCGCCAGCTGTGAAGTTGCTGGACGCGTACCAGCTTGTACTAGCTGGCTCATGAAAAAGCCCAGAGTAATAGCACACAAAAGCTAATGATCTGGGCGGAAAGTCACCTGCTCTTTTTTACGGAGAATTGAAATGGCAAAGCAGATTCTGCACGGAGAAGATTCACGTCAGGCAATTTTGCGCGGTGTGAACAAGCTGGCGGATGCGGTAAAAGTAACGCTCGGACCCAAGGGTCGCAACGTCGTAATTGAGAGAAAGTTCGGCTCTCCCACCATCACTAAGGACGGCGTGACGGTGGCCAAAGAGATCGAACTGAAGGACGCCCTGGAGAACATGGGCGCACAGATGGTGCGAGAAGTAGCTTCAAAGACCTCGGATGTGGCCGGGGACGGCACCACAACTGCGACAGTGCTGGCTCAAGCAATCTATCGCGAAGGGGTAAGGACAGTTGCCGCCGGCGCCAATCCGATGGCCCTTAAGCGCGGAATTGACAAGGCCGTGGAAGCCATCGTGGGCAAGCGTGATGAGCAGGGAGTGGTTCACGGAGGCGCGCTGGCCAAGTTTTCCAAGCCCGTGACCGGTGAGATGATCGCCCAGGTGGGCACCATTTCGGCCAACAGCGACGCAACCATTGGCAACATCATTGCTGAGGCTATGAAGAAGGTCGGCAAGGATGGCGTGATTACAGTCGAAGAGTCGAAAACGCTCGAGACCCAATTGGAAGTGGTCGAGGGCATGCAGTTCGATCGTGGCTACCTGAGCCCTTACTTCGTCACCGATCCGGACCGGATGGAAGCTTCGCTCGAAGAGCCTTACATCCTGATTCACGAAAAGAAGATTAGCTCGATGAAGGACCTCCTTCCGTTACTCGAGCAGGTTGTCCGCAATAGCAAGCCGCTGCTGATCATCGCGGAAGATATAGAGGGCGAAGCTCTCGCAACGTTGGTGGTCAACAAGCTACGCGGCACACTGAACGTAGCCGCGGTCAAAGCTCCCGGTTTCGGCGACCGCCGCAAGGCGATGCTGGAAGACATCGCCAAGCTGACCGGTGGCAAGGCCATCACGGAAGATCTCGGCATAAAGCTCGAGAACGTGAAGGTTGAAGATCTGGGCAGCGCCAAGCGCGTAACCATAGACAAGGAGAACACCACGATTATCGACGGTCGCGGTGATGCAAAGACCATCGCAGGCCGTGTTAAAGAAATTCGCAGTCAGATCGAGAAAACCACTTCCGAATACGATCGCGAGAAGCTTCAAGAGCGTCTCGCCAAACTCGTGGGCGGCGTGGCTGTCATCAAGGTGGGTGCGGCCACCGAGACCGAAATGAAGGAGAAGAAGGCTCGCGTTGAGGATGCCATGCATGCCACCCGCGCCGCGGTTGAGGAAGGCATCGTGCCGGGCGGTGGAGTAGCCCTGCTTCGCTCGGCCAAAGACGTCGAAGACCTGATCAAAACTCTCGAAGGTGATGAGAAGATCGGTGCACAACTCGTCCGTCGTTCGCTCGAGGAGCCGTTGCGCCAGATCGTCGGCAATGCAGGCGAAGAGGGTGCCGTGGTTGTCGGTAAGATTATAGAGAACAAGAACCCGCATTACGGCTACAACGCCAGCACTAACACTTACGAGGACCTGGTCGAGGCCGGCGTGATCGACCCGACCAAGGTTACCCGCACAGCGCTACAGAATGCAGCCTCGATCGCCGGCCTTATGCTAACAACCGAAGCCATGGTTTCGGATATGCCCGAACCCAGGCAGGTTGCTTCGGCCGGAGCAAACAGCGGCGGAATGGGTGACATGTACTAAGAGCGTCCAACTATCTAAATGCGCACACCCATGCTGCAGTTGTGTACCCGCTGATGGGAAAAAGTACTGCAGCGCGACCTGTGCCGATGCAAAAGGCATCTTGGAATTAACCTGCCAGTGCCAGGACCCAGCGTGCCAGGGCGCTCGAGCAGTTCACAAGGAACTTCTCGCTAGTCTGCGGCCTTCAGAAGGGTATTTATGTTCGGAACTATCTTAATCATCATTATCGTGGCGCTTCTCAGTAGGAGCATTTCCCAGGTGGAACCACAGCCGCAACTGGGGATACTACCCAAGCGGCAGCCTGGGTCTGGTTCTCGTCATTCTTCTCGTGCTACTGGTGCTCGGTCGGATCTGATGAGCACAATTCGCCAACATGAGTGATGCATTTTCGGGCGATGGAGTACCGCCCGGAGTAGCCGCTGACGCCTTCTTTGAAAAAGAACCAATCTGGAGTCTTTATTGCAAATCATAGAAGCAATGGCCTGCTCGGAGCGGCATTTGGATTTCCGGCATTCCAGCCCGATGGCGCCGATCTGGATTCCGAGAAACGGACATGATCCTGCCGGGGGGGCATATGTTGTGATCACGTGCTCGGAGTGTCTAAGGACGTTTTCGCAGATTCTCGACAAAGCTAAGTACACTATCCGCGAAACAAGTTGCGTCTATTGCCAAAGCTTGATTCACTACGCGATCGTCCAGCCGACAGGTCGGGCGTCTCCGGAAGCCTTTCAGCGAAAGCCGGGCACTGGAATGCCCACGGCCCTTAGCGTGCTTGACATGAATTAATTGAAGTCAGAAAGGACTACTCACCTGCGAGTTGGCCGAACTGACCATGCTGTTACGCGAAGGCGCTGAACTCCCTGACAGCCTCAACCGGCTCTCCGTCACGTAAGTGCTGGATTTAATGTCGCGGAGGTTGCAC
>JABDHA010000212.1 GCA_013285705.1 Acidobacteriota bacterium
CCTGCGTTCTGGGGCAGATTTACTACGATGGTTCGCCGGCCAATAACATCGACACGGTGATCGATGACGCAGGAGCCAATTTAAATATTCCCTGCCCGAATCCCTCCCTCCAATTCGCTGACTTCACCAGCGTGCCCTCCGGCGCTTCTGGCCATGGCGTAGGAGTTGCAGGAGCGGATGTGCCTTGCCACCGTGCAGCTTTTATCCCTGCCTTTGGTGCTACGGAGATCGCGCCGGCGGGGTTGGGTGGCATGGTATATATCCCCCAAACCGGGCATTTCCTCCTGACTAACGGAAACGCCTCCGGCGACATCACCCTCGGAACTGTCGACGAGATCGATCCCTTCCACACCTTCCCGGGGGGGCCGCCACTTGGAGTTCCGGCGGTCATTAACAGCTTTCCGATCTTCAGCTGCATGCCTACGGGTGTGAATCTCGGGCCTGGCACGGATGTCATGGTGGCTTGTGCTGATCATGACGGGCGCGCGTTCGCGCCTTCCACCGTCATTATCAATGGCACCACCGGCCAGGTTCTCACTACCATCAACAATGTCGGGTTCGTTGACGAGACCTGGTATAACCCTGGCGACAACAACTACTACCTGGGCGCGAGGGACATGCCCAGCGGCCCGGTTCTCGGAGTCATCAACGCCGGGACCAGGCAGTGGCTCCAAAACGTTCCCACGAACGGCAACGCCCACAGCGTCGCGGCTGACCCGAAGAACAATCACATCTTCGTGCCACTGCCCTCGGGGGGCCAAAACTGTGAAACGCTCAACGCCGATGGTTGCGTGGGTGTGTACGCGGCTCAGTAATTGAAAACCGTGAAGGGCTTTTCGATCGGGAGCCCCGAATTGACATTCGTGGATTCGGGCTTCTGTTTTCCTGGAAGCGAACTAGCGGACCAATGTCTCTTGATAGCGCATCATCTTCCATTTCCCGTCACGCTGGGTCCAAAGTTCGCCGACGAAGACCCTCCTGAAATGAAGGGTCGAGGTTCTCGGGAATTGCATGCTGCTCTCGTAGGTGACGAATGCATACTCTGGTCCTAGCGGCTGAACCTGGAACATCTGAAGCGTGTAGTCGGTGTACATGCAGTGTTCGACTTCGCGAAGAACATGAAGCTTGGCGCGCTCGCCGTCGCCATCGGATTCGACGGCCTGGAAGTCATCGGTGAGAAATTCCGCGTAGGCGTTTTTGTCTTTTTTCTTGAATGCATCCCACGCGGCCCTCACCTTCGCTTCCAGCAAGTCGGCCAGCTTGGGTTGAGCCGTTGTGTTTTTGGACGTCGTGCTCGCGGAGGCTTTGTCCGCTGCCGCGGGTTGCTGGGCGACTGCAACGCAAGGCAGCGCAAGCGCAATACATGAACCTAGAATCCAATTTCGCATCTCTTTCCCCCGTCACCAAGCCGTCAGAAATCTTACAAGCCTTCCGCCCGACGGTCAAAGAGCATAGTGCACCAGCCGCGGCCCATTTCTCGAGAATGGGTTTGAGTCGGGGGTTGTCGTCCCCCTGGCTCTCGGCTACTATGAGATTCCGCCACGGGTGTGTTTGTTCTCATAACAATCGCACGGCTCACGGTGCGGATTCCGCGCAAGGGTGATAAGGACACGGAACGATGAAACCAACCCCACTGATTCTGCTCGTGCCACTCGCGTTGGCATCATTCGGATTCTCAGCGATGCCTCCGCAACAGCCCTCGGCGTGGCGGCAAGCACAAAAGACAGATGCCGCGAATGGAACTACTTACACTCGATTCACCTTGGCCGGCAAATTCCTTAAATCGCCGCAGGGTGACGCTCCGAATCGCCCCTCTTTCGTGCTGGATTGCGTCCCCGGCAAGGAATCCTACCGGCACAAGGGCAGACTCCTGACCGGGAGCCTTTCGGTCGGTACGCTCCTGAAGATCGTCTACGTTGAGCCAGAAGAAATTCACGGAACGTCCTACTACCCAAAGGTTCGAGTCCAGTACCGCCTGGACGATGCCAAAGAAGAGTTGGAAAGATGGTCACCCGGAACGGATAAGACTTCCGCCTCCATCCCTGGAGATGCGCTGAAGAAAATCCTTCGAGCGCACACCGTGGAGTTAACTGTGGATGATGATCATGGCTTACCAATCGTCATGCAGTTTGACATGCCGGACCCAACGCCTGTCGAAACAGGCTGTGGCGTAGATGATCACAAGTAGATGCAGATTCGCCGCTACTGGCAAATTTGCCTGCTACACCAGCTCGAACTTCAATTCGCCTAGCTTCTCTAAGCTGCACGCGATCTTGTCACCCGGCTTGAGCCACACCTGCTGGTCTTTGGGCTTGCCCTGGATTACCCCCTGGGGAGTGCCGGTGAAAATAATGTCGCCGGGCTTCAGTGTAATGACCCGGGAAATGTAGCTAATCATCTTTCGCGCGTTGAAGATAAAGTCGTTCGTGTTGGAGGACTGGCGCGTCTCGCCGTTCACGCGGCACTCGAGCTTCAGGTTGTCAGGATCAATCTGGTCGGCGGTCACCAGGTACGGGCCGATTGGCGCGAACTGGTCCGGGGTCTTGCCCACCATCCACTGCCCGCCGGTTTCGAGTTGCAGGTCCCGCGCTGTGAAGTCGTTGCCCGTTGCATAGCCAGCCACGTAGGAAAGGGCGTCCGTTTCGCTCACCGCCTTCGCTTCGCGTCCGATCGCCATTACCAGCTCGACCTCGTAATCGAACTTCTGAGCGAAATCCACGGGGAGTTTTATGGTCCCGTTGTGATGATTGAGCGTCGTGTTGAACTTGTTGAAAAGC
>JABDHA010000213.1:0-283 GCA_013285705.1 Acidobacteriota bacterium
GGCAACATAGACATGCGCGCGCTGGGCTTCATTGCGGCGCACGATCCCTTTGGCTGCCATGTTCTGCATTAGCTTGAGAACCCCGGTATAGCCCAACTCCTTCTGTTCATTGAGAGCATCCATCACCTCGCGGACAGTGGAAGGCCCGCGCCGCCAAAGCACATGCAGGATCTCCAATTCCGCGGCGGTCGGCCTTTGGGCCCGCCGCTTCACGCCTTGGTCGGCCATCCACGGTCCCTCCGGGTCAACGACAATTCTCGTAGTTTGGCAGGAACCCTCCCTC
>JABDHA010000213.1:293-2733 GCA_013285705.1 Acidobacteriota bacterium
AGCCCGGAGATATTGAAACCCACTTTCCCAGCCGAGCGGGCGGTGATGGCCAATCCTGCAGAGCATACCGGCAAGCTTCCGCCATGCGAGTTTATTTGACTCCACGATGGCTGTCGTACTACGGTTATCGTTGCCGGAATGCAGGTGGACCATTGGCGGCGGTCGCCTCAGCCGTGGATCGGAGACTTCCCATAATGCGTTTCTTTTCGCTTTGGCTCCCTGCAATTTGCTTGTCTTCGGTTGCCGCCATGGCGCAAACAAACGTTGCGCCCGCCACAGCGCCACCGGCGGCCGGCGATGTGCCTGTCACTAAGGCCGATGACCAGAAGATGATTTGCGTTGAACAGGACACCGGCACCGCATCACGGTTGCGGCCAAAGCGCGTGTGTCATACGCGACAAGAGTGGGACAAATTGGGCGGCATTCCCAAATGAACCCGCGTTGGCCGGTGCTCCGCGCATTGCTGCTCGCCGCACCATTTGTGCAAGCTGCTGTCCTTCAGCCAACTTGGGCGCAGGTGCAGACCACCGTGGTGGCGACCCCACCAGCTCTACCGGATGACGGAAAGCCGCCTCACGACGACAGCCCTGTCATCTGCCGTCCAGGCCAGCGGCAAAGTGGCAGCAGGCTCATGACACCGCCCGTCTGCAAGACCCAGCGTCAATGGGACGACCTGCACGCGAGGGGCCTGGATCTGGCGGCTGACGGTAAGTCTACATTCCACACTTCGCCTAGATACAACTCGACCGAGATACGGGTCTGCCGAAATTCCGCGGACTGTGCTCCATGAGCGAGGTTCAATTCGCAGCGAGTCTTTGGACCAAAGCAAAGTTCCAGCGCGAACCGGCGTGTTCAATTCCGTGCAGTAGGCAATAGCGATAATGGAAGGGTCGCCATGCGCATTATTCCTATATCTTTGCTGCTTACCCTCGGTCTTTCCGCGAATATTCAGTTCGCTTTTGCCCAGCCCGCACCGGCGGGACAACCGAGACTAGTCGGCGGCCTGCCGGTGGAAAGCGTCACCGTCGTTGGCATCAAGCCGTCCCAGGAGACGATTAAGAATTTTGTGGAGAAACGTGCGGCGCCTACACCCGTACTGAACAAGATGGCTCGATGGGATTTGAGAGTTTGCCCAATAACGACTGGCCTCGGCAACACCTACGCAAAATACATCACTCAACGGATACGGGATGTAGCAACGGCGGTCGGTGCGCGGGTGAATGCCGATCCGGACTGCCGCCCAAATATCGAGGTAGTATTCACTACCGCACCGCAAGGCCTTTTGGATAATGTACGCAAGACCCAGCCGATGCTATTGGGTTATCACTACAATGATCGTGAGGCCGATCAGCTTGCGACGGTCACCCACCCTATTCAGGCTTGGTATGCCACCGAAACCATTGACTTCGATGGATCTAGGATGATTCAGGACCTGACCTGTCGCGAGAGCGGCGCGACGATGAATACGACGGCGAATGCGCCAATCGGCGTGTTCTCATCAATCGGGACCGATACGATGCATGGAGAGGCCGGCCTTACGCCAGCGGGTTTCCAGCTATCACCTTGCGCGATAGTTGTGCACGCCAGTGGCTCCCGGATAAACAACGGCCTTAGCAACGGATTTTTCAATGTCCTGATCGTCGTCGAGCCCGGCAAGCTGCTGGACTATGAAATCGGCTCGCTGGCGGACTATGTCACCATGCTGGCGCTGTCCCAAGCACCCTCGCTGGACAGTTGCCAACAACTTCCCAGCATTTCCAACATGCTGGCCAAGGGCTGCGGCTCGGTGCCCAGCCGGATCACCGATGGCGACCTTGCCTATCTGCGCGCGCTCTACAAGATGCCGGACGGCACCTCCCTGGAGATACAACGCGACGAGATTCGTCTCGAAATGCAGAAAACTCTTGTGACCGATAAGGGCGGTGCCAACTGAGGCGATGGTGCCATAGGCTGAGGTGGTCGCCTTCTCGCAAGCGTTGGCACTCGACTGCTACCAAGCCAGCAATGATGAGTCCCTCACGCTCTAAGTCTGCGGCAATCCAAACGTCATCATATGGGACGAAGAACTGACCAATTAGAGCCTGTCCGCACAGTGTATTTTTGCCGAAACACTCTTATTGGCTTTAATTCACTTTGCGATTTCAACGGCTTATAGCCATACTTGCGCTGATTGGCGGTAGCTGCACGCTCTCTTATGGGCGGCTGGGAGGCACATGTGATCCGCAACTACCTGATCACGGCGCTACGCAACATCGTCCGCCATAAGCTCTACAGCTTCATCAATATCGCCGGCCTGGCGGTGGGGCTGGCTTGCGTGGTCTTTGTGATCCTGTTCGTCAGGGACGAGTTGTCTTACGACAAATGGATTCCCGGCACCCAGAATCTCTATCGTGTCGAGAAAATCGGCCACCCGCCGGGTCGCGATCCCCTTTACCTGGCG
>JABDHA010000214.1 GCA_013285705.1 Acidobacteriota bacterium
CACGTCAGGGAGGACGCCGATCTGAAGATCGGCGTCCTCCCTGAATTCAGTCTTCCCTTAGAACAGATCGCTGAACGGAGTCTCCGGGGTGATGCGTTTTGCCGAGAGCACACCTGCAAACGAGGCGTAGACATTTCCGCTCGTGTCATAGGCATGTAAAGTGAAGGTCCCGCTATAGGAATCACCGTCCGGGCTGAGGGTTATCTTCTCAATGATTTGTGCGCCTGCCTGGGGCGGTCCAATGGTACTCGGTGGCGCGGTTGGGTCGAAGACATTTCCTTGCCAGGGAACGTGGTTGAGGAGATACCGTCGTTCTCCAGTACGTTTCCAGACGCCCAGACAGAAGCTTCCATCCTGCGCAGAGCGCGCAGAGTTCATGATTTCCGTTCCATCGCCGTGCCAGACCACGACCGCGTTGTCGACGACCAATCCACCCGGGATAGGGGTATTCTGGCTGCCCTCAGTCTGCGCGGTAAAGATGACGTGCCACATACCGACGATTTGCGGTTCGCGGTCGCCGAAGTCTTCAAAGCCTGCTTTTGTGAGTTGTAGACCGGTGCCGCCATAGAGCGGGTGCCAGGCTGCAGGTTTAATCGGTTTGCCTGGCAGGCCGCACTGTGCCAGGGCGCCGGGTACGAGGGTAAGAGCGAGAACCGCCGCGCCCATCCACTTCCAATACTTTGCTGTCATTGATTCCTCCACCTCGGCTGAGAGGCCGATTGAGGAGAACCTAGCTGCGGTGGTCCGTGGACGCAATGGAGCAAAGGTAAAGGCGGAGGTGAAGTTTTGGTGAACCGCTAACTCCTTTACGTCTGCACGTTTCTGTCGTATACCATAGGTGACGACCGAGGCAAGGACAAGCGTGCCGAATCCTGCTTTCAGTCCGGAGATCAATCCTTCGAGCGCTCGAGGGCCGGATACGGTCTACGAGTTCTGGGAGTTCCGGCTAAACTGCGGCAGATTTGAACTGCTGCGTAAGAGCCACCCGCTGCGACTTGAACGCAAGCCGATGGAGTTGCTGATCCTTCTGGTTTCAAGGGAAGGCCAGCTGGTGAGCCGATCGGAGATCGCAGAGCGGCTCTGGTCGAGCGAGGTATTCGTCGACACCGAGCACGGGATCAATACGGCGATTCGAAAGTTACGCCAGACGCTGAGGGACGATCCGGCTGAGCCGAAGTTCATTCAGACGGTAACGGGAGTTGGCTACCGTTTCATCGCACCAGTCATTATCCAGCCGCAGGTTATCCGGTCGCAGGTTCCAGCACTTCCTGAAACCGACCCGGACGACCTTCCTCGGGTCGTCCGGCCTGTATCTACGAGTCTTCCGCCGGCGCGAACATATGCACATCGGGCACTGTGGCTCACAGCCGCCGCGGTGCTCGTGCTGCTATGTCTTTTGCTGGCGAAGCATCGGTTGGGCAGCACGCCGCGTGTCATCCAGTCGCTCGCCGTGCTTCCTCTCGATAATGTCTCTGGCGACACCGGCCAGGAGTATCTGGCAGCCGGAATGACTGACGAACTGACCACAATGATCGCGCGCAATTCAACCCTCCGGATCACCTCACGCACATCGGTAATGCAGTATAAGGGGGTTCACCGTCCGCTTTCGGAGATCGCCCACGAACTCGGTGTCGATGGGATCGTGGAGGGGGCAGTCGCCCGCGAAGGCAGTCGTTTGCACTTGACCTTGCAACTGATTCGTGCTGATACCGATTCGCACATCTGGGCGCAAAGCTTCAATCGGGACTCAGGCGACCCTGCGCTTGCCGAGGAAGCGGTTCAGGAGATCGCGAAACAATTGCACAGTGCCACGCCTGTTGCCGCAACCCAACGCTATATCAATCCGGAGGCGCACGACGCCTATCTTCGTGGTAAGTACCTGTGGTTCAGCAGCAACATGCAGGACTCGGGAGCGTACTTCCGGCGAGCGACGGAGCTTCAGCCGGACTATGCAGAGGCATGGGCGGGGCTCGCCAACTATTACGGGGAAGGCGCTGCGGGCGATCTTCTGGACCCACGAACTGCCTTCGGGCCAGAGGAAGAGGCAGCGAAGCGTGCCCTGGAGCTTGCCCCTGATTCAGCCGAGGCGCACCTGGCCATGGCGGCGGTCTACCTTATAGCGCACTGGGACTTCAGCAACGCCGATCTCGAATCCCAACGTGCCATTAGCCTCGATCCACGCAACGGTGAAATGTATTACTTCCGGGCGTGTGTTCTGGACGCGATGAACCGCCCGGTCGAAGCGATCGAGGCTGCCAAGAAGTCGATTGAGCTTGCCCCTTACCAGCGTCCGTCAGCGTTAGCTGAGATGTACTCCTTCGCCCACCAATATGATGCGGCACTCTCCGATCTGCGCCTTCGACTCGAGGCCCAGCCGAATAACACGTACTTACTTTTCCTCCAGTCGGATGTCTGGCGCAGGAAAGGTGATTACAAAGAAGCCGTGGACGCGTGGCAGCGAATGCTTGTGGCAAGTGGCGATCCTGGGACTGCCCGGCAGGTACGACAGGCTTATGAGAATGGCGGCTGGCGCGGCTTCATCCGCTGGCAACTTCATGTGCGCGAAGGGCAGGCGAAGAGCAGTTATGTCTCTCCCGTGGAGCTGGCTGGCTACCATGCGCAGTTAGGGGAACGAGAACAGACGCTGGCTCTTCTTGAAGAAGGCTATCGCCAGCGAGCCACCGACATGCGCTGGATACATCAAGATCCCGCCTACGACTTCCTGA
>JABDHA010000215.1 GCA_013285705.1 Acidobacteriota bacterium
ACGCCGATTCGGTTTCTCCCGCGCGATCAGCAATCTTCATTTGCAGATGCCCGGTATCCGTGAGCGCAGGCTTATCCTGCGTATTGGGATTGCCAAACATTTTGACGTCAAGAGCCTGCATCAGTTCTTCAAAGGTCCCGGCGGTAGTGCATTCGAACTTCCAGTTAAAGAGAAGAATGAAAGTGGTCTGGAAGTTGAAGATGATGCGGCCTGGATCACCGACAATCGTGATGTTCCCATACTGGGAAATGATGGAACCTTCGGTCGGCTGCAGAAGACTCTGCGAAGGAACGGCACTGGTGATGGGAAAATCGCTGACGGGAAGCCGTGTAGTGCTCGAAGGTTGCGGTGCAAGAATTTGCGCGCGACGTTGACCGTCTATTTCGCGAACAGGCTGATTTGGATTTTCAATGACGGGGGGTTGCTGTGTTTCTGTGGGAGGTTGTTGTTTTACAACGTCCCAGCGCTCTTCCAGAGATACAAGGCAGGCGACGTATTTCTTGCCTTCTTCAGGAACGCGATTGGACATGACAACGGAAAACCATCCCTTCCCGCCCGCCGCGTTCAACTCCTTGTCATCAACATTAACCTGGCGGTTGTGAACAAGAAGACTCAGCTCTTCAAGCGATGGCAGCATGGATTGCACGAGTGAGCTATTGGCGCTGACAGTATCAACCTGCGTCCCAGGGGGTGCAGCCAGTTGGGTGACAACCTGTTTCGGCAGCGCGTCGCTAAGAGCCACACTCTGCTTAATGGTGCATTCGGTTTCTTCAAAGAGAAGGAGCGCAACCCAGGGAACATTCTCGTTCCATGCAGGTGGCGTCTGACCTTTCCACAGATTTTCATCGGGATCGAGCCTGCGCTCCCACGGAAGCGTGCGCTTGTAGAGAACAATGTGCGGAAGACTGGTGTTGAAGCCGCCGTGTCCATTACGTGGAGGAAACATTCCGGCCACATCGCTGGCATCGATGCGAAAACGCGGACCTTCGACGTTGAAGTAGCCGACAGCTTCCGGCAGCGGCTGATTGGCAGCGGTGCTTCCGCTGCCGTAGCTGACCGTAGTCTGTGTATGCCAACGATAGTTGCCGTCTTCGAGCGGCGGCTCGATAAAGTCCCATAGAACCATGTTGCCCTTGGAGGGCTGCGGCGGCGTGCTCATTGCGTGCCTCCTTGCTGCATTTGAATTTGTACGGTGACAGAGCCGTCGGGTGTGAGCGGGCCGTCGGGAACCACATGCTCAGGAATCTTTCCATTCCAGCGGACAGCCCAAGTTTGCGCAGAACCGGAGAGCCCGGCGACGCCTGCAACCTGATAACCCGAAAGGCTGCCAACAGCGACGCTTATGTTGCCGGTATTGTCATCATGCGCCGTAATGGGATAAAGCAGCGCAGTATGCGTGCCACCGACAACGATGAGCGGCGGCGTTTGGATGGTAGCCCCCGTAACACCAATTGCGAGATCGCCTTTGCTGGCTGCGTTGGCGTCCTGCCGATCGAGGAGCACAAGAATAGTGTCAATCTGCACAGGCAGACGAGTTTCTGTGCCCACCTGATCGGCAAGTGGATAGGAGATCTGTGCGAGCGTGTCGCTGGTCTTTTGCTTGTTCTGACGGTCGATGTAATGCGTGGAGAGGAGCAACGTGCCTCCGCGCACGAGCAGAGCACGACCACTGATCTGCGGAGCATGATTGCCGATTTGCCATCCGACGACAGGTTGCTGGCCCTGCGGCGCATAACCAACAGAGACAGCGCCAAATCCCGAAGCGGAAGTGGGAGTAGTTGTTGATGGAGCCCCGAGGCAAGTGATGGCGACCATCGCAGTATTGGCCGGAACAGGAAGCGTGAGTTGTTTCGAAATGATATATTCGGAATCTTCAACAGGTGTGCCAGTACGGTCTAGGAAAGCAACACGGACAGCGCCGGTTCCGGTGATCACAATCTGTTGCCCTATCACAGATGGAAGATCCCAGACGTGGGTTACTCCAGAAACAATCTGGATGCCTTTCCCTGTAAAGTCAGTCACAGCTTGCGTAAAGCTCTTGATCGCTGCGATATTCTGCACTGCTCCGAGGTCGCCAGTGCGAAGTGCTTTGCCAGAATGGGCAAGCATGGTAGCCCGTGGAGCAGTAGGTGATGGCACGCGGACGAGACGCGCGCCCGCAAGCGTGTCAAGCGAGGGAGCAGCCATGCGTATAGCTTGTTTTGCGGCTGCAATAGTCGTGACAGTAGTCTTGAGAGATACAGGCGCATCGCTTGCTGCCTGTGCACGAGCCTGCAACGCAGCGCGGAGACGCGGTTGTTCCAGCAAGACGGAAATAGCTGCAGGAACCACTGCAATTTTCGGTGGCAGTGAAAGTCCGACTGGCTTCATCGTGAGGCCAGTTGTGAGGGGTGTAAGCAAAGGCGGCGAGGAACGTTGGCGCTTGAGCGAGCGCACGCTCATTGGAGCAAGGCCCGGTGCAGGAAGCCCTGAGGCAACGCGGAGTTGAGTGAACTCATTGCTGCCGGAAAGAAGCTGCGCACTGGCATTAAGCAGCGATGTGGTACTGGCAGTTTTCGCAAGTACGGCAAGGGTATCGGCAGCGGTTCCCCAAGCGAGCAGACCGGTTAAATCGATATCGGCAGCAAAAGGCAGCGGACGGCTATCGCCGGTATCGACAAGCTTGCTGATGGGGATGATGCCTGTATGGTTGCCGTACTTAACAAGCCCGGTGATCT
>JABDHA010000216.1 GCA_013285705.1 Acidobacteriota bacterium
TTCATTCAATCTGGACTTAGCTCACCTGTCGTTGTCATCATCGTCGTCATCAGAATCTTTTGTGTGTCTAACAGGCCCGCCGGTCATATTTCCATTGTCATCCTCGTCTGCGCCCCGGCCGGGATCCCGAGCATAGGCAATGCAACCCTCGTGAAAGGACTGCGAGTTGCCCTGCGGACAGTCAGATTCATCATCGATGCTATGCTTCTCTGCCCATCTGTATCCGGCGGCATGACCGGAGCAATCGTTGGTGCAGTCAAAATCGCCGAAAGTTCGATCCTGGGCGCATGCGACATTGGCAAAGGCAAGCAACGAAATGATTGCGATGGCGATGGTGTAGGCGCGCATAGTAGTGCCCTCCATCCCGGTCGGTTGCAATGTACCTTACTTCGCGGAAAACGCCAACGTCATCCCTCGTCTATCGCTTACGAGCTTCAACAATTGGCGACGCTCCGGTGAACCGTGCGAAAGGGCCATTGTGATTGATCTGGAAGATTGAAGCTTGATACCCTTTTGGACCGGACGGGATCAAAGTCGCTCAGTCACTTCCTGAAGAAGCGTTAAGGCCGATCGGAGCGAGCAACGGCGAGGCAGACTAAATTTCGATCCGGTCTACTCGTTTAGACGGCGGGTCGCGTACTTTCAGGGTCGATACCCTTAGTTAGCTCACCACCCGAGAAAGTCGGCTTGTGAAGCCGCCGTTGCGCGAAGGGGCATAGTGGGCATCGAAACTTGCCTGCAGACGCTGCTCTGACCAACCATAGGCCAGTCGTTTAGCGAACTTGGTCACGCCAAGCGGCGGCACGATTCCGTCGGCAATGCCCGTCACGATGGAGGGGGAAACAAACGCGAGCAGCGCCAGCAGGCGTATGTGGCGCTCCACCTTGCCCTCGCGCCTCGCAATGTCCGCAAAGGAAGTGACGCGGCCTTCGGTGAGGTCCTCAATCCAAGCACGCGCTTTTGCAATAGCGGTGAGTAGCGTGTCTCGCTCCATCGCGGTCATCAGAGTCTTGGAAGCCGGGGTATGGAGCAGCCCTTTGACGGCCGTCATGCCGGTGGGCTTCCAGGGCACGGCTAGAACAACGGCCGTTTGTTCGCCGGGGCGGACTGATTGCTCGGGCATGGCAAATCGAATTTCGATGGCCTGAGGCTTTAAAATGACCCGTTCGACAGAGTGTGCGACCAGATCCTGACCGGTTAGATGATCGTGGCCAGGGACGGACCCGCGCTCCTCTAAATGGGCGCGTGCCGCTTTGAGCACCATGGCTTCAATATCGGAGGCACTGACACGGCTTACGGTACCGGCCTCACTATTCCGCTTCTGCAGAATTGGATGCGACACGTAGTACCGATACCGCGCGCCTCTCTTGTTGGTGTGAGTAGGCGTCATTCGGTTGCCGCGGTCATCAAAAAGGCGCCCAGCGAGAATTGACGGAGACGCTCGCAATTTCAATTGGCGGGCGTTGGAGCCTGCGGCGAGCTTGGCTTGAACTGCTTCGAACAGGTCTCGATCCATAATGGGGACTTGCTCACCAGGATGGATCTGGCCGCGATGAGTAACTTCGCCGACGTAGAACCTGTTCCGGAGCAGCATGACGAGGTAGCCGACACCAAAGCGAACGCCGCCGCGATGTTTCCCATTCGAGAGTTTTTGCTTGCGGGTGCGGATACCTTGGCGGTCCAGGTCTTCGGCCAGCTCCCGGATCGAGCCGAGTCCGAGGTAACGCCGGAATATGAGCCGTACGGTCTCAGCTTCCTCAGGTACGACCACGAGCTTCTTGTTGAGGCTCTTGTAGCCAAGCGGAACGGAACCACCGACCCAAAGTCCCTTGGCTTTGGAGGCCGCGATCTTATCGCGAACCCGCTCGCCGATGACCTCGCGCTCGAACTGGGCGAAGGACAGCAGCACGTTGAGGGTCAGCCGTCCCATGCTGCTGGTGGTGTTGAATGACTGGGTGACCGATACGAACGAGACCGAATGCTGGTCAAAAAGCTCGACCAGCTTGGCAAAATCGGCCAGCGATCGGGTGAGGCGATCGACCTTGTAGACCACAATGACGTCGACCTTGCCGGCCCGGACCTCGGACAAGAGTAGCTGCAGGGCAGGGCGGTCGAGGGAGGCTCCGGAGAATGCGCCATCGTCATAATGACCCGGAATAAGCCGCCACCCCTCGTGCGCCTGGCTCTTGATGTAGGCCTCGCAGGCTTCGCGTTGGGCGTCCAACGAGTTGAACTCCAGGTCAAGGTTATGATCGGTGGATTTCCGGGTGTAGATCGCGCAGCGGAGGATCTTCTTGGTGGGCCTATCCATGAGAAGCCCTCCTGCGCTCAGTCGGTTCGCTGGTCCTGATCGAAGACCGCCCGCGTTTATGCTTTGAAGGCGCAGCGCGGCCTCGTGGCGGTTCGGGCTCCTTTGGTTCGGGCTCTCGTGCCATACGCAGTCCGAAGAAGCGGGGGCCATTCCACTTGGTGCCGGTGATGGCCTGAGCAATCACCGACAGGCTTGGATAGGTCTTGTCAGCCCAAAGGAACCCATCCGGCACAACGGTCACGGTGTGCCGTTCGCCCAAGTATTCGCGGACGAGTACCGTGCCGGCCTTGAGGCGTCGGTTCAGCTCGCACGGCTTCTCGCCTTGAGCCAATCGATCCAGGAGCCTGACGGTCT
>JABDHA010000217.1 GCA_013285705.1 Acidobacteriota bacterium
AGCAGGGGAAAGTTCGCGCCCACACCGAAGGTGAAGGCTGGCCGCGCCTGTGCGCTCACGTTCTGTCCGCCATTGAGTGAGGGCGAATACAAAAGGGCACTGATGCCGGCAAGCCCAAATGGTTGGATGCCCAGCAGGTGGGGAGCGGTCAGCAGGTACGATCCTTCGAACTCATGCGTATTGTGCTGTATTCCAAATGGAAGGCTGGAGTAGCGGTCGGTGAATCGGGTGTAGCCGTATCCCGCCTCATAACCCAGCCATGGGTGATAGATGTGACGGAAGGTCGCCTGGCCGCCCAGTGAATCGCCCGGTTTTACGTTGACGCCATCGCCATTCGATGAGCCTGTGATCTGGCCGAAAGCGCTCAAACCTATCTCGCTGTTCTTCAGGTAGCTTTGCGCGTTCGCGGGCTGCGCAAACCATGGCGCCACAAGCAGCGCCGCTAAAATCAAGGAAGACTTCAAGAAACTTCGATACATTGCCAACATCAGGTCTCCACTTGCAATAGTAACGAAACTTGTAGCGATGCGGCAGTAACTGTGCCGGTCCGGGTTCCCGTGCAGCCTTCCGCACTGGTAAAGTCAAACTATGATCAAAGGCATTACAGCAGTGCGTCAGGCCAGCACACCGGCTGTTTTCGACAAGCTGGCGAGCTTCTTTTCCGCGCTGGGTTTTGAGCGGGGTAAGGACTGGGACGAGGAGCAGAGCCGCGGCCGGGCATTTCTGGCGCCGCTGGGCAACCTGGAGTTTATCGATGGCGTGCTGCCGTCGAACGCGGACGTGTTTGTGGAGGTCACCAGCCTCGATTCCGTCCGCGAAGTGGCTGAGAAGTGGCTCGCGCAAAGCTGGGGCGAGGCTGAGGCCGCGAGCCGCATCACGGCAACGGCGGATACGGACTGGAAGTCGCGGCTCTTTACGGTCGAGCCGGTTCCAGGTGTGGCTTTCTCCTTCTGGGAGTGGTTGGACCCGCTGCAAGGCAAGCCTGTGGCGCTTGAGGGCGATCTTTCCGCTGAAGGGCTGCGCTTTGCCATCGTCGTTGCTCGCTGGAACGCGGTGATTACGGACCGGCTGCTGCAGGGCTCGCTCGACTGCCTCTATCGCAGCGGCGCGAAGAAGGAGGATGTTCAGATCCTTCGGGTTCCTGGCGCGTGGGAGATTCCGTCGGCGGCGCGCAAGGTTGCCGAGACGGGAAAAGTCGATGCTGTGATCACGCTTGGCGTGCTTTTACGCGGCGAAACTGCGCATTATGAGGCCATTTACAACGAAGTTTCGCGCGGCATCGGGCAATCGCAGCAGGAGACCGGGATTCCGCACGCGTTTGGCGTGCTGACCTGCGAGACGCTGGAGCAGGCGCTCGACCGGGCCGGACTCAAGGCCGGGAACAAAGGCTTTGAAGCGGCATCGGCTGCAATCGAAATGATTTCGCTGCATCGCAAGGTCGCGGCCAAAGCCGGATCGGTGAAGGCATGAGCGGTCCACGTGCGAGTGCGCCGGGAAAACGCCGCAAGTCGCGTGAGCTTGCCATGCAGATGCTCTTTCAGCTCGACATGGGCAAACACACGCCCGACCAGGTTCGCAACACCTTCTGGAAGGCGCGCGAAGAGAACGACGACGATGTGCGCGGCTTTGCCGAAGATCTCTTCCGTGTGGCCGTGGCCCGCGAGAACGACATCACCGACCTGATCGAGAAGCACTCGGCCAACTGGCGGCTTGACCGCATGGCCAGCGTCGACCGCAACGTGCTGCGCATGGCGATTGCGGAGATGCTCGGCTTCCCGGGAACGCCCGCGCCCATTGTGATTAACGAAGCGCTCGAGATCGCACGGCGCTATTCCGGACCCGAATCGATCAATTTCCTCAATGGAGTCCTCGACGCTGTGGCCAAGGCCCGGCTGAACGGGTGACTCCCCCTCCCCCGGTCGTAGTTCTTCGTTTCGTTTATTTTCAATAGTTTACAGGGGGATCGTCCCTTGATAAGCCGATGATTTTAAACGGCTTAGGGTGGTTCTAGTGTTTTCAATCACTTAGCGGGGAGTCCTGTGTCTTCGCTTCGGCCGGGATGACACTCTTGAGGAGAAAAACTCCCTCTATTTCAGGATATCAATTTAGACCGAAATACTATGCCAACTATTTTTGGCGGGTAAGTGGTTTTTATTCAGATGTTTATGGGTGGCGCGGCGGGACGCAGGGCTTGACATGGATTTCGGTGCGTTGGCTGGGATGAAGTATCAGGGTTAAACCGCGGAGGATTATTTAGTGTTCCGCCATTTGCATAGGTTTTAGAAATGATATGCGCTAAGCTTCAACCGTGAAGGCCGCACGCATCCCATTTTCAGTTTTATTTCCAATCGGCGAACTGGCTGTTTGGGCGTCGGTCATTTTGTCCCAAACTACTCTCACGTTTTACGGCCTGAATCATGCGGCTCATGGTTCGGAGGTTGTTGCTACCCATTTCGGGCAATATGGGGTGATTCTCCCTCGAAATCAGTGGTTCTTTTTCTCCCTTCAGACGGTAACTATGCGGCAGTCGCACATCATCAGTGCTATCAATTTTCCAGGGATGTTAATTGACTCATTTATGCCACTGCTGTCGTCATGGCGGCCGCTTCGGTATCTGCCATACCTCCCAATGGATAGTCGGCGAGCTCT
>JABDHA010000218.1 GCA_013285705.1 Acidobacteriota bacterium
CGACAATCTCTGGGGCCAAGAGCGTGCGGGCTGACGGCGCGGAGGAACCAGCCAGAACGCCACAGCATTGGCGCCCAACTCACGTGTTCTGCCGCCTTCGATCATCAACTTCAGCCGCTGATCATATGCGCGTTCGACCCCCATGTGCAGTTCGATCAACCCTTGCGAAGCGGTGACTTGCTGTCGTGCCGCGGGATCGCCGTCGTGCGCCACGATCGCATCCAACAGCGTGAGTGCCCTGCCGGACTCGCTGACTTCCAGAGCCTGCGCCGCGGCGCCCGATAATGGATTGCGCTCTTGTTCATGCATCAGAATCTCGACGTAGAGATTATGGCACTTGTGCATCTGGGCGAAGTAGGAGGCTCGCAGATCATCGTTGCCGACGGAGTGTCTCAGGGCGTTGACGTTTTGGAGCGCAATTTTCAGGTCGCGTTCGGCATCCTCATCGCGGCCCGACTCGAACTCGGAACGTGCAATCCGATAGCGCACCTCAAGCTGGAATGGTCTCGTTTCGGCTGCCTCGCTGAGAGTTAGAGCCTTGTCAAAGAGCCTTCGCGCCTCCTTGCGCTTGCCGAGGCTTTCAAGAGTATCGCCCCAATCCACCAGAGCGTGGGCTTCCACGATCATGTTCTCTGCGCTTTGGCTAAATTTGGTCGCCCGACGAAAGCTGTCAATGGCCATTGCGGACTGACCAAGTGCGCGCTGCACTGTTCCGAGCTGCCAGCTCGCGTCCGCCAAGCGCCACGGATCGTGGAATTGCTCGACGATTGCGGTGGCGGCCCGGCAGTCCCTGAGCGAGTCATGCAAGCGGTTCTCTTCCAGCTCAGCAGAACACAGGTACAAGAGCGCCATTGCCTCACCCGAAGCTTGGTGGATGGTTTTGTATGCCGCCAGGGCCTGCTGAAAGTACACGATAGCATCGGAAAACCGGTTCAACCCTTCGTAGTCGCGGCCGATGTCATCGAGGAGTATCGCATAATGGGTCGCGTAACCGGTATCGCGTATCAGGGCGGCAAGCTTCGAATGCCTAAGTAAAGTGGAGTAGATTTCTCCTGAAGTGTTTTCAATCTGGGCAAGTGTGGCCATCGCTTGCAACTCAGGCCGAATGTCTCCATCGCTGTGAAAATATTCTCGGGCCTGATCAAGGAGGGAGAAGGCGCGTGTTAGATGTCCCTGATCTTTCTCGATCCAGGCGTTGCAGCGTAGCGCACGGGCCATAGTGGACACAGCACCTATCTCGCGCGCTAGCTGCAATGCGTGTGCTGTGTCCACCGGGGCCGCCGGATCGTGTGTGAGATATTCTGACTCCCCGCGGTCTGCCAGAGCATCGGCGGTGAGCCATTCATCATTGAGGCCACGGCTCATTTGGAGAGCTTCTTCCGCGTTTTTCCGCGCTGGCCCGTTTTCCCATCGGTCCAGATACACCTGGGCCTTAAGGTTTGCCAACCAAGCTTGCCAGTAACGCATTGGGGCGCCAATAGCTGCCGCGCGGTTTAGAGCGGCTGTCGCTTTATCATGCTCGCTTAGTCCAAACCATGCCTGCGCTTCTCCGACGAGCGCGAGGACCTGGCCCTCACGTTCGCCCGCAGCCACCCAGGCCGTGCCCGCTCGCTTGTACGCATCAATCGCTTCGCGAAGCTCAGCAGCCTTCGGTGAGCGAGAAAGTGTCTGCGCAGATCCAAAAAGCGCTTCTGCCTTTGCGAGGGTCGCTGCGCGGGCTGTAGAAGAGTAAAGAAGCAGAGCGCGAAAGACAATGCCGTGCATATAGTCCTGGGGAGATTTCGCTCGCGCCAAAAGGCGATATTCCCCGCCCGTTGCAAACGGGAAGGAAATGACCAGCCATTCCGAATACTCCGCGCTCGCAACTTGCAACTGTCGGCCATCGGGAGCAAGGACAAAGAATTCGGTCCCCGGTGCGCTCGTTTGAATCAGAATTTCGGCTTGCCTCACTTCGGACCGGTCAAGCTCGAGGGAGATCGAACCCGCTGCCGGAAGGTGGAAGAGCGTCAGCCGGCGTGGAACAAGACTTGCATCCTTTTTCCCCATTCCAACTTGAGCGGTTACTGTCGTCGAAAAGAGAAGAACACCTAACAAAGCATGATGCAAAGCGGGGCGCCGGAGCAAGCGGCGCCCAAATCGAGAGGATCCCATTTCCTATAATCCCCACGCCATTATCTAGTTGGTGACGTTTTGCCGGCAGGATGCGGTTTGCCGGTTTCGACCGGACCAGCCGGCACTTTGGCCGGTACGGCTAATTTGCCTTCCGTGGACTTTTGGCCGTCATGTTCGTTGGATTTGACGGGTTGGCTCTGACGTGGCGAAACCGCTCCCATCTCGCCTGCGGCGAGGCTAGAGGCAGGCCACCTCACAGTTAAGTGCAGTTCTGCGTCACCTGCAGGACCGAAACTCTCGACGGTCGCTCGCAGAACGATACCGGCGGCCCCGGACGACACCGTGCTGAAGACCCTCTGTGCGTTCTTGCCGCCATCACCCATCCGTTCATCGCCCATCCGTTCATCACCCATCCGTTCATCGCCCATCCGTTCATCACCCATATCGTTCTCTCCATTGTGTACTCTGAATTTTGCTGCTGTCAGTGCCGGTTGCAACCCGGTTCGGCTCGCACCTTCGCTTGTCTGA
>JABDHA010000219.1 GCA_013285705.1 Acidobacteriota bacterium
CGGCCTGAATCGTGCGGCGGTGCGCGCGACCGGCGAAATCAGTCCGCGATGGACCTGGCAGGGCACGGCGACGAATACTTATGGAACGGATGCGGCGCGAGTGGTGGCTCCGCTTGATTTCCGGCAGGTGGGCGACGCGGGAGTGCCTGCCGCCGAGACCGTGGTATACGGGATGCACTCCGGAAGAGTTACGACAGGTGAGGACGGCGGCAAGGTGCGCTATGAAGATTCGCGACGGTCGTTCTGGGACTTCAGCGCGACTCACACGTATACGCAATACAACGCAGACGACTTTCTAGTCCAGACGGCACGCGCTCGAGTGGAATATCTGCATGCGCTGACTCCAATGATGGGGCTCGGAGTATATGGCAATGGGGAACATCAAACCGGACCGCTTGATTGCAGCCTGGGCGGGGCCGGGTTACGATGGCTCGACGCCTGGGGATCGCACGCCAGCTTGAATATTTCGGGCGGACTGAGCGGCGCGAGCGCGTCGTGCGGAAAGCGTGCGCAGTTTACGGGCACGGCAGCACTGTATATTAAGTTTACGCCGTCAACCGATCTGTATCTTTCAGGAGGCCGTGACCTGAGCGATGGTATCTTCGAGCATTCCGTATTTTTGGGTACGGGCGCGGCGGGCGTTCGTCATTCGTTCCACCGCGTTGTTGATATACGCGCAAGTTTGAATGGGATTCAAGGCGTCGATCCGGTCACGAAGCAGTCTTACCACGGCACGTTTGTGGAAGGGAGCCTGCACTACCGGATGGGGCTGGGTTTTTCGCAAGAGCTTGAAATTCGTCAGTATAAGGTCGCAGGCACGCCAACAAACGACCGGGCGATAGCTGTTTTCACGCTGTGGTGGACTCCGAAGCGAGCTGCGGAAGTCACGACGGCGCATGCTTCACTTCACTAAATCTAAATCTGCTTTTTATCTTTGACGGACCTCGAGGGAGCTATGCGAGAGAGGATGATTCTCCTGCGCTTTCTTGCTGTGCCGCTGCGACATAAGCTTGTTGCTGCGGGCATTGCAGTTGCTGTTGGGATCGGATTTTTCGCCTGGGCACACCACGACGCGGCGCAGTCGGCGACGACGGCTGTGCTGTCATTTGACGCAGACGCGGCCTGGGAGACTGTGCCGAGAATCATGAGTGCTCATGAGAAAGAACCAGCGGTAGCGCTGGCACAGTCGATCCTGAGCGATGAAGCAGTAAAAGGGTTAGAGAAGCAGGTCAGCGTGAACAGCGATGCTGTAAAATTTCGCTCTCGTCTGGAGCTGAAACAGCCTTCCGACAAATTACTGTACGTGAACTATCATGACGCGGATAAAAAGCTTTCGGCAGCGTCAGCGAATGCTGTAGCGAATCTGCTGGTAGGGTGGAGGGCCTCGCCTTTCGTTGCACCTGCGATGCCGGCTCCCGCTGCTCCGCAATCTGCGCCATTGACAACGCATGCGATAGCGCAACCGTATCGCCATAGACAGCCCTTGCATCCGCGATCCGACGTGCTCCGCAGGTTAGCGGCGCAATTGGCGGTGACGGATCAGAGACTCGCTGCATTCAACGTAGGGCCTCCGCAAGCAAGCACGGCGCGGAAGCCTGATGCGTCCACGCCGCCATCGAATACGGACAACGAACAACAACGCACGTTGGAGTCGCAACTTGGCGCGGCGCAGAAGAAGCTCGACGATCTACGTGTGCGTTATACGGATGAATATCCAGATGTAGAGACTGCGAAAGAAAATATCGCCGAGATTCGCCAGAAGCTGGCTTCCATACGACCGGCGAGACACGCATTCGTGAGGTTGTGAAGTCGGCTGGTTTCAATCGTTTTCGCCGGGCAACCGAAACACCCTTCAACATAGTTTATGAAGCTCGGCCATGATTTGCCTTGCCGGAGTGGCAAGCAGATTTGTTCATAGAATGATCTTCGAAATGTGGCCCGGGAGACGATTCCAGGCTTGAACAAGTCAAAAGGAGGCTCCGTGAGTCATCGCGTGCCGTATGACTGGCTGATAGGGTGCGCTATTTGTTGGTGTTCACGCCTCCGTCGAGCTGTGTGATGATTTTATTCAGCGGAGCCTTCAGGTTTTCTGGTGCCACGGTGATCGCGAGATTCATTTCCCTGATCGCCGTATCGAGATCGCCCATTTCAATGGCGACGCGCGCCCCTTCGGTGTGCGCCATCCAGCTATTCGGCTCTCTCTTGATCTTTTCGCAAATAGCTTTCGCGATTTCGTCGTAGCGAAGCTGTCCTCGAAGCCCGGCGGCACCACCATAGGCCTGCTGCTGGCTGCCCGTGGCAAGTGATTCTTCTGCGTGGCTAAGATCGGTCATGGAAATAGCTTTTCTGATTTCCTCTTCCCATGAGTTTTCAATATGGATTGAACGCTCCATATGTCTCTTCGTCTCTTCCGCGCCGGGTATGTAGTTCAGCACTAACCGCTCCAGAGCCACCGCGCCTTCAATAAGCCGGTGTCGCCAGATTGCACCCCCCAGATACAGAAGTCCCGAGAATATCCCCGCCAATACCCCGTACCACAATGCGAATAAGCCGTCCTCGCCATGACTCGCCACATCCGTTTCCGCCAGCTGTACTAGCGCGAACGGGCTGTGTAAGATCTG
>JABDHA010000220.1 GCA_013285705.1 Acidobacteriota bacterium
CACGGGCATCATTCGCGAAACGGCGCAGGCGCTGATCGATCAACATATTCCGCCGCCGACTCCGGAGCTGCGGAGGCGCGGCATCGAGCTTGCTCTCGCGGATGCGGTTGAGCATGGCGTGACCTCGGTACAGGACAACTCGGATTGGGAGGATTTTCTCGTCTACGAGCAGCTGGAGCATGAAGGTAAGCTGCCTGCGCGCATCAGTGAGTGGCTGCCTTTCAATGCCTCTGTCGATCAACTCAAGCAAATGCGCGCGCACCATCCTGCCGATGACCCGATGCTGCATACGACGATGCTGAAGGGCTTTATGGATGGCTCGCTCGGGTCGCGCACGGCTGCGCTCAAGGCTCCTTATAGCGATGATCCGGGCAATTCGGGGATTCCCCGCTACGAACAGCAGAAGCTGAACCAGATGGCGATGGAACGCGCACAGGCCGGCTTCCAGATGGGATTTCACGCCATCGGCGACCGCGCCGTGAGCATGGCGCTCGACGCTTTTGCAGCCGCGCAAAATGCAGGGCCTTTGAAAGCAGACATGCAGACGATGCGGGCGCCGAACGGACGCAGGATCGTTCATGCAAGTCTCACCGGCCCGCGCAATCGTATCGAACATTCGCAGGTGGTCGACCCTGCCGACTTTGCCCGCTACAAGCAGTTGGGCGTGATTGCGTCGATGCAGCCGAACCATCTGCTGACCGATATGAGCTGGGCGGAGCAACGGCTTGGTCCGGAGCGAGCGAAGTATGCGTATGCGTGGAAATCATTTCTCGACGCGGGCGTGCCGCTGGCCTTCGGCACCGATTATCCCGTTGAACCGATCACGCCTTTTCGCGGCGTCTATGCAGCTGTCACTCGGATGAACGAGACGGGGACGCAAACGTATTATCCGGAAGAAAAGCTGACGATCTGGCAGACGATCTATGCCTATACGCAGGGGTCGGCGTATGCGGAGTTTGCCGAAGCGAAGAAAGGCAAGCTGGCGAATGGGTACTATGCGGATTTCGTCGTGCTTGACCGCGATATTACTGCTGTTGCTCAGCCGGAGATTCTGAAGACGCTGGTGCTTAGAACGGTTGTTGGAGGTAAGACGGTGTATGCAGCGGGGATGCATGCTCGTTGAGCTGATCATCGGTTCGCCACCGGTACATACTCTGGACGAAATCGGAGTTCTGCCGACGGAAACCTCTTCCGCGCTTCCGGGGTCAGTTGCACCGTCAAGGAGTGCCGTTTGCCATCGAGATCTAACGGTTTGAAGCCGATGGTGTATCGAAGGTGGAGCTGGGTGAGAATGTAATCCAGAGCGGCAGAGTATAGTTTTGGGTCGACAGTGGAGTAGACCTCGCCACCCGTTTCACCGCTGTAGTAGTGAACGAGATAGGAAATCTGCCCCGCTCCTGGCCCAACTCCGATAGCAGGCATCATCCGGTGCGGATCGAATGGCCATGCGCCGTCGTTCATGCCATAAACCATACCTGACGTCTCAAGCAGATCCGTGACAATGCTGTTGGCCTCGGCGACATAAGTCGCGCAGTGATCTCCATACAGAAACAAGAAGATCGGCAGCCGCTGTGGCACAGTCTCATGTGTGTTTTTGAGCACCATGCGTATCATGCCCTGCATTGCCAATTCTCCCGGGCGATTTTTACCCGTAATCGGCTTCTCGCTGAGAACCTCTTCAACTTTTGCCAACGCCGCGTCCGAGTCATGTTCTGGCAGCAGATCGAGTTCTGCGTTCCCGTCGTCGCACCAATGCGCAACTCCAATCGAGTCGTTTGCACCAAGGTGCTCAAGCGCAGGCTTGAGAAATTGCGTCTTGCCGCGCATAAACATCGAGTGGAAGCCTAACGGTTTCTTTTGGTCACACCGCACAATCAGCCACAGTGCAATGGGCCGGGTTGTATACTCCGCACCGATATCGAAGCTCTCGATCGGCATCTCGCGGCCGTTGTCGAAAATCTGAAAGTCTTCCTGCTTCAAAGTCGTAAGCAACTCGCGCGTGCGAAGGCCGGTCTTCCTGTTCTCGGCGATCACATCAACTAGAGTGAGCGAGCTGTCTATGCGAAAGACAGGCGTCGTGGAATGTTCTTGCGCTTGCACGATGGGAAGAAGAGTGAGCACAGCCAGAGCAGAAACCAGCAAAGCGGCTCGCATAATTCGACCATTCTATCCTGCTTTCAATTGACTTATTCTTATGAGTGCCTAAGCATGCGCCTTCCCGGAAGGGCCTATTTCCAGCCTTCAAATGCTACGAAGACTGTTTCTAGTGTAGGATCGCTGAGATTCTTCCTCCCTATGGTCGTCAGAATGACGACTGGTTTGAGTTCCTGCGATTCTTTTCTTCGGTTTTTGCCGGGGCGACAATCCTGGGGTAAGGTTTGTGCTTTCCCACCTTAGCGCCCAAAAACGGGTGCGAAGATGGGGCACCCCTTTTCGTGCCTGCCGATGCGAATTCGGGACAGGCCTTCCCGGTCTTCAGGGTGATGGCTGGTCTATGGCTACTTGAAAAGCTGATCCTGGAAACAAGCGATTGTCCCATTCATAAAAGTTTCTAATTATTGTTGACAAACATCCTGGATACCCGCGTACTATGGCGCTGATTCGAG
>JABDHA010000221.1 GCA_013285705.1 Acidobacteriota bacterium
CTCGCTGTACATCTGGTCCATCAGCTGCGGCGTGGCCACGTCGCTGACTTCCCACAGGGAGCCGACAACATAATGCGCTCCTGCGCGGAGAAACGCCCATGAGAGACCGATCAGCCCTTCGCCGCCATAGACGCGTGATCCGGAACCATAGCAGGCTGAGACGGTTACCAGATCCGCATGCAGAGGTTGCTGGATCACATCGCGCGCATAGAGCTTGAAGGAATCAGGACTCGATGGGTTGCGCGTTAGTACGATGGCCGAATCGAGTGGGCTGGCGCTGCTGCTCGTGCCATGCGCGACAAAATGAATATAAGAAAATGTCCCGGGCGCGCTGACTGGATAAGTGGATGGTAGCGCCTGCTTCTGCGTGAAAATGCTTTCTTCCGCTGCGGAGAAGTGCTTGGCAACGCTCGAGACTTCAGCTGCGGCATTGGGCAGATCGGGGAACTTTTCATCCGGGGAGATGGGGTTGCCGATCAGGAGGAGCTTTTTCTGAGTTTTCGCATGGGTTTCTGGATGGAACGCAGCCAGAAGTTTTAAGGAACTGGCGTTGGTGATCGTCGCATCCTCGATCCAGTAGTGAAGACCGCCTCCAGGCGCGAGCAGCGTTTCAAAATTCAGCGTGGAGAGGCTGCCGTCGGGAATGATGAAGACCGGAGAGTTTTTCGGGATCAGGCTCTGCGTCGGTTCAACCAGAATGTTATAGAGACCAAGCCCATCGGCATAGGCGTTCGACAAGGTGTCTTTCGAATCGAGAATGGCGCGTTGATAGTTTTTGACGTGTTCGTTGATCTTATCCTGTCCCGGCAGCTTGAAGAAGTGCGTGCCGGACGAAGTGATGGCCCAGAGGTACGATTCACTCGGAGCAAGGCTGTAGACCAGAATCGTGCCGTGGAGCTTGCGTGCGGTAGCTCGTACATCGACAGGATGTTTGAGAGCTGCGCTGAAGTCCGTCGATGCGATGCCAAGGCCTTCTTCCAGAGTGCGCGCGCGGCCAAGATCGAGCCATTGCAGCGCCTCATCTGTTTTCTTATGGTCCACTAGGAAATGAATGTAATCGTCGTTGAGCTGATCGGCATTCGTCGAAAAGGGCAACTTTGACTCTTCTTTCTTAATCGTTGCTCTTTGTGTCTGGAATGTCGTGATGGATTGCCGGTACCATTTGTCAGCAAGATCTGTCTGATCTGTCTCAGCATATAGATTTGCCAGCGCGCCCTCAACCTGCCAGCGCAGGGATGGCCTGATCGTAGAATTGCTCTCGAGGTTCGTCAGGATCTGAGTCGCTTCATCTGTTCTCTTTTGATGATCGGCGATGAGGCTCTTTAAAAACAAAGCATCCATTTCATCGGAGCTTCTTCCTGAGAAACGCGCAATGGCGAGTGCTTTTTCAGCGTGCTGTGCCGACAAGTCGATATCGCCCAACTGCAAAAGAAGTTCAGCCAAAGCAACGTGAGCTTCGATTTGCATCTCTGCATCCTGAGAGGTATCCGCTATCCTCAACGTGTTTCTATAGCAAATTCCCGCTTCCTGAAGATTGCCAAGGCGATATAGCGACAGGCCCATATTGTTAAGCCATAGCATTCTGTCATACGCCTCACCGATAGAGACTGCTTCTTGCTCAGCTTTTCGAAATCCGGCAAGCGCCCCTTCAAAATTCCCGAGCATGTAATCGGCCCAGGCAATATTCCCCTGGGATTTTTCAAGAATGCTTCGCGCATCGATGTTCTGCGCTGTTCGATCTGCTGTCTGTGACCAATCCAATGCCTCATCGAAACGCTCGCGGCGGAGGGCCACCACACTCAGATTTAATTCCGACAAGGCCTGTTGATATAGATCATTTTGATTGTGGGCAATCTTGAGATTCCGGCGGAAGATTTCATCGGCATGAATCAAGTCGGCCCGTTGAAGATAAAGGTGCCCCCAGGCATTGAATGCCTGGTTTTTCAGCGGGGAAGGATTGTTTTCGAGAGACTGTTCGCTACTTCCAGATAACAATTGAGCTTGTAGGAGGGCTCGATTTGCTTCCTCGCGGAGGCCTAGGGATGTGTATGCCCATGCTTGGAGTACCGTCCGCTCGAGGGCGACATCTGTGGTTGCCAGCTGAGACGGGAGCGCCTCAGAGAGTAAAGTGAGAACTTCTTTATTCTTACCCTCCCGCAGCAGGACGCGGGCGTCGATGAGTCGGAATTTCCAGGCCCATTCAACATCTAGAGAGGAGAGTTGCGCGCTTGCAAGCAGTGCCTTCTTATGGGCTGCATCCAGATCACCATGGATAAGAAGCTTGTCTACGGTGGAATATACGGTTTCAGGGTGCGTCACAGCATCGGGTCGGCACCCCTCAAGCGCGCTCAATGCGATTAAGAAATATAGGGCTATCCGCCCCCGATCTTTCCGGGACCACCGTCCGATCCATTTGACCTTACTACAGCGGCAGAGATTGCGCCTCCTACCGGCGAACCGAGCTGCGCTCGAACCATCGACACAGTAAACGTGCCCTGATGCACGATTACTTCTCCGAAATAGACTTTGCCAAATCCCGGAACATAGATGCCGTGCCCACACGTAACGCCGGGGAAACCTGGTGGCATTTCGGG
>JABDHA010000222.1 GCA_013285705.1 Acidobacteriota bacterium
ACGACACTCGATGGAGGACCCGAACCGCTTTATAGCAACCTCGTCGAGGAAGTGCGGACGTGGATATATCATCACCTTGCCAGTGCTCTAGCCGAGTTCCTCGCTTGGCTTGGCGGTGAAAGTGACGACCGGCGCGTGCGCGCCAGCGAAATCGTGGAAAAAGTGCGCCGAGCGACCGCACCGCAGGCCCGATTCCCAAGCGTTGAATTTGCGGACATGCACCACCTCGCGTCTCTAATTGGTGCTGCTTTCGATCGCACAGCAACCCGCAGCGTGGCGCATGTTCTTCCGCAACCGCCAACTCAAGATGCCGGCTTTCTCTCGCAATTCTCGAACTACATCAAAAGACGTGTGCGAGGAACAGCGAAGCACCATGGAAGGCCGTTTCTTTGGCCTTCGGCGATGGAATACGTCGAGCAGTGTCTGCCGGGGCCTTTCCGTGATGCTGTCATCGCCATGCCCACCGGAAGTGGAAAAGGTTTTGTCGCTGAATTGGCCATCGTTCACGCTTTGAGTAATGGCAACATTCTTTATCTCGCGCCAACGAATGCACTCGTACACCAAATTCGCCGCGACATTCAGTATGCGCTTCAACCATTCGAGAATGTGCAGGTGCTTGCTTTCATCGGCAGCGGCGAATACACCGGCTTAGAGGAGGAGGGTTTTGGGGTGGCGCAAGGACGCTTCGTTGCCGTAATGACACCGGAGAAATGCGCTCTCGCTCTCCGACTCAATCCTGAAGTTGTCGCGACATGTTCGCTGTGCGTGTTTGACGAGTGCCATCTGCTCAATGACGAGCAACGCGGTATTACCGCTGACGTGTTGATGGCGCAGTTGTTCCATCTCGCGCCAGCCATGCGATTTGTCCTTATGTCAGCGATGGTGAGTAATCCCGACCAACTGGCGGACTGGTTACACACGGCGCGAGGCTTGGACGCTCGCCCTAGCGTTACGAAATGGCGCCCCACGCGAACGCTTCGGGGAATGCTGGTTGCTGATCGCGATGGGCTGCAACCTCCGTTTCAAATTGCAAGAACTGCTTTGGAAGATTTGAGGAAGACCCAGCCTCATAGGAAGAATATGCCCTTTGAAGCTCCATTGGGTTTGGTTGCCGGCTTGTCAGGGCCATGGGTGCTCGGCACAGGCGGGGAAGACTACCGCTTTGCGCCTGTCGGTGCCGGGATCGAGGCCAAGGCGACGGTGAAGCCAGCCGGGATCGTTCCAGAAATTGCAACTTCGTGGAAAAATCCAGCGACACGGATACTAGCGGAAAGGCTGGCCAGCATGGGAATTCCGACAATCGGCTTCATTTTGACGAGCAGACATCATCCATTTGGCCTGGCGAAAAGTGTCACACGTTCCCAATGGCACCCGGATGCCCGCGGTCGTGGAGGCGTGGTTGGCAATCGCGGATGCCGAACTTGGCGTTCAAACGGAGCTACGTTCGCTTCTGCGCAAAGGAGTATCCGTTCACACAAGCGCGATGCTTCAGGTCGAGCAGGCTGCGGCAGAACATATGTTTCAAGAGGGCTATGCAAAACTGATGTTTGCTACGGGCACGTTGGCCCAGGGACTCAACTTGCCCGCGCTCGCGGTTGTTGTTGGTGGAACCACCATGGGCGACCCTCGCGATGCGGATAGAATTCCCGGCCTCGGTTCGCGAGTGGATGCTGCAATCCTAAACGCATTCGGCAGAGCAGGACGACCGAGTTACTCCAATCAAGGTATAGCGGTACTTGTGCCCGACAATCCCGTTGGAGCGACAGCCGTACATCCAAAACCAAGCGATGCGGTGCTTCAGGCTTCATCAGTGCTCACCAAGCCTGATGCAGGTGTCAACATCGGTAGCCCGATCATTAATTTTTTTGATCGAATGCTCGTTCACGGGGCACCACTTCCGGCAGCCACGCCTTTTGAACTATCGCTTACTGCGCAAATGTCCGAACAGCCTATTGACGGCGATCACGCAGGTGAGGTTCTTCGGCGAACATTCGGCGGCTATTTGCGTCGCCATCTTTTTACCCCGGAGGTATCAATTCAAATCCGCGATCGACTCGCATTCGTTAAAGCAGAATTCCTCCAACAACCAGGAATTCCTGTATGGATGAATACTGCGGCAACCCAAGCGGGGGTTGATATCTTCCGCGCCGCAAAGATATGGGCCGCGTTGGAGCAGCACGGAGTAGTAGCACGCGAGCAAGCCGAGACTATGGGAGTGCCTGCGTGGCTCGCCGTCCTGTTTGACACTATCCAGCGCTTGCCGCCGAAATATCTGACGGAATATTCTTCCGACAATCAGACTCCGACTGTGCTAACTCGCCTTCGTGACAGCGCGCTGGCACACGTGGCGGTTGACCAGATCCCGTGGCCTTCCACGGCAATCTGGGCGGAGCAATGGAATGAGCTTCACGGACTTGTTGATGCTTACATGAGCGGAGCGAGCTACGCCGTATTGGGTCGGACTTACTACGGCGCTGAGAATATTCACGAACCTTTTCCAACTGCTAGAACTACGTCTCCGAACCCGTACAACAATCCTCTCCCTGGTGTTTTTGGATTTATTCGGGAGATC
>JABDHA010000223.1 GCA_013285705.1 Acidobacteriota bacterium
CAGTGACGCTCTGCATCTTCGTTTGCAGCATGCTGGCCTATGAAAAAGCCGGACGTCTCGCTGCCGTGACGCTCACCATCATCGTCCTCATCCAGATCGACGGCGGCCCCGGCAAGGCCGCGCTGGCCAGATTTCTGGAGGTCAGCTTCGGAATCATTGTGGCTCTTGCCGTGACGCTCCTCGTGTTTCCGCCGCGTTCCACCAAGACGAAGGTAAATGCCGCCGTTTAGGCACCGAAGCCGGGCGTCTCCGACCGGGCTCGGCTACTCCTTTACACCGTCGTTTATCTGGGCACAGTCCATCCGCAGCGTTCCTCCATCATCGAACACCAGTCCGCTGAAGCGAAATACACCACCGACCGCCAGCGGGCTGGTGTTGAGCATCTGCGTATCGCTGTCTACATAAACGACGACCGTATTTGGATTTGTTAGCACAGCGGCCTGTCCTTGCGGCACAGCAAGATTCGGAAACAGGTTATAGGCGGGAAGCGAGATCGTGTAAGTTGTAAAACTACCGCTTGTGGAGATCGCGCTGACCGTGCCGTTGATGGTTTGCGGCAATAAAGTAACGGTGGCCGCCTGAAAAGGTCCATTGTTAGTCAACGCGTGGGTTGTGACGAAGATGTTTTGACCGGCAACCATCTTCGTCGCGTCGAAGCTGGCGGTAAACGGAAGAGCTCCCAGGTTTGTCATCTGGCCGGAGATTTGAAAGGCAGCATTACCGAAGCTGTACCCTGTCGGGCCACCACCGAAGTCGGTAAAATCCGGGCCCTGCACTTCAATGGCGAGCGAACTCATGGATGGCGCTGCGGCACTCACGTACGACTGTGGCCCGTTTGAAAAGGACACATTGGCCGAGGTTGGGTCGTACACTGCAACCCGGGTGGCCACCAGCGTTCCATCCGTCTGGATTGCCACGTCCATATCCACGGGCATTCCGGCTGCAAGCTGTGAAGCGCCAGTAATTCCCTGAAAGACCGTGCCGCCGTTAGAACTGACCTGCCAGATGGGAGCATTCGTACCGGCGCCAAAGTCTCCCGCTACGCTGAAACCGGTTCCACCCGCAGTCACCGCTCCAATCAATCCGCGAAGTCCCGAAGCCTTTCCGTTCGTGCTGTTCGTGGGCTGAGCCGCAAAAGTCACCGGAGTCACGTTGAAGGTCGGCGTGACACTGAACGGTACGGCGCCGCCTACGAGCGATGAGCAGCCGGAATAATTTGTCGACTCTGAAACCTGCAAATTCAACGCCAGCCCCATGCCGGTCCCGGTAACGGTAATGGGCTCCGATAGATTCGCGGTCACATTGCTCACTTGAGCCGTCTGTGCGGAATTGATATCAGTGCCTCCGCTGGCGGGATCGTAGGTTTCGCAAAGGGGAACGCCATGACTAATTGATATCGTCGCAGAGGTGTAAACATCCTGTGGAACATTTGCTGTTTGCAGCGGCTCTATGCCTCCATTCAGATGCATGAACTCGACATATTGCGGCAAAGACAGCAGAGAGACAGACTTACCCTCTTTATTGGTCAGGGTAACGCCGGTGATGTCGAGAGTGAGTTCAGATAGCTGATCGTTCCCGGTGCTTGTCGCCAGCAGAGTAACTGGTGTGTTTCCGGTGAGAGTGGTAGCAGCTCCATTGCCGCCGCCACAACCGTTTATGAGGGTCGCTGGCATAACAACGCAGAATGCCGATAGGAATGCTCGCAAGGCAGTCCTAGGAGAAGGACAAGGCAGTGAAAAGTTCATGAAGTCTCTCAAAAGAAGATAAGTGTTTCATTCGGGAGAGCAGGAAGTTACCTCTCAGCCCGCAGCGAGTATAACTTAGCGATGGCTCTAGTCTTCATTACAGGCATGTTCACTACACCAAACCTCATTACATCCATGTTCATGACACTAACGTAGAAAACTTGCTTGCTTAAATGTGTCAGTTGTTGCGTAATCGCCCTTCGGTAATTGAACGAAACGACGAGCTCCTAAGGGCAATAACGTACTTGACGGATTAAGCGTCGAGAGGATGATTACCATAGCGGGGGTGTGCTGTGAATAATCCCCATTACAGAAAAGAGGTTCGGCTGCTAATGCACAATTCTGATGCCGAAGAAATACAGACGGCAGCCGTCCGGCTTTATTTGGATGAGAGTGGAACTAGCGATCCCGGAACTCCTACTGCTGTAGTGGGAGGGATGATCATCAATCGCTCTCATTATGATCATTTCGAGCCCACTTGGTTCGACATCTTAAAACGGCATGATGTTAATCCGCCTGTACACATGAAAGAATTCGGCCCGAATGGAAAGCTTGGATGGCTATGTGTCAAACAGAGGAGAGAGCTATTTGCCGAACTTGTTACCCTGATAAATTCACACAAGATCTTTAGCATCTCTGCGACTTTGAGCAATAGCGAGTATGAGGAAAATTGTCCGCCTGAACTCCGGGAAGAACTTGGCGTTTATGGAATGTGCTTCAACCTTGCTGCGATGATTAGCCATAAGCTGGCTGACGGCAAATATGAAGGGAAAATTCCATTCATTCTGGATACGGGCAATCGATATGCAAATCATGTTCGCAGCG
>JABDHA010000224.1:0-302 GCA_013285705.1 Acidobacteriota bacterium
CGGACTATCGGATCGCGAGTTCGATAGCCTGTTCACCACGAATAAGCCGGTGATCTTCAACTTCCATGCCTATGCTTCGCTGATTCATAAGCTGACGTACCGGAGAACAAATCACGACAATTTCCATGTGCGTGGATACAAGGAGAAGGGCAATATCAATACGCCGCTGGAACTGGCGATTTTGAACCAGGTAGACCGATTCAATCTTGCGATCGATGTGATCGACAGGGTGCCGGCTTTACAAACGATTGGGTCCCATACGAAGGAGTGGCTGAAGGACCAGATCATCGACTCCGTGAATT
>JABDHA010000224.1:312-2559 GCA_013285705.1 Acidobacteriota bacterium
CAAATACGAGAGTGGAAGTGGCCAAGCGTAGCCATCTAAGGAGATCTTATGACTTACTCCAAGCAGTTCCCATTTGAAACGATCGTTGTGGCCACAGATTTCTCTGAGCAATCCTCGTCCACGCTTCGTTATGCCCAAGCCATAGCGCTCCGTCATGGCGCCAAACTGGTGCTCGTGCACGTGATAGACCCCATTGGCTATGCGTTTCCCACGGGAGTGCCCAGCTCACTCTCCGCCGATCAAGCGGCTCTCAAAGAGCTGAATCGGGTTGAAGAGCGACTGCGAGCGGACGGAATTCCTGTTCACTCCGTCGTTGAGACAGGCGACATCTGCGAACTCATCTTGCAGACAGTACGTGACGATGGCGGGGATCTTCTGGTTCTCGGAACGCGAGGCAGAACAGGACTTGGCCGTGCGGCTCTAGGCGAGGTCGCACGTCAACTCCTGGCAAAGACTGAGTGCCCGATCTTGACGGTCACTCCCGACGTCGAACCCTTGATGCCTTGGGCAGGAAAATGGAGAACCGTCCTATTGGCGACGGATTTCTCCGCTTGCTCGCTGTCTGCGTTGACCGCGGCACACCGCATCGCGCACGTGCAGCTGACGGTTCTACATTCTGCAGTGGCAGAGAATGACGTTGAGCGTCGCATTCAGCTGGAACGTCTGCGCTTTCTCGCGCCAATGAACGAATCGCACACGGTTCCTGTCGAACACATAGTGACTACTGGCGAAGCTGGGCCGGTGATCGTGGACTTTGTCCTCAAGCATCAAGTCGATCTGGTGGTTCTGGGCAGTCCCGCGACGATGCTGTCGGAGGAAGACATGCAAACCAGCACTGTGCTCCAGGTGATATCCGGAGTCCACTGTCCTGTGCTATGTATCCCTGTCACCCGCCAGGAGAAAGAGTCCGCGACGTTGGCAACTGAGGAACCACCGGCGATCCTCGCTTTGGGGCCTCTAGCGTCACGAGCGCTTTAAAGGTGCGGACTGAAACCACTCGCTATCAATCTGGCCGCGCATTTTCCTGCGCACCACATATTGCATATGGATGCCCCCGCGATGCGCCGCTGAAAAGCCCGACGATATGCCAGAAGCTAAGACTGACTGGTATCGCGACCGTCTCCGCCAATTGGGAATAGATCCCGATGCCCGATCGACATCCTGATTCAGCTTACTGACTATTGTCAGAAGCTTGGCCCAAAAACTTGATCCGGCAATGTGTTATTCAATACGTCTTATGAGTCGCTGCTCGAACAAGTTTATGCCGATGTAATCGGCATAAACCCTCACTCTATTCCCAGCTTCCAAACACAATTAGATGTCCAGGTTCTTCACATCGAGCGCATTGTCTTCGATGAATTTGCGCCGAGCCTCGACATCCTCGCCCATCAGCGTGGTAAAGATGGTCTCTGTTTCCGCAATATCTTCGAGTCTCACGGTAAGCAGGGTGCGATGCTCGGGGTCCATCGTCGTCTCCCATAGCTGCGACGCAGTCATCTCGCCCAGACCTTTATAGCGCTGCACCTGATACTCGCGCCGTCCTTGTTCGATGACATACTCGAACAGCTCGTGCGGCGTCTGCTTCTCTACCGGCTCGTGTGAGGCGCGGCCAACGCGCTTCGGAGCAGGCTTGCCCGCTTCGATCTCGCCTGTGGTCTCGCCTTCCGTTTCTTCCGGATCAGGCTCCGCCGCCGCAGCCACCTTGCTCGCATATTCGATCAGGAATGGCGGCTCCAGCGCGTCCTTGATCTGCGAATGCTTCCCCAGCATCTGCCGCGTCTCCGGAGCAGAAGCAAACATCCAGTCGATCTTCCGTTCCGCGCCCTGCGCATCGTGGAAGATCAACGACCATGTCTGATGCTCTTCGTCATGCGCCGGCTTATCCAGCCCCTTGAACTGGTATTTCTTCTCGATCTTCTTCAGCTCGTCATACAGCTCCGTCAACTTCGTCGGAACGCTCGACGCATCACCCTCGAAGTCGGCACGCTTCGCTGGCTCCTTGCCTTCATGCGCAAACAGCTTGGCAAACAGGCTGGTTACTTCGTCATTGCGCAGACGTTTGTTTACCTTGTCGAAGAAGCCGAGATAGTCGTTCAACTGCCCCATGAACTTCGTCAGCGCCGCACCTTCAAGCCTGGTAGCACTTTCACCATGGCGAACGATCATGCCGTCGGAGGCGCGTTTCACCATCACCTTCACGAATTCGCGGTCGTCCTTGATGTACTGCTCGAACTTGCCCTTCTTGAT
>JABDHA010000225.1 GCA_013285705.1 Acidobacteriota bacterium
CGAAAGCCGTCCCAGCGTAAGGATTCATTCCGCTGACGAACATGTGATGGCCCCAGACCAGCAATCCAAAGACGCCGATGAGCAGGGTTGTCGTCACCATAAACCGATAGCTGAAAACCGGCCGCCGCGTGAAGTTGGCCAGCAGCGACGAGGTAAGTCCCATGGCGGGCAGGACCGCGATGTAAACCTCAGGGTGTCCGAAGAACCAGAAGAGGTGCAGCCAGAGCATAGGCGACCCGTTGGCATGCGGATTCGTCTGATCGAGCAGCAAGCCATTGATGACTTCACCCGTTGGCACGAAGAAGCCCGTCGCCAGATGACGGTCGCTGAGTAGCAGCACCACTGCCGCAAACAGAATACTGAAGGCGAAGAGGATGAGCATCGCTGTCACGAGCCATGACCAGACCGTGAGCGGCATGCGCAGCAGCGTCATCCCCTGGCAGCGTTTGCTGACGATGGTGGTGAGCATATTGATCGCGCTCAGGATCGAGGCGAAGCAGAAGATACCGATGCTCACCAGCCAGAGATCCATGCCTGTGGCCTGGCCAGGACCGGCGGCGGCGATGGCGCTGAGCGGAGGATAGTTGGTCCATCCGGAGATGGGCGCGCCACCGGGGACAAAGAATGCTCCGAGTAATACAGTAAGCGAGAGCGTCGTGAGCCAGAAGGCGATTGCGTTCAATAGAGGGAAGGCCATGCGCTGCGCGCCAATCTGCGCGGGCAAAATCAGGCTTGCGAATCCGTTGACTGGTGCGGTGGTCAACACGAAGAAGACCATGAGCGTGCCATGCATCGTCACCAGAGCGAGATAGCCTTCGGGCGGAATCTGACCGAAGAGCGGGAGCTTGAGATCGGGCGAGACGATGTGGATGCGCATGAAGAGCGACAGCACTGTTCCGATCGCGACAGCCAGGAGCGAGAGCAGCAGGTAGCGGATGCCGATGGTGCGGTGGTCCGTGGTGAAGAGTCCTCGGCGGCGTTGCATGGTTTGTTGCAGTTGAAGGCTCACCGCGTCGCTCCTTCAACGGGCTTTGGAGCATGACTGGCCAGCCATGTCAGGTATTCTTCGTTTGATACGACGCGCAGATGTGTCTGCATGCGGGCATGGCCGAGTCCGCAGACTTGCGAACAGAGGATCGAATAGTCGCCTGGGGTGGATGGCGTGAAATGGACATGCATGGGCATGCCGGGGACGGCGTTCTGCTTGAGGCGCATGCCGGGGATGAAGAATCCGTGGATGACGTCGATGGAGCGCAGGTCCAGGTCAACTTCGCGGCCTGCGGGCAGGACCAGAGTGCTGGAGACGATATCGTCGGTGCTGTGTGGATCGGTGCGGTCGAGGCCGAGCGGGTTTCCGGCGGGTGCATTGATCAGCTCAGGCCGTGTGAGGCCGAAGGCGGCGTCCGCGCCGGGATAGCGGAAATACCATTGGAACTGCTCGCCGGTGACTTCGACTTGTAACGCTTGCGGAGCGGCTCCCTGGTAGCGGATGGTCGCCCATAGGCGCTGGGCGCTGATGGCCATCCACGTATAGAGGAGCGTGAGGGCGAAGAGCAGGATAAGCTCTGACTTCCAGAGTTTGTCTGAAACTTTCCGCCGCCGGTCTCTGGATTCTTCCTCCCGCTGGTCGTCAGAATGACGTTGCTTGAGAGGTCGCGATCGAAACAGTGCGGCGATGAGCAGGATGTGAGCGAGCAGGAAGAGCGCGCTCAATACCGCCAGGTTCCACCACATCAAGCGGTCGATAGCCAGGCCGTGCAGTGCGCCGTTGGACGGCATCCACCATACGCGATCCGTGCTCAAAGCTAACGGAATCAGGCCGACAATCGCGCTCATGAATCGATTGTCGCTCAGCGGCGCTTGTTCTGCTCAGATTGAACCAGATCGACAAAAAGTTTATGAACGCGGCGGTCTTGCGAGAGCTCGGGATGGAATGTGGCTGCAAGAATATGCTGCTGGCGGACGAGAACAGGGAAGCCGTCGCGCTCGGCGAGGACTTCGACTGTTGCGCCGGTCTTTACGATGCGTGGAGCGCGGATATAGACCATCTCCAATGGGCCGCCTTCCAGTTTCGTTTCGGCTTCGACGATGGCGCTGTCGATCTGGCGTCCGTAAGCGTTGCGTTCGACTGTCGCGTCGAGCACCGCAAGGCTCTCCTGCGCGGGGTTGCGGACCTCTTTTGCCAGCAGGATGCATCCGGCGCAGGTGCCGAAGGTCGGCTTCGCTTTTACGAAGGATTGTAGCGCGTCGAGGAAGCCGTCGCGGGCGAGGAATTTCAGGAATGTGGTCGATTCGCCGCCGGGGATGATGAGGCCGTCGATGTTTACCAGCTCCTCGGGCTTGCGGACGAGGACGGCTTCGGCTCCTGCATCGCGCAGGGCGATGGCGTGAGCATCGAAATCGCCTTGAATGGCGAGGACACCGATGCGGGGCGAATTTTGCGTTTCGACGGTCAGGTACCCCTCCCCCTACTTTTTCGCAGATTCCTTGTTTTCAATAGCTTACAGCAAAAAGCTCGTTTGTTTTCACGAATTTACCTTTGATGGATGGGTAAATTC
>JABDHA010000226.1 GCA_013285705.1 Acidobacteriota bacterium
ATCGACCTCCATCCGGTACACGCCCGCCTTCTTGACGTTCACATTGAAAACCGCATAGTTGGCCGCGCCAATGCCGAGATACGTCAGCTTATGGCCGCTTGCGCAAGTCGAGCAATCCGCAAGTTGGGTGCTTCCATACAGCGTCGCCGTCTCTGCTCCGTAGATCTGTGATGGAGGCGTCGGAGCATGACCGGCAGCCGTGACTTTGAAGAGGCGCGCTCCATGCCCCGGCAGCACGCTCGAGTAGGATAGGGCGCTCGGTCCAAGTTCAGCATGGTTCCAAAGGTCTCTCATCCCCGACGCGGTGAGGAAGCCGAGGTCCTTCCAGGCAACCGTCACATTTGTGGGAAAGGCATTGAGATTGAAGATTGCAACGCAGTAGCTACCGTTCCCGAGATTCGAGACCCACACAGGAGTGTAGCCTCCCGTCACCTGCTTTGCCGGATGTCCCGACTGATCCACGGCGAGCACTTCATTGTTAAGGAGCAGGCTCTTGCCATAGCTGGTCAGCTTCGTCAGGTCCCCTCCAAGCGTAAGCGGAGCATTGGCCATCGCCCATAGAGTCATCGCGGTCTGCTGTTCGGTATTCGTAATGCCGTCCGTAGTCCCATTGCCAACCTCGAGCGAATCGAGATCATTCCAGCCCAGCGTTGGACCCGAAGCGCTCTCCCATCCGATCAGATCGTAAAAGCGCACCAGCACCCGCTGCCACTCTGTCAGATTGGGACAGTCTCCTTCGCACTCAACATCGCCTTCAATGCGGCGCGCATTCGCATTCTGCTGCCAGTCACTCAGATAGTCTTCATCGAGTGCCCACGAGATCGTAAGCCAGATCGGGCGACCGCTTTGCGCAATGGCTTTGGAATAAGCCTGGACATCGGGAATGTTGTTGATGTTGAGATTGTCGTTATACGAGCCCGGCGTTACCGAGTCCATCTTGATGAAATCGATGCCCCACGAGGCATAAAGGTTAACGATCGAGTTGATGTACTCCTGCGCCCCCGGCTTCGTGAAATCGATCTTGTAGCCGTAGCCAAATCCGTTACCGATCGTAAGCGGCTGCGCCACGATGTCCTGCGCATGGTATTGGGTGCCGTAAATCGGCACGTTCTGAGAAACAGTCGTCGTGCCAATTCCTGGGAGCAGATAGATGCCGACCTTTTGGCCGTTGGCATGGATGTGCTGAATCATATCCAGAAAATGCGGGAATGCCGTCGTGTTCCAGAGCGTGCGCCCATACGGATCGCTGTCGCCACTCCAGCCCGCGTCGAGGTTGATGTACTGGAAGCCATGAGCTCCCAGACCGGAGGCGCGCATCGCATCGGATTGCGCGAGAATGTTCTGCTCGTTCATCACTGTGCTGGAAGCAACAATCGTCTGCTGGCTGTAAGTGCTCCAGCCAAGATACGGCCTTTTCCCTTCGCCATTCACCTGGGCCACAGCGGCTGTGGTGAACAGGAAAGTCAGCAGTGCGGTCATCAGCAAAATAGAAAATGTCGGCTTGCGGTTCGGGAATTGTTGTTTGCAGGTGTGATCAGAAATACAGCGCGTTCCACGGGAGAGCATGGTCGCCATGGTTGTTTCACCTCAAGGGGGATGTCTGCCTTTCACCTCTTCAACGGCATCGACAGAAGGGCAAATGTAACCGCTTTCACTTCGCGGCTTACAAGCTACAAATCTCTGATGTGTTTTTAGAAGTAAAAATGCATTTTTATTGCGGAATCACTCTACCCCGGACTCGTTATAACTGGCAACCCTATTTCGTAAATTAGCGGCAAATTAAATTTCGTACATAACAAAAAGATCGAGTTACTCAATTTGGAGGCAGCATGCAAAAAATATCCTACGAACACTCCATTACCGTTCCGATCGTGATCTCGGCCATGCGACGCACATCAGATCTCTGATCATTTTTGCAATCGTCTGTGCGGTTACGATGGCTGCGCAGGCCCAGTACAACGGTTCGATCCGAGGCGTCGTGACGGACCCGCAAAGCGCAGCCATCCCTGGAGCAACCGTCACCCTCACAAATGCCGATACCGGACAGCGGCAGCTAAGCACCAGCAGCAATGACGGGATTTATAACTTCAATGCCCTGCCCCCGGCGCATTTCACCATCACCGTGGAAAAAGATGGCTTTAAGAAGAAGGTGCTCCCGCAGGTGCAGATCATCCCCGAGCAGCTGAACTCCATTTACTTACAGCCGGAACCGGGCGATGTGACAACGACTGTCAGCGCATCGCCAATCCCTCTTCAGACGTAATCGTCACAAAACGCCAGGACGGAACACTCGCAATTGCCGCATGGAACCTCGTCGATCCGGATAAAACGGGCGCCGCAAAAGACGTTCAATTGATCTTCCATGGAATGCCCGCAAACGCACCAGTTTCCATCAGCCGCGTCGACGACGATCACGGAAATACGCTGGCTGCCTACAAAGCGATGGGCAGCCCGCTCGATCCAACCGACGCCCAGGTGGAGGAGATGAACAAAGAGACGGCACTCGGCGCTCCGGAACATCT
>JABDHA010000227.1 GCA_013285705.1 Acidobacteriota bacterium
GCACCTTTATGGGCTCACATACGGAAGGTTTTCTGATGACACCAACGGTGCCAGCGCCGGAGCCTCCGACATGGGCTATGATGCTGGCGGGGCTGAGCGCACTCGGGTTCTGCGCCGCGCGCCAGACACGGAAGGCCAACAAAGCCGCGGCGTAATTCAACCGCAGGAACCAGTCAGATCAGCAAGCTATTGATTACAAAGCGGAAATGGTGCGCCTGCGGGCATCACACTTATTAGCTTAAGCTGTTGAATTCAGCCTACATTGTTCAACCAGACTTTTGCCAATTACCAACAATATTACCTACATCTGCGACATCCGTTGGAAATCCAGTTTTCCACAAGAAAAAGATGGGCTGTATGCAGGACGAGACCTAAACGGACTACCAACAGCAAGCCCGCCCATCCGATCATCTTGGCCCTCTGGTCGTCAGCCGGTCACATTGCCCTTTCGCGAGAGATAATCCTTTATAGCGATCTCCTGCATCTTCGCTCCCAATAGAAACCATTCTTGAGACTTTGCATCGTGGCCGAGCCACTTGCTGACCAAGTCTTTTGCATCTTCGGGAAACGTAAGTACTCCCCCCACGCCAGGAACATAATGAAGAGGCTTTGCCGCATTGCTGGCAGGTGCCCAATTGCACTGATAATTCCGGTCTTCATATGCTGCCAGGTTTGTCGAGTGCGGGTATACGGGCTGACATATGTTCCTATCAGTTCGCCAGCATTTGCCGCCGCTTTCAGGAATGTGGCGAGCTTGATGCCCGCCTCAACGGCCTGGTCTGCACCATTGGGCGAGAGTTCGATTGCATGATCTGCTTTCGCGGCATTGACGGATTTGTCGAGGTTGGCCTCGGATTCCCCATGGCGCACAAGATAAACCGACAGAATCTTTGGCATGGAATGATCCTTCCTTCCAAATTCAAAGGATGCAACATAATCCGTTGGCTTGCGCGAGATTGGGCCAGCCGGAAAGCGGAATGGTCACTGGCCACAAATCACTATCAGATTTCGGCCCACTGTTTCATCCCCCCGGCATTCGTAGTCCTATCCCCAATTCACTGAGCGTTTGGATGCACCTTTTTGGCCTGGAGATCGGGCCCGGACTCCCACAGAGCTCAAGGCAAGTCCTCGCAATCTCGGTTGCGGTCGAAATGAAATTCACCAGTTTTCGGCGGTCGGCTCCCGAAACGACAAGGAGAATTCGGTCAGTTTGTCCTTCAGATCCTGGTCACTCGTTGCGTTCTCAGCGGCCTCAGCCGCCTGCCGCACGGAGCGCTTCTGGTCTGGCGAAAGTAGAAATCTCGCGGCGCCCGCCCCGACTGTCCGCAATTCACTCATCCGTTCGTTCTGCCATTGCTTGCCAATTTCGGGCATTGTCATTGCGTCGAGAACATCGGTTAGAAGGATTGTGGTCTCTTTCGTGATCAGCTCGTTCAACTGATTTTCCGTCGGACTTAATTGGTTCGGGTGATTGGAGACGATTTGATACATCGCATCGTCTAGCTCGCTGATAAGCTGCAAAGCGGCATCGAAGTACCGCCCGACTTCGGGACCGTAGGTAACGATATTCTCTTGAGCTAGGGATGCAATTGCAGCGTCGTCGTTTTTGATGCCGGGCGCGTCCATGCCTGCGGTGAGATATAAATTGCCCGTCCGCATCACGGAATTTAGCCAATCCTGAATTAGGCCAAGCGATGATGCCGAAAGTGCTCGTGGGAAAACCGCAATATTAAAAATCTCGTCGAGTAACTGGGAGCCAGCCGGATCGGTCTGACGAGGCGGCCGTCCTGCATTCCTGGTCTTGACCACGAGCGTGTCGGCAGCGCTGTGCGCCGTCGTAACGCCGCCACGCCAGGTCCAACTGAAGTCGTCATCCCGGATCGACGGAGGGCGTTGATCGGCGAATGCAAGCGCAAGCGCGACAAAAATAGCTAACAATCTCATAGGCGTATGGATCGGGCTCCTGAGCTCGCCAGTATAGACGGACGAATTTTCCTTTTTGACGTGATCCCAAGGGAGCCTAGAAATCCAGCTGCCTATCCTCAGCTATACCGGCATAATATGATTGGGTGGGATTGAAGGGGCCGGAAATCAGACTTCGCTTTGCCGTTGTCGCCACACGCGGAGTGCGTCCGGAACGTGGATATGGGTTCAGAGTTACGGCCAAGCAGATGGAGTTCGATCTGGAAATTCTTCTGGAAAGTCAATCTCGCGGTGTTGCTTGGGTTGTTTGCCATCGGTTTTTTTATTGGATTTTGTCAATAAGCACAGGGCGCTCCAGAACATCACGCCATTGCCTCCGGTTAGCGCCTATATCTCCACACCTGAAAATCGGCCCAGTCGTATTGGCCCGGTGCGCCGGTTTGTTCCAATGTGTTAAGCGCGTCCCAAAATAACGCAGCAGAAACCAGGCCGTTATACTGAGGGCCGCTGCCTTTTCCGATTTGGCTCATCATCACGGTGGCAGCAAAACTATCAGCCGCGCTTTCATTGGTGTCTTGCGATCCGAGCGGTAA
>JABDHA010000228.1:0-773 GCA_013285705.1 Acidobacteriota bacterium
GATTTCATCATATCCACCTGGTGGCGACCGATCCCGAAACTGTGCGGGCGTGGTACGTCAAGACATTTGGAGGGACCGCAGCTAAGCGCGGCGATTTCCTGGCGGCTATGTTTCCGGGCGGAGAAGTGGACTTCCGCAAAGTGGACGTGGCCGCGGCGCCGACCAAGGGGCGCACGCTCGATCATATCGGTTTCGAGGTGGTCAATCTCGAAGCGTTCACAAAGAAGCTGGCGGCGGATGGGATGGCGTTCGATATGACTTATCGCGACGTTCCACAGCTGGGGGTGAAGATCGCGTTTATTATCGATCCCATTGGTACGCGCATTGAGTTGACCGAGGGGTTGGCGGGGAAATAGCTGAAAGTCGAGTCTAACGCTCCTTTGGTGGCGCGGGGCCATGCCCTGCGAAAGACTATTCAGAAATAGTGAGCTTCTACTGTCCCTACGCAGCCTCGAATACCGGCTTTTCGGTATTTGTGGATTCGGTTCGCCCGGTTAAGCTCAGGCGAGCGCGTTATGCCTTCCCTGCTTCGAGCCGTCTCCGGAATCTGGAAAAAGAGAAACCCCGCGAAGCCGACCATTGTCGCGCTTCTCGCCGACGCGCTCGACTGCGCGGTGGTTTCGAGCGTATGCCGGCGCAGCCACTGGGATTTGTCGCTAGCAAAAACCTGCATGGATGCGCTTGCTCTCATGAAGCGGGAGAAAGCGCAAATCCTGTTCCTCGATCGGGATCTGGCCGGCGACACATGGAAAGACGCGATGTCGGCGTTAGCC
>JABDHA010000228.1:783-2506 GCA_013285705.1 Acidobacteriota bacterium
GCGGCGGAACCTGCATCCTGCTGATCTCCCGAGCGATTGACGTGTACCTGTGGAATGAAGTGGTCCGCAACGGCGGGTATGAAGTGCTGACGAAGCCGCTACGGGAAGAAGATGTCGCCAAAGCCGTCCGGCTCGCGTGGTCGTATTGGATTGCTAGGAGATGATTCGTTTCCGGACGGCGTAGAGGATCAGTTCGGCGAAGCTATGCAGGTTGAGTTTGTCCTGCAGGTTGCGGCGATGGGTTTCGACGGTGTGAGAACTGAGGTTTAACGAGCCCGCGATTTCCTTGTTGGATTTACCTTCGGCGAGCAGTTGAAGAATCTCGCGCTCGCGCGAGGTGAGCAGCGCGTAGCTGTCTTCGAAGCCTCGGGTTCGGATTTCGCGTACATAATCCTCGACCAGCATTTTGGCGATTTCACGGCTGAAAAAGGTTCGTCCCTGGTGGACGGTGATGATGGCTTCGATGAGATCGCCTTCGACGGAATCCTTGAGCAGGTAGCCTTTGGCGCCGGCTTTGAGGGCTCGCAGAACGTACTCCTCGTCCGAGTGCATGCTCAGAAACACAATGGACGCGTTGGGGCGCTGGGCGGCGATACGCTGGGCAGCTTCGATGCCGCTCAGATTCGGCATGGCAATATCGAGCACGACGACATCGGGATTGGTTGCTTCGGCCTGTTCGACGGCTTGCCTGCCGTCAGCGGCTTCCGCCACGACGGTGAACTCCGGCTGGCTTTCGAGCAGCAACCGGAGACCGCGGCGCATGACGTTATGGTCGTCAGCCAACAGGATGCGAATCGGTTTCACGCATATCCTCGCTTGGTGTTTTTTTCGGCTTCCTTGAGTATTTGATCGAGGCTCATGATGGTGTGGGCTTTGATCATGCCCTGCTGGGAGAGTCCGGCGGCGAGCAGCGCTTCGGCGAGGTGCTTCTGCTCCGAGGTCATTTCACGCAGGGCGACGCCTTTACGCTCGATGGGGATGAAGTGCCAGTTGAGGCGCTCATCGCTGGTCATGGAGAACTGGGTGCGGGCGCGCAGCTCGGGCGTCAGGGAGGCGAGATACGCCTTCGCGGCGCCGGTCATGGTGGCGACGGATTGAAGACGCTCATAGGCGGCGGTCAGAAGGAGGAACGAACCGGCGATCAGCAGGAGACGTTTCCAAGGCATACGGGACCTCTTGGCGAATCAGCATACCAGATTTCTTCGTCAATGGCGCATGGAATAAAATGACGAATATCTGGAACTCTTAAGGATGAGAATATGAAAAAACCGGATCGCCGATATGAATGTAACGGACATACGACTCCGGCACCGGAATCACCAACCGGAAAAGATCGTCCTGGGAGAGCCGGACGAGCGGCATCGCCTGCGTGCTGGAACCGGTCCCGGCCTGCACCAATGCGCCCAGATTTGCGAAGCGCTGCGTAATCACGCCCGCGAACGGCGCCGTAATTTTTGTGTAATCGAACAGCACCTGGTCCTGTTCCCGCTTGGCCTGCGCGGCCGCCAGCTGGCTTTGCGACGACTGTAGATTCGACTTCGCCGCTTCCACCTGCGACGCCGACGCCAGGGCCTTCCCTTCGGAATCGTCCACTTCCTGCTGGGCGACAAGTCCAGGCTTGGACTTGGCCACGCCGTTCAACCGGTCGAATTGCAGCTGCATCACTTTATGCGTGGCCTCAATGCGGCTCAATTCGTTTTGCGCGTGCGTAATCTGGTCGGAT
>JABDHA010000229.1 GCA_013285705.1 Acidobacteriota bacterium
TCATCGTAGCCCAGGCCGGAGCGCTTCTGACGCGCGTGCTCTACGTGAAGAAGAACGGCGAAAAGACATTCGTCGTGACAGACGCCGCGATGAACGATTTGATTCGTCCAGCACTCTATCAAGCTCACCACGATATTGTGCCGGTGGTTCGACGCAAAGGCTCACGCAAGAAAACGGTGGATGTTGTCGGGCCCGTCTGCGAGACGGGAGACTTTTTCGCCCGCGACAGAGAACTGCCCGAGCTGAAAGCAGGCGATCTCGTCGCCATTCTCGACACAGGGGCCTACGGTCTGTCGCTCAGCTCGAATTACAACTCGCGCCCACGGCCAGCGGAGGTGCTGGTCGAAGGCAAGCGCGCACGCGTAATTCGCCGCCGCGAGACCATGGACGACCTGCTGGCCCCCGAACAGATGTAGTGACAGATATAGCCTCCGCATCCGGAATCATCGTCACGACGTGCAATCTTTTCGCTGCTTCGCAACTTTGGGGAAGAACGGCTCTGCTACTCTTCCCTCATGTCCCGCACCCTGCGCGCTCATCTGCTTCTCATCGCGGTGGTCTTTATCTGGGGAGCGACCTTTGTTCTGATCAAAGATGCATTGCGGGATGTCTCGCCCCTGCTCTTTAACTTCATCCGCATGGTCATCGCATTTGTCTGTCTGTCGATTGTCTACCGGTCGCATTGGCAGCACATGACGAAGCGCGCCCTCGTCAGCGGAGCCGTGGTGGGCTTCTGCCTCGCAATGGGTTATCAATTCCAGACTGCGGGACTGCGGCTGACGACGCCGTCGAAGTCAGCCTTCATCACGGGTCTCGTCGTAGTGCTGGTGCCCCTGCTTTCGGCGTTTCCTTTTCTGCGCCCGAAAACGGCGCACGCGCCCCACTGGAATGCTTATGGTGGAGCGGCGCTGGCCTTCGTTGGCATCGTCTTGCTCACCACACCTGCCCACGTCGGGTTCGACTTCACGACAATCAATCGTGGCGATGTTTTGACCTTGGGCTGCGCATTAGGATTTGCGCTGCACGTGCTGGCGCTCGCCCATACTCTACCGCGGGTGCCGTACACACAGCTGGCGCTGCTGCAGATTGGCTTCTGCGCCGCGTTTATGGCCATCACGGGGCCGCTCTTCGAGCACCCTTCGATCCGCTGGACACCGCGCGTAGTATTTGCGCTGCTGATCGCAGCATTACTGGCGACGGCGGCGGCCTTCACGATTCAGTCCTGGGCGCAGCAGTTTCTACCCGCAACACACACTGCGCTCATCCTTGCCCTCGAACCGGTCTTTGCCTGGATCACGTCTTTCGTTGTATTGGGCGAGCGCCTCAGTTCTCGTGCGTCGATGGGAGCGTTGCTGGTTCTCGCCGGAATCGCCTGTACAGAATTCCTGCCGAACCGCATGCAACCCACAGCGCATGAAGCGGTTCCACTTAATTAGGAAGTAGACGTGCAACAGATGATGCGACAGATTTACCGTTTGTGACGTCTAAAGAAATGAGAAGAGAAAGTGAAACTTGCCGATCCAGTCGCCATCTGCTTCATTTTCCTCGGTATACTGAAGTGTGGGACAGGCGCATTCACCGGCAGTTCTATATGTTAGCCCCCCAACCAAGACATGAGGTTAGACCTGAATGAAATCGCTGCTTGAACGGCTCCGTATTCGCCGTCTCGCTTCCACCTTTACGATTTTGGCCACACTCTCCGCAGGGATCCTGATTGGTTCCGTGGTTGCGCATGGAGTGAAGGGACAGGAATCGAAGGTCGACAGTTCCGATGCCACTCCGCTGAAAGTTCCTTCACCGAAAGATCTTTCCACCGACTTCACGAGGATAGCCAAGGAAGTCGGTCCGGCAGTTGTGAACATCAATACTGAGACGCTGCCAAAAGAACAACAGCAGTCGCGCCGTCGCGGAGGCAAGACCTTCAAGCAGGGACCGCCGCAGCAACAGGCCCCTGACAATCCTGATGGCGACGACAACGACGATCAGGATCAGAATGGCGGGCAAGGTGGCCAGGGCGGGCAGGGCGGTATGCAGGATTTCTTCAACCGCTTCTTCGGCATGGGACCAGACCAGCAGCAGCCCGATGATCAGGCGCATGCCGCGCTAGGATCCGGCTTCATCGTCGATCCGAAGGGTTACATCATCACCAACAATCACGTGGTCGAGAAAGCGGACCGCATTTATGTGAAGCTCGCAAGCGACCCCGACGGCAACGGTCCGGGCCATCCGGGCAAGGTTGTTGGCGTCGACAAGGCCACCGATCTGGCCGTCGTCAAGATCGACGTGGATCGTCCGCTGCCCACCGTAAAGCTCGGCAATTCCGATAGCGCACAGGTTGGCGATTGGGCGATTGCCATTGGCAGCCCGTTCAGCCTCAACCAGACGGTTACTGCCGGTATCGTTTCGGCAAAGAACCGTACGATCGAGGGCGGCGCTCGGGGACAGTTCCAGCACTTTATTCAAACCGATGCGGCCATTAACCCGGGCAACTCGGGTGGCCCGCTG